>JAFAXQ010000173.1 GCA_019240835.1 Ktedonobacteraceae bacterium
TACTTGCCAAATCCCCGCCCCCGACGTTTTGAGAGCAAGCAGGGTGTTGGTGCGCACGTACGTGCGCACCAACACCCTGCTTGCTCTCAAAACGTCGGGGGCGGGGATTTGGCAAGTAGTAGTAGAATAGGAAGGCCAAAGCCGATGTGAGTAATATGCGTATGCTACAATGTAGCCAACACCCGTTAGATCGGAAAAGCCTGAGAATCAGAAGCAGAGAGAGAAGCCATGCAAGCACTTCACTGGAACTCACACGACTTAGCACTCTTGCCAGACAATGGCAACCGATACGAAATTGTAGACGGAGAGTTATACGTGTCAAAACAGCCACATTATCATCACCAGTTTGTTTGTGTTCGGCTAACCATGCTCCTTCAGATGTGGAGCGACCAAACGCAAGCTGGCGAGGCAAATTTTGCACCAGGGCTGATCTTCGCTGATGATGATGATGTTGCCCCCGACGTGGTTTGGACAAGCCAGCAACGATTGAAGGCTGCACTGCACGCGGACGGAAAACTGCACACTTCTCCCGAACTAGTAGTTGAAGTGCTTTCACCAGGTGCAGAAAATACACGCCGAGACCGTGAAGTCAAGCTTAAGCTGTATTCGCGCCGTGGCGTTGATGAATATTGGGTTGTGAACTGGCAAGAACGATGTCTTGAAATCTATCGACGTGAGAAGGCAAAGCTGACACTGCACGAGACACTCAATGAGACCGATATACTACAATCACCACTCCTGCCAGGATTCAACTGTCAAGTAAAGCAGCTTTTCAGCAGTGTTTCCAGACTATAAAGAGATACAATAACCACAAAACATCTTTCTAGCCAAGCAGGAGAAGTGCTTTCAATGCAGCATCCACTACTCGAACAGCTCAGACAGCGGCCCTTGCTCTGCGACGGTGCAATGGGCACATTACTTTATGCTCGCGGCATACCCTATGAGCAGTGCTTTGACGCGCTCAACTTGACACAGCCCCAGCTTATCCAGAGCATCCACACGGAGTATATTGCAGCAGGCGCGCAGATCATCGAGACGAATACTTTCGGGGCAAACCGCGCTCGGCTTGAAAAACATCAGTTGGATGACCGCGTACGCGATATTAATTTTCGCGGGGTGCGCTTGGCGCGTGAAGCACGCGAAATAGCGGGCCAGCCCGTCTTTATCGCCGGAGCCGTTGGGCCGAGCGGACGACCGTTTCAGGCCCCCGACGAGCAGCGTTTAAGTGAGCTACGCAACCTGTTCCGCGAACAGATCGCTGCCCTACAAGAGGGTGGGGTTGACTTGTTGATTCTCGAAACCTTCTCTAATCTTGCTGAACTACGCCAGGCCGTGTTGGCTGCACAGGAGGTCGGTGGGCTGCCTATCGTTGCACAGATGAGCTTTTATGAAGATGGGCACACCCTTTCTGGTCAATCTCCCTCACGAGTGCAGGCAGTGCTTAGCGACTTGGGCGCTGATGTGATAGGGGCCAATTGTAGCGTCGGACCTGCTGGCACATTAGATGTCATGCTAGAAATGATTGCAGCCGCCAAACAGCAGTCATATACCCATCTCTTTTCAGCACAGCCAAATGCTGGTCTGCCCACACGCATTGATAACCGTTTCTTCTACGTCGCAACCCCCGACTACTTTGCAGACTACGCGTTGCGCTTCGCCAAAGCTGGCGTGCGCTTGATTGGCGGCTGCTGTGGGACCACACCCCATCACATCGCCGCTATGCGTAGAGCGCTTGATGACTGCTACGGCTGTGGAGACTCTGTTGTCCTGCAAGAGAAGGCTAAGATAGCACCTCTCAAAGAAAAGATCAAGATAGTAGAGCAAGAGGCTATCTTACCACAACAAGGCACCAGAACACGACTACAGGAAAAGCTAGCGGCTAACGAGTTCGTTGTGAGCGTAGAACTGGATCCGCCCAAGGGACTCAATCCAGCTAAGATCCTTGAAGGAGCTGCCTTGCTGCAAAAAGCTGGTGCCGATTGCATTAATATCGCTGACAGCCCGATGGCGAGAGTACGCATGGGCTGCATTGCCATGGCGCGCTTACTACAGGATCGTCTGGGCAGCGAAACAATTATTCACTTTACGACGCGAGATCGTAACTTGATGGCGCTGCAGTCCGAGTTGCTGGGTGCCCATGCCCTGGGTATTCGCAACATTCTTGCCCTCACAGGCGACCCTGTGCGCGTGGGTGACTATCCCAATACAACGGGCGTGTGGAACGTAGACTCGATAGGACTGATCCAGGTCATCCAGGGCATGAATGCAGGACACGATGCTGCAGGTTCGTCCATAGGCGCTCACGCTTCGTTTCATATCGGCTGCGCGTTGAACTTGAATATGACCGACGAAGAGGTGGACCACGAGATCGAAAAGTTCCGCAGGAAGATCGCAGCAGGCGCGCATTTTATCATGACGCAGCCGATTTATGAAATAGCTCCTCTGCAACGCTTCTTAGAACGAGCGGGCAGGCCACCAATCCCCATGATTCTTGGTTGCATTCCTCTACATAGTTCACGACACGCCGAGTACCTGCACAACGAGGTACCGGGCATTACTATTCCCGATGCAGTGCGTACACGCATGCGCACAGCATGCGAGCGCGGTCACGAAGAGGGGCTACGCCTAGCCCAGGAAATGCTCTCCGAAGCACGCAGCATGGTGCAGGGCGTGTATCTCATGCCCTCCTATGGGCGCTACGACGTTGTGAGCGAGTTAACTAGGATGCTGCGCTCGAACCGGTAGGACTTGTGCGAGTAGGCATGCCGACCGCAAGGGTCGCCACTACTATACACGACAAGCAGCATAACGGGTATAGTAGGGGTGACCCTTGCGGTCACCCCTACCCTTGCTAACGAGCAAGCGTCATTTTTTTGCACCGAGGAAGCCCGTGATGTATGGTGCCTGACGCGACTTGCAGAGGGAATCCACGTCGGTAGGGGCCCAATTGATTGTGCCCTGTGTGTGGCCAACGGGGGCACAATCAATTGGGCCCCTACCGAGCTTCTCCGCAAAAATGTGACGCTCACCTCTTGCTAACTCAGCACTTGACCCAAACGATCTTGCATGCTATTCTGCTCCTATAGAGGCACAAGTGCCGATTTCGGAGGAAAAGCATTGCGTAAAAAAGGATCGTCACAGGCACTCTCAGCGGGGAGCCGTACACGACTACGGCGGTTGCAGCACATTCGGGCGGTTATCGCCGCTGCCAAACAGCAGGGTCCGCAAGATGCACTGAATTTGCGTGCAGGACTAGCCGTAATAGGCGCTCGAACCGCAGGTGCATTGAGTCGTCGCTTACATCTAGGGGGAGGCACGAGTATTGCCGGTGTGGTTGCGCAGTGCCTGTATCCAGATATTGTGAAGCACTTAGCAAGCCAGGTAGAGTATGGCAGCATCACCGTCACTGGTACTAATGGGAAAACGACTACTTGCAGCCTTATTGCCGCTATTCTTGGCAATAGTGGCCTGCGCGTGTGGCGCAACCGCGAAGGTTCCAATCTGATGCGCGGCATAGCTAGTTCATTGGCGATGCATGCTTTGCCCAACGGGCGGTTGCGCAAGTCGGGGCACGCCATCTCTGTTTTTGAAGTCGATGAGGCAGTGCTACCGCAAATTACACGTATTGTCCATCCGCGTGTCGCCGTCTTTACCAATCTCTTCCGCGATCAGCTTGACCGCTATGGCGAAGTTGACAGCATCGCCACTCATTGGCGCGAGGCTATACAGCAGTTACCTAGCACTACAACGCTTGTGCTCAACGCAGACGATCCCACTACGGCCCACTTGGGCAACGACTTTACGGGCAAAATACTCTACTATGGGATCGATGATCCATCGCTCGATCTTGAGGCTCAAAATGGCCGTCACCAAGTGATGGATATGCGTACTTGCCCGGCATGCGCGAGCGACTACGTCTACGAGCTTCGTTTTTACAGTCACCTGGGGCACTACGTCTGCCCCAAGTGCGGGTTGAGACGGCCCAAGCCAGATGTGCGCGTCCTGCATGCACAGTCAGAGAGCTTCGACCGCCTGCGTATTCAGGTTGAGTCAGATGAACATCGGCAGGAAGTCGTTATCGCACTACCGGGGCTGTATAACATTTACAATGCACTGGCAGCCATCACTACGGCAGAAGCGCTGCATATCGGATGGGAGTCTATTCTCACTGGCATAGAGCAAGCAAAACCGGTCTTTGGGCGCGGGGAATATATCCAGGCCGAGGGACGCACCATTTGCCTCTTGCTTGCCAAGAACCCTACTGGCTTCAATGAGGTGCTTCGCACTCTGTTTAGCAACGCTACAGCAAAACACGTCCTCTTTCTGCTCAATGACAATATTGCTGACGGTCGAGATATTTCCTGGATATGGGACGTGGATTTTGAACGCGTAGCAGGTTACACGCAGACGCTGGTAGTGTCTGGTACGCGTGCCCTGGACCTGGCTCTGCGCTTGAAATATGCAGGCGTGGCTCAGCAGGAGATGACTATCGTGCCTTCGCTACCAGCAAGGCCGCAGCGTCTAGATGCTCGTGGCCGCAAAGCGCCTCAGCAAAACGAGCATGCAACCCAGCGCAGCTATGGCCTCAAGAGTGCCCTCAACACAGCACTTCGCCAGACACCGCCTGGTGAAACTCTCTTCGTCGTTCCAACGTATACCGGTTTACTAGAGGTACATCGTGAGTTGGAGCAACGTGGCCTCACATCACACTACTGGGAGGGAGCGCCTCAATGATAGAAGACTCCTTAGAAACTGAACATCTTACGCTTACATTAGGCCACCTCTATCCAGATCAACTGAACTTATATGGTGATCGGGGCAACATCCTGACGCTACAGCGCCGCTGCCAGTTGCGCGCTATTGAACTGCGCGTAGTCGGGCTTGGCATCGGTGATGCTCTGGCACCAGACGAGTATGATATGTTATTTATCGGCGGAGGACAGGACAGGGAACAGGCTCCCGTTGCCCAGGATGTGTGCGAGCTCAAAAGCATCGGTTTATGGGCGGCCGTTGAGGATGATATGCCCCTGCTCGCTGTTTGTGGTGGCTACCAGTTGCTCGCGCACTACTACCGCCCTGCCGAAGGACCAGATATGCGAGGACTCGGCGTCTTTGATGCCTGGACCATCCACAAGGGCGCACGCGTTCCCCGTTGTATTGGTGATGTGGCTATCAGTTGGCATGGTAGCACCCTGGTGGGCTTTGAGAATCATGGAGGAAGGACGTACCTGGGCAAGGCCCAGCCACTAGGCAAGGTGCTTAAGGGCCATGGCAATAACGCCGAAGACCATACAGAAGGAGCTGTCTATCGTAATGCATATGGAACGTATTTACATGGCTCTCTGCTGCCCAAGAATCCACACTTTGCGGATCACTTAATTGAGCTAGCACTGCAACGCAAGTATGGAAGGCGTTCGCAGACGAGCACAAACGTACAATTGACAACAGCCAATGCTAGTGCATCAAACGGCGTGACCTCGCTGGCTGCTGCGCCACAAGAGGCAGCGACACTTCTTTCTGCTCTGGACGATACTCTGGAGTGGGAAGCTCACGCCGCGCTACTCGAACGTCTAGGATTGCACGATGCGGCAGCGGCGGCGCTACGCACGTGTACAAAGCCTGTGTCGGCGTTTCAATCATAAAGGACTACATGATGGGCTTTGATCGAGCATCAGCTCGTTGTTCTTTCTGCGGTCGTCACTCATCAGAAGTGCGCCGTATGATTGCAGGGCCAGGAGCCGCTTACATTTGCAACGATTGTCTTCAGTTATGTAATGAGATCCTTGATGATCCAACACCATTTTCAGCAAAAGCGTTGGAACTTGCCTCACGACCACCCGTAGTGATCGCCGCGCCCCAGTTCCCTAAGCAACAGACAGGCGGCGAGAAGGTGCAGCGTGAGCCGATGCGCGTGGTGACACTGGAGATAGAACAGAAGCAGCAAGGCATGACCCTGCTGCTCCATCGGATGCTCTACTATCAAACTCACTTTGAACTGCACTACTTATGGATCAGGCCCCCTTTGCGAGCGGGATTTAGCTTTGTGCCACGTATCATCTTCTTCTTGAAAGATAATCTTGGCACTCAATGGGCAGGAGACCGTGGAGGAGTGTTCCTAGCACGGCCAGAGCTGGCAAGCGATCCAAGCCATGCTGTGTACCAGGGCAGTGCCCGTTTCCAGCCTCTCCCACTCCCAGATGCACGCGTCTTGACCATACGAGCAGCAGATCCACTCGGACAGTTTGAAGAACCGGCTCCGCAACCCTGGCAGTTTGAAATAACTCTCTAAGTTTGTTTGCTTGTTTGTTTGTTTGCTTCGATCCTCGGCAGTTCGTAGGGAACTACCGCATAGCCTGCCTGGCCAAAACCTGTCACCCCGTCAACATTTGATAATCACCCCGACACAACTTACATGAAAATTGTGTTATTAAGCTCTTCTTTTGCTCGACATATGTTGCGCTTTGTATGAAAACTTATTCATGTTCAGACGCGACATATTCACACAATATTCATCTGAATATGGTATTCTTTTATCAGCGTTTGTACACCATTTAATGTCCTAGTAATTTATGGAAAGGGCAAGTGATCATGACAGATATACCAAGTAATCAACATATCACCTACCAGTTGCAGTACCGCAAATGCGGAAAGACAGCATGCGGCACTTGCCGAAATGGGCAAGGGCACGGCCCATATTGGTACGCTTACTGGCGTGAGGGTTCACGCTTGCGTTCAGGCTATATAGGGAAAATACACCCACACATGCCGATAAGGGTTGAGCCACGCAACACGAGTTCTACGACAGCGCCTGTAGAAGAATTTGTTGCTGCTTCTGCTCATAGCTAATCAGCCGCGTAAGTAGGAGCGGTATTCCTCCCCCTGGCTCAAGGCTAGGGGGAGGAATGCCGCACCCTACCCACGAGTAGCCTCTGCTCCTATGCCTTAAAGTTAACCATTGAGCCGGTCTTGATCCCCTTTTCGTCCTCGATGGTCCACCCAAGCAGGGAAACGGCGTGCTCGCAACTCACCTGTGAGGCGGTCTACGAAGGCTCTATCGACGTGGGCATGGCTTATAAAGAAAGAGATGGGCGTGTCAGGCACTCTACCCCTCTTTTGTTAATGCTATGCACATACGACCAAATCGGTTTACCATAGGTAATACCTTCATCATAATAATATGTAATGTACTGAGATACGTCAAGTAAGATATACATATATCCCACAATGTTGTCATCTTGAGGGTGCTTTCCCCAAAAATTGCACGTTGCGTTAGTTACTTTTGCAGCGACACTGATAGAAGCAAACTCTCCCTCGCTGAGTCTCCTGCACCAATTAGCAACGTGCCTATTCACACCACTGTTCACATCGTCTATAATGTGAAACCGGAGTACTACCTGCTACGTTTGCAAAGTAGGTGAGAGTTGTAGTGTGATTTAAAAAGATGATAATTTATGACAACACAACCCAATGACCAGGAAAAAACGCGGGAACTAGCCGAGAAACGCCTACAAGCAGGCATTGATGCCTTTAATAACGGCAACCTGGATAAGGCAGCGGAAGCTTTTGAGGATGCAGAGATACGCTTTCGCGTAAGCGCTGATTTCAAGCGGGCAGGCGATAGTCGCTCACTGTTGGCCGATGTGCAGCGACAGAAAAACCAACTGGAGCAGTCAGCAAACAGTTTCCGCCGCGCTATGAATTTTTACCGTGATGCTGCTCGTCCACTCAACCAGGCTGCAAGCGCATTATCATTAGGCCATGTCGAACGTCAAATGGCGCACTTGGATCGTGCGCAGGATTCCTACCAGCATGCCCAACAGTTGTATCATGTACACAACAACGCGCAGGGACAGGGAAACGTCGCCTTGGCTCTGGGGCATGTCGCATTGCAGCGCGGCAACACCTCCTCTGCTACCGAGCAGTACCAGCAAGCTGTGCGCTTTTTTCACCAAGCCAACGATAGCATCAACGAGGCAGATGCTAGCCGCAGCCTAGCGGAAGTTCAACGCCTGACGCGACAGTTTGCAGAGGCTGCAGCCGGCTACCAGCGCGTACTTGAAGTGTACCGCACCACGCGGGACCTCTTTGGCACCGTCGATGCACTGATAGGTCTGGGACGTGTCTATCTCGATCAAACACACTTGGAGCAGGCTGCTACTACCTTCGCCGAGGCTCTGAACTCAGCCCAGACGCTTGAATACCGACTGGGGGAGGCCGACGCAAATCTTGGCCTGGCAGAGGTGAGTTTGCAGAGCAATCGTGTCGACCAAGCGCTCATAGGAGCTCAATCGGCACTGCAGGGCTACACCGATCAACAGAACGGGCTGGGAGCAGCCAACGCCAGCTACCTGCTCGGTAAAATCAATATGCGCCGTGGGCAACTTGCTTATGCCAATTCACTACTAGAACGTGCTCTGCGTACCTATGCCTCTCTCTCCTTCCAAGTGGGTGTGGCAGAGACGACGCTGCTGCTGGCGGAGACACAACGCCGACGCGGTTTCCTTGAGCGTGCAGCGAAGACCTTCCTGAACGCACAGCGAGAGGCGCACAAACTGCACAATAGACAAGTTGAGAGTCGTGCCTTGCTTGGCCTGGGAGATGTCTATCGACAGCAGGGGCAGACTGGTCAGGCGCGGGGTAGTTATATCGAGGCGAAGGAACGTGCTGCCGCATCGACAGCATCTCCAGACATAGCAGAGGCAGAAGTGCGCTTAGCGCAACTTGCCGTCTTCAGTGGGGATCTGAAAGATGCTGACAGCCATCTCGCAAACGCTGCACAGGCTGGTATAGTAGTTGCGGGGCCAGGGACCTCACTCGTGCGCGGCCACCTCTCCCTCACGCAGGGCGACTTTACAGAGGCCGAGGCTCGTTTCAGTGAAGCATACGGCCTAGCCGAGGAGCTGCAGGAACCATTGCTTGCAGCAGAAGCAGTTCTGGGGCTAGCCCAAACACGCCTGGCACGAGAAGAACTGGCAGCATCTCTCGATACCTTCCTGGAGGCCGGACGCCAATTCCAGTTGTTAGAGAGCGTCGATGGAGACGGCCTAGCCGTGTGGGGCGTAGCTCAGGTGAAACTTGCACAAAAGGTATGGGATGAAGCGCTTGAGAGCTGTGAGGCAGCCTTGATCCGTTTCAATCAGTGTAGCGATTTTCTCGCACTGGCCGATACATTTCTTATCCGAGGGCTTGCGCATGGTGGTAAGCAGGAACTGGATGAGGCGCTCCATGACTTTGAACAGGCACTACAGTTGTATCACCAGCAGGGCAAACCATTAGGCATTGTCGACACACGTTCCGCCCGTGCAGGTATCTTCTTGTTACGTGGAGATGTGGATAGAGCCAGGGACGAGCAGACACAAGCCATCACGCAAGTTGAACGCGTCATGCATAGCTTGTATACTCCACAACAATGGACCACGTTCTTGCGCCAATATGCCGAATTGTACGCACAGACAGCAATTACAGACGCACGTCGTGAGCAGCACGAGCAGGCTCGTACTCTGCTACAAAATTTTGCCCGCATCGCAGGCAGTACAGAGGTGGTACAATATCTCAAAGCGTACGAAGGTGCCCTCTCCACTAGCGAAGCAGAGATGAGCAAAGAAGAGATAAGATCCAACCGTGACCTACTCAAGCGGTTGAGACAGATGCGCCAGGACTTGTAGTCTCTTGCACACTATGAGACAATAGAGACACATCCCCGTGATGACCATCCTTGGCATGTGACGTAGTAGGGGGCAGTACACTATATGCAACTGTCCTATATAAAGAGAGGTTTCTTCAGTTATGAGCCTACAATTCTTGCGTGGCAACCCGCAAGCACCAAAGGGACATGCTATTTTTGTTGCCTTCAGTACACATAATTCGCGTGAAGTCTTCTGCACCTATTGTGTCGTGCCACCAATCCCTATGTCGCTCACCAAGTACTTGCCCCCATTATTTGCCGCACAACTGCCGCCGGAGGAGTTACAAGAAGTCGCCAATATCTCTGGTATGCCGATTCCGCCTATGCTGGAACAGGCATTTACTATGCAGCAGTTGGAGACGCTAGCAGAGCACCGTGATGACGATCTCTGTGATATTGGCCCCCTCTCCTCAAAAGATGAAGGAGAGCGTATGCAGATGGCGGCCTTCAGCAGCCAAGAATATGCTCAGTTATACTCGACATATGCTAACAGTTTTGTATCTACGGCACCTTCTCCTGTCGAGGTCGATGAGCTAATGCCACTAGATGACCTGGACAGCGATGAGCTTCTCTTGCGCACTATGTCTGAGCGACAGAAGCTCACGGAACTGGGCAGGCTGACAGGTACGGCGCGTTACGCACTAGAGGGACGCGATACACGTTCATTACAGGATACTGATAGAAAAATGCAGCGTATTGCCGACTTGCTCGCGGAGAAATATCGCGGCAAAGAACTGGTAGCGGCAGCACTTGACCCTCATGAACGAGGCGCAAAGCTAGCACAACTTTACCTAGATAGAGCTTTTAAGCTTCTTGACGAGGAGTATGCAGATATTCCCGATATCGAGCGCGCTATTCGCGAATTACAACAAACGTAGGAAAGTAACTTTCTATGACAGCAATAGAACTAGAAACCGATATTTCGCCTCTTACTGACGCGCTAATGGCTGAGAATAGTGATCAGATACTCACAGCCGCGCAGAAGGTCCTGGAGAAGGGTGAAAATCCTGAAGTGCTGCTGGGGCGTGTAGGCTTAGCTGCGGCTAAAGGTGATAGCGACGGACACGTCGTGATCACGCTTGCCGCCGCCGCCATGCTCTCTCGCCTGCTACACACTATCCCCCAGCCGCTTGAAGGCGAGATGGCGCAGCATAAACGCGCCTTGCCACTCTTCGTACACGCACTGCTTTCCGCAGCTCCCGCAGTACGTGTAGGCAACACCATGCAACCTGAGCTTCCTGATCCTTTCTACCCAAGCGACCTCCCAGAGGGAAAAACCGTTAATGACCTGATGCATGACGCAATCTACGGCAATGACTTGGTTATGACCGAGCGCCTCCTGCTAGGACTGTACGGAACAGGTGCCGACTACTGCACTATGCAGGTACGCACCTACGATGGCATCTCCACTACTTTCCAAAATGCTGGTCACCCCCTGATGTTCGCGACTCGTGGCTTCCAGTTACTCGACGCGGTAGAGTGGGGAAATCGTGCCCCCACCATTCTGCACTGGCTTGCACCACACCTGCCACTGCAACCCAGTGCCCAGGAACCAGACTGGGTCAAGGCCGTGCGCAGCTTTGCCAGCGACCCAGCTCATGACATGACGAGTATACGTAAACGCATTGCTGCTCCCAAGAACGAGAACGCGCTACCCCTACGCAGTCTCATTCAGAGCGCAGCCGATACAACCCAAGTCTGCCAGGGTGTCTACGATGCGGTCATGAACGGAGGAGCCTCGCCGCGAGCAACTGGCTCTGTGATTGCACTGGCAGCCGCCGACGTGATGCGCAACGTTGACGACGGCGAGCGCGACTCGTTCATACGAGCAGCGCATGGCCTGCTCTTCGCCTCTGCCGTGCGCTTGGTCTTCCAGCGTGTCCAGGATGTAGAAGTTCTTGCATTGTTGTTCACCTCTGCTGCTTATGTCAACGCTCTGCAGAAGGAAGTGAGCGCGCAGGGTGCTAAGCAAGCAGCGGCCCCGACAGCTTCTAGGTCAGCGCTAGTGGGCGGCGGCCTGATTGCTGTAGCTCAGTTAGAAGCGCTAAGCGCGCAATTGAAAGCGCAGGACCTCGCAAGAGCAGTAGCAACGGCTCGACAGTATCTAAGGCTGGGACATGACGTGCAGGCATTGGTCGCCACAATTGCCCTGGCAGCAGCGCGTAACGATGCGGCAGCAGACCAGGGACACACGCTACAGATCGTACAGGCCGCCGCCGAAGAGTACATGGCTTGGCCAACCACCTTCGCGCAGACCGATAGTGAAGCATTCTTGCGCGTTGCATTGCGTGCCGCCGCGTTCGGCAAGCGTAGCAGTGTTACGGAGCATTTGTAACAGTGGTCATCAGGCGGGGTGAGCGTCACATTTTTGCCCAGAAGCCACGTCAGGCACCATCCATTACAGGCCCCTCAGCGCAAAAAGTGACGCTCATAAAATTACTATCCATCTGCCTACTGCTTACGGCCTGTAGCCTTTTTGGTAGCTCTCAACTGGTCAAAGCTCCTGCCAGCAAGCAGACGTACACGATCCCCCAAGTGAGTGCGGGCATTGATACATTCGATCCCGCACTCGCACATGATCCTACCTCAATCAATGCTATTCACATCCTATTCACCGGGCTGCTAGCACTTGACGATAAGCTACAGATACGCCCACAAATCGCTCAATCATGGCAGCAGAGCAGCGATGGAACTACATGGACCTTTCATCTCAAGCCAGGACTTAAATTTAGTGACGGCACCCCACTTAGCTCAAAAGACGTGGCTTACAGCATTGATCGCGCCCTGCAACCAGCAACGCAATCCACTGTCGCTCCTGTGTATCTTAGCCTGATAAAAGACGCAGACCAACTGCTGGCCGGGCGAATATCGACGCTTCTTGACGATAGCTTACAGACCCCCAACGATACAACCCTTATCGTGCAAACCAGCAAAAAAGCTGCCTATTTTCTGAGCATGCTTACCTATACATGCTCATATGTTGTCGAGAAGAGGCTCGTCACTACCTACGGCACAGCATTTACCCAGCATCTAGCAGAAGGAGGAGAAACGGGTCCATTTAAACTAGCGCAATATATCCCTGGCCAGATAGCCACATTTGTCCCCAATGCCTATTACCAGCCTAAACCGCAATTGCAGCGCGTAGCCTTCACCTTCTACCACTCGACTAACGATACTTATCAAGCATATCTGCAAGGAACGGTTGACACGACCGCAGTTCCCATTGCTAACTTCGCCGACGCTAAGAAGCGCACCGATTTCTTCCAGGTACCCCAACTGTGGACGAACTACTACACCATGAACTATCTGGTGAAGCCATTCGATAATATTCACGTCCGTCAGGCTTTCGCGCTCGCCATAGACAAAGTTGCTATCGCTAACAAGGTCTGGAATAACACGGTGCTCCCCACCAATCATATTGTGCCGCAAGGGATGACTGGCTACAATGCCAAGTTAACAGGCCCAGATGGAACACAAAATCTCACCGCAAACCCCACTCTGGCACGAGCGCTGCTCAAACAAGGTCTAAAGGAAGAGGGCTACTCCGATGTGTCCCAACTGCCACCCATCACTTTGACCTATGCGACCAACTTTGATCAAGAAGTCAAGATGCTGTTGCAGATGTGGCAAAACGTGCTCAATATCACAGTAACCCCTAACGGTGTTGACTCCAATACGCTGCTAGACAAGGTTACCGCTGCAACGAACAATGCCAACGGGCTGCAGTTCTGGGGTCTCGCCTGGGTGGGAGAGTATCCTGACCCACAGGACTGGCTGACACTACAATTTGACCGTGGTACGCTCGACAACAATATGAACTACGGTCAAAACACCGCTCCTACGGCGGCCAAGCAACAGATCACCCAACAGCAATTAGAAGCCGCCGACGCCTATACACAATCGGACAAGCGCATTCAGATGTACCAGCAGGCCGAGCAACAACTCGTCACTGATGTCGCCTGGCTGCCAATGGAGCAAGTCACCGCCACCTTCCTGCGCACACCATACATTGTCGGCATCGTTGATAACGGCCAAAATGTGATCCCTCCCGATGATTGGGCCAACATTTACCGTGTGGCACCCGCCATGTAGGGGCCTGATTCGTTATGGCCAAGTTCACTCCGCATTTCTGCATTGAAGGGGTATACCCATTCCCCAGGCTGAACAGTTATGCTATACTATCACCATCAGATGCAGTCACTCACCGACAAAGAGCAGACGGAACAGCATTACACCAGTACGGGAGGAGTTGCCCACAGAAATGGATTCCACCAGCGATCAGACCGATGCAGCAGGCGCTACCTACCCGCTCCAGTTCCTCAAGCTCTCAGACCATTTGTCAGGGGTCCCTGCCCCTGCGGTGCGCGTTTCTTTGTGTGGAGACCTCATGATTGAGGTGCTTGAGCACGTGGTCAGCACCGACCCTCCCCTAGGTCGCTATCAGCGGCTTGCGGTCTCACGTTTACACGGACGGGGCACGGCTCCTCTGCTGATTCTGCTCAAACAACTGGCCAGCCGACCACAGCGCTACGGTGCCAAAGATTGGCTGCGTGAGCATACCCGCCGCGAGGAAGAAGCGGTCATCACTGCCAAACGCCTTGATGATATTACGTCGCCCTTGCGTGGCCTGCTGTGCCCACCGAAGCAGCCCGAACTGCGCACCTTGCTGGTGCGCTACGTGCATGCCAGCAGCCACAGTGGTGACGGCTACCAACTGGCAGCTTATCCCTTGGTTTGGCTAGACAGTGATGCGGTGGCGTGGAACGTGCAGCAAGCCGCCCGCATGGAGCGCTTCGCTGATGACGCCTTGCCCTTCTGGCAACGAGCCTATGCTTTGGCCTCCAGGGGCACCTATCTGGTGGATGAGCCATACAGCCAGTGGGCCGAAGAGCGGCGAGCCGAGGTGGAGGCAGACCTGCGGCAGTGTGTGCATGCCCTAGCGCGGCTGTACGTCGCACGCTGGAAAGAAGCAGGGGAAGCAGAGGCGCTGCTGCTGCTACGAACCTACTGGCAGAGCCACCCAACCGACGAAGACGCGCTGCGCCCGCTGATGGAACTACTAGGCAAGCAGGAACGTTACCAAGAGGCACTCAGGTACTATCAGCATCTCTGTGAGCTATTAGAGGAAGAAGAGCAGCAACCTGATGCACGCACGCAGGATATCGCAGAGTATCTGCGCACCAAGCAGATCAGGCGGCAACGTGTTCGCCCAGATCATGGCACGCTTGAGCAAGCTGGTATAATAGGACAAGAACCGTCGTTGCCAGCAGCATCCTTTGTGCCATTGAAGAGTGGGGTGTTTGTTCCCTCATCTATGCCCATGCAGATGTTCTCCCTGACAATTGCAGAGGACAATTCGGCAGCGCAGCATGCCTTGTTACAAGGGTATATCATGGAACAAGTGTATGGCTGGCGGGACTATACAAACTGTCACATACTACAAGTTATCGTTGGTCAAGAGCTGAGCGACTTGGAAGCAATCAGACGACAACAGGACAGCAACGAGCTTGTCATCTCCCGACGGCAAGCTATTATCGTAATTGCAGGGATGCCAGCCCCTCTACTCTTTGAAGGTCAACACCGTGGCTATGCATTAGCTCCCGAAGAGTTCCTACCTCGCTGTGCAGCTAGCATTATGGCATGCCGTCACCTTCTGAATGGGAACGAATTAATGATAGTGAAGCACTTACTCTCAACCTACGTTCCAACATTAGAGGCATTAGCACAGCAACCATCTCGCTATCAACAAGCAGCAGCAGGATTGACAGCACAAGCCTATCGCCTGAAAAGCCTGCTAGCCTGGCATGAGCTCCATCACTCTACAAGTGAGGCATACGGTCAGAAGGCTCTTCACTATGCCCGCTTGTCGAAAGACCCCAATGTGCTTGTTGCGACGAGTATGTTTTACGTGACTAGAGATGTGGAAAAAACCTTACACGTATATCAGGAGGTTTTGCCCTATCTTGCACAGGTATCACCTCTCTTGCAGAGTGCTGCTTCTATGGCTTCAGCATGGGCGTACGGGCAAAATCAGCAAGAACAGGAAGCGTTGCGCTGCCGCGATAAGGCTCGTGAAATCTTTCCTGAGCCTCCTGAGAAGGATGCAAGCTTTCCCTATGCGCAATTTGGACCCTCCTCAATGCTTTTATGGGAAGCCTTGATGTATCGCGGTCTGAGTCAGCATGATCAGGCTCGTGAGTATCAGGAAGAAACGAGGGATACCTTTAGCCTTCTTGCAGCACCATCATCTACCTCATCGTCGCCTTCCGTGGTCCCTGAGCGTATCCGCATTGAGGCGATCAACTATCTAGCAGAGTTGGCTGTAACCCAGGGAGATCTCCATCTCTTTTGTGATTATCTGGAGCAAGGGGCAAAAGGAGCGAAGGCGTTAGGAAGTGAGAAGCGGCGACAGGAAGCAGTCACCGTCTGGAGAAAAGCCCGTGAAACCTGGCCTGACGAGCAGCGAGTCACGAAGCTGGCAGATGTGTTTGTTGACATGTGATGCTGTTTTTGTGGTGACGCGCACCCCTTATGCCCAATGGGACTTGTCTTGCGTGTGAGATTACGTTAACATACAACGTAGTATTATCTGAACTATTATCATATATCATACATACATCGGCAAAGTCAGCACAAAATGACCAAAAAGTCGTATCCGAAAAGTCCTTATGCTTCTCATCTTGATAGTTATGAGCTAGACTTGATCTGAAAAAGGAGAGCACATATGCACTTTAACAAAAAATTTCTATCTGGACTTCTACCAATCTTTTTGTGCCTGATGGGTATGTTGTTCACGGCTTGTGGTGGTCCAAACATCATCGGTGGCACAACAACGAAGGCACCTGCCAGCCAGCAAACTCTGCGCCTGGCCCTCAACATCTCGAACATCCCCACACTCGATCCAGGCCAGGCTACAGACGCGATTTCCAGCGAAGTAATCTATCTCCTATTCACGGGTCTCGTGAAGCTAGACGACAAACTCAACATCAAGCCTCAACTCGCACAAACTTATAGCATGTCTCCTGATGGCTTGACCTATACCTTTCATCTGAGACCACACTTGAAGTTCAGCGACGGAACACCGCTTACCTCCCAGGATGTCATTTATAGTATTGACCGTGCGTTATCGCCCGAAATATCGAGCCTCAACGGGGTCTCGCTGACTTATCTAGGACTCATCAAAGATGCTGAAGGCCGCACAAGGCGGACAGTCAAGAGCCTCATCAACGACAGCCTCCTGGCTCCTGACCCCAACACCGTTATTATCAAGTTGAACAAAGCCACGGGTTACTTTCTGGACACACTCGCCTATCCAACTTCCTATGTCGTGGAGAAGAGCGTGACCGACAAGTGGGGCTCCCAGTGGACCAATCACCTCTCCGACAATGGTGGGCAAGGCGGCGATGGTCCCTTCAAAGTCCAAAGCTACAACCCGAACACTGGTGTTAGTGTGATACCCAATGCCAACTATGAGCAGGCTCACCCGCAATTGCAGAAAATCAACATTTCTCTCTTTAAAGGCTCAGACCCCGAATATCAAGCGTACCAGGCAAACCAGATTGACAATACAATGATTCCTGTTGCCAACTTCCAGCAGGCAAAGACCCGCACCACTGAGTTCCGCGCCTTGCCTTCACTGCTTATCAGCTACATAGCGATGAACTATCTGGCCAAACCGTTCGACAACATCAAGATCCGCCAGGCATTTGAGCTAGCTCTCAACAGAGATGTGATTACCCAGGACGTGCTGAGAGGAGAATTTACGCCGTCTTGTCACATTGTGCCAGCAGGCATGCCAGGTTACAACCCGAAGCTCACGTGTCCCTTTGGAGCGCCAACCTCGGGTGACCCAGCCAAAGCCAAACAACTGTTTGCCGAAGGGTTGCAGGAAGAGGGATTAACACTTGCCACCTTCCCAAATATCACCCTCACTTCTCAGGCAGACCACCCTGATACCGACAATGCAATAACGACGGCTGAGCAAATGTGGAAGAATGTGCTGGGGGTGACCACCATACACGAAAGCATATTGCAGTTCGGCCAGATAGTCCAGGCGGAAAGTAACACAACGGGCAAGACACCGGCGCAAGGCGGCTTGCAGATGTGGTATGCTAACTGGGTTGCTGACTATCCCGACCCACAGGACTGGCTCACCCTGCAGTTCGGTGCAGGTTCGCCCAACAACGAGGTCAACTATGGCCAGAATACCAGTACCGATGCAGCCATCCAGCAACAGACGCAGCAGCAAATGGCTGCCGCCGATATTATGCCCAATGGACCAGCGCGCTACCAGGCATACAACGCGCCAGAGCAGCAAGCGGTCAACGACGTAGCCTGGTTATCTCTGTATCAAGCGCCTGGGGCTTATGGAGCGACCGGGGCCAACCTACGCAAACCGTATGTCTACGGTATCGTTGACAATGCCCTTGGAGTGTTTTGCGATCCCAACGACTGGGCAAACATCTACATCACGGTTCATTGAGGCGAAGTGATACATTCCCATCGGTAGGGGCACAGTGAATCGGGCCCCTACCGAGAACCGTGACGAATACCCAAGAGCATTTGTTAGCTTGACAATAGGACCTACTCCACATAAAATACATACAATCATTCCTTGAACCCCGGCAGAGGCACTCCGTCCCCTGCCCTTCGAAAGGCTGGTACAAGGCATAGCATGCTTCAATTCCTAACAAAAAGGCTCATCGGCCTGTTATTTGTTATTCTAGGTGTTACCTTCCTGACGTTCATCATGGGGTACTTTGCCCCAGGCGACCCTATTGTCCAGTTATTGGGCCAGCACTTTTCCCCTGCAGAGTACCTGCAGCTCAAACGTGCGTACGGGTTGGACCTTCCCTGGTATCAGCAGTACTATAACTTTCTCAAGCATCTAGTTCAGTTCGACTTCGGCTATTCATACCAATATAAAAACCGCGCAGTCTGGGATATCCTCAAAGATGGCGTGCCAATCTCCGCCGAGTTGGGTCTGTGGGCACTCCTCATACAGGTGCTAGTGGGAGTGCCATTGGGCATCTTGTCTGCACTGAAAGCTAACTCCTGGTTCGACACTACAAATATGGGCGTCACGTTAGCCATCTATGCCGTGCCAGTCTTCGTACTCGGCATTCTCGTGCAAGTGGCGATCGTCTGGCTAGATCAACATGTTGGCTTTGGCTGGCCTGCCGCAAACTGGGGCACTCCCTGGACGTACACCTGGTCAGACATACAGTTTAAACTCTTCCCCATTCTCGTCTACGCCGCGACAGGAGTAGCCTACTTTGCTCGCCTCGCACGCACGAGCATGTTAGAAGCCTTGCGCCAAGATTACGTGCGAACCGCTCGTGCCAAAGGTATGACTGAACGCGTAGTCGTCTACCGTCACACGTTCCGCAACATCCTGCTACCCATCATCACCTACCTTGGCTATACCATCAGTTTTCTCGTTGCGGGCGCTTTTTTTATTGAACTTATCTTCAATATCCCAGGAATCGCCGATATTACCTTGTTATCCATCCAAAATCTGGATTATCCAGTCATTCAGGCCACAACGATCTTGTTAGCAGTTGTAGTCGTACTAGGGAATTTGCTGGCAGACATCCTCTATACAGTTGTTGATCCACGCATTAAGGTTGCATAGGAGAGAGTTGACAGATGGATATACAAGATCAGAGCTCGGAAAGCGCCTCTCCTGGCGTGATGCTGCCAGATACTACGCTGGCACCAGTGCTACTCACACCTGATGCAGTACCTTACGCTATCGAAGGGGACCGGACGTACAAAAAGCCAAGTTCTCCATTACAAGACTCGCTACGGCGGCTACGACGTGATAAACGTGCGATGGTGAGTATAGGGGTGATTGTGTCCTTTATCGTGCTAGCGCTGATTGGCCCACCTATCTATCAGCACATTGGTGGGCCATATCACAGCAACTTGAATGGTGTCGTCGGCCCAAGTCAATATCACAGCTTCTCTTATCAGGAACTGGGGCAGAACACTCAGGATCAACTCCCTTCCGCGCACAACTGGCTCGGTACTGATGAAATTGGGCGCGACATTCTCGCTCGCTTGATGCAGGGTCTACTCATCTCATTAGCCGTAGCCGTGGTAGTAGAAGTAGTGGATATCGTGCTAGGTGTGCTTATAGGCGTTCTTGCTGGCTATTATGGTGGGTGGATCGATCAACTGCTGGCACGTTTTACCGATCTCATGTTTGCCTTTCCCGGGTTGCTGTTCGTCATACTCATCGCAGGTATTTTTGGCAACTGGGCTGATACAAATCTGAGTAAAATTCCGCTAGTTGGTCCAAATGGCAACGCACGCTTACTGCTTGTCTCTGTAGCGCTTGCCTTCACCACGTGGCCGCTTATGGCACGCTATGTCCGAGGTCAGACGCTGCAACTCAAGGAACAACAATTCATTGAGGCAGCTCGCAGTTCAGGAACCAGTAGCTGGGGCATCATCACGCACCATATCATCCCTAACTTGTTTAGCCTTGTGATCGTTGTGGCAACCCTTGATATCTCTAACACCATTATTGGTGAAGCCGGTATCAGTTTCCTGGGATTAGGCGTACAGGCTCCAGGTTCCAGTATAGGGCTTATGATTTTTGCTGGATCTCATTTTGTAGATACACACCCTTGGGAAGTTCTCGTTCCCTGTTGTGCGTTAGCGGCTATCGTGCTCGCCTTCTCCTTCCTAGGCGATGGTTTGCGCGATGCCTTCGACCCAAAGTCAAAAGATTAGCAAGCGGAGAAATAGATCATGTCAGCAAAGTTACTGGAAGTAACCAACTTGAAAACCTACTTCTTTACACGTAGCGGTGTAGTCAAGGCGGTTGACGATGTTTCGTTTGCGATGCAGCCTGGCCAAAGGTTGGGAGTGGTGGGAGAGAGTGGTTGTGGCAAGAGCGTTACCGCCCTTTCCGTGATGCGCCTGATTGCCAGCCCTCCCGGCAAAATTGTCGGCGGCGAGATCAACTTCAATGGCGAAGACATTCTGGAGAAGAGTCAAGTCGAGCTAACCGATATACGCGGTAGCAAGATTTCCATGATCTTCCAAGACCCGATGACCTCGCTGAACCCCGTGTTTAACGTGGGGTTTCAGATTGCCGAGACGGTGAAACGTCACCGCAAGGATCTGAGCAATGAGCAGGCGTGGCGACGGGCCGTAGAGATGCTCGACTTGGTACGTATTCCAGACGCCAAACGTCGTGCAAAAAACTATCCACACGAGTTCAGCGGCGGCATGCGTCAACGCGTCATGATTGCTATTGCCCTGGTGTGCAATCCGCAATTATTGATCGCCGACGAGCCAACAACAGCACTAGACGTGACGATCCAGGCACAAGTTCTCGAACTGATGAAAGGGCTTTCGCACGAGTTCAGCACTGCTTTGATGCTCATTACCCACGATCTGGGTGTTGTAGCTGGCATGTGCCAGCACGTGAACGTGATGTATGCAGGGCATGTGGTGGAATCGGCACCAGTGCAGCAAATTTTCGAGACACCTGCGCATCCATATACGGTGGGGCTGCTGCAATCTCTTCCTCGCTTGAATGAGCGGCGTGGCAGCAAACTGACACCGATCAAGGGACAGCCACCCGATCTGACAAACCCTCCTGCTAGTTGCTCTTACGCTCCACGTTGCCCTAAGGTGCAGAGCCGTTGCCGTAAGGAGCGACCGCAGTTGATGCGCGTTGGTCGTGGCGAGCAAGAAGCCGCTTGCTTCTATCCAAACTAGGCAAGAGGAAAGATATGCTACAACAAGTTGAAACGGCCACTGAGAAGGGGTCAGCTCTGATAGCGGTCAAGGGCCTAAAGGTGTACTTCCCCATCAACAAAGGGCTTCTTGCTCGCACAGCCAATCATGTAAAGGCGGTTGACGGCGTCGACCTGTTCGTGCGTCGCGGCGAGACACTGGGCCTAGTGGGTGAGAGCGGCTGCGGGAAATCGACAACGGGACGGGCCATCCTACAACTGATCAAGCCGACAGCAGGCAGCATCAAGTTCAACGGGCAGGAACTGACGACGCTTGCGCCCTCTTCTATACGGCAGATGAGGGCCGAGATGCAGATGGTGTTCCAGGATCCCTGCGGTTCACTCGACCCGCGTTACACTGTTGGGCAAATTGTTGCCGAGCCGTTGCAAAACTTCAGGCGTGGGAATGCGCAAGAGATGAGAGAGCAGGTTGCAGAGCTGTTGCAGACAGTAGGTATCGACCCGGCGTATAGAAACCGTTTCCCACACGAATTCAGTGGTGGTCAGCGTCAACGCATCGGTATTGCACGTGCGCTTGCATTGCGCCCTTCTTTCATTGTGGCAGACGAACCGGTGTCGGCACTCGATGTATCGATTCAAGCCCAGGTGCTCAACCTGCTGCAAGAGCTACAAGGCAAGTTCGGGCTTACCTATCTGTTCGTGGCCCACAACCTCTCGGTAGTGAAGCACATCAGTGATCGTGTAGCGGTGATGTACTTGGGGCGGGTTGTTGAATTAGCTAAAAGTGAGCATCTCTACGAGACACCATTGCATCCCTACTCGCAGGCGTTGCTTTCAGCCATTCCCGTACCAGATCCACGGATTGAAGCTCGTCGCAAACGTATCATCCTTGAAGGCGATGTTCCCAGCCCCGTTAATCCCCCAAGTGGTTGTCCTTTCCACCCACGCTGTTGGAAAGCACAGGCAATTTGTCGTGAGGTTATTCCACCGCTGGAAGAAAAGCAGCCCGACCACTACGCAGCTTGCCACTTCCCAGGACGGTAATATGCAACTAGCGTACTCGCCTTTGCTGCGTTCGTGCTCCGCGACTTGTGCATCGCCCTGCACGACTATGCGGAGCTTGTCGAAAGTCCTCGCCCGGGGTGGTCGAGAACGTTGCGCAGTCTAAGGGTGCGGTGGCGTGATCTGGTCGGGGTCTATTCCTAATGAGCGCAATTTCTCAGCCAGAGCGTCAGCACGTTGTTTTTCTGCACGTCTGGCCTCAGCTTCTGCGTCAGCGCGTTGCTTCTGGGTCTCAGTCTGCAGGGCTTGTGCTTCATCCTGCGTCAGACGGAGGTGCTCAGTGCTGTCATAGAGGCGCAGATCGGCGTCATCCGGCACCAAAAAGCTCTCCAGGTGCATGCTCCACAGTCGCCCCTCTGAGTCTAGGGGCAGGGCATGCATGCTACGGCTGGCTCGGTCCAGTCGCCACCCAAACAGGCGACGCCCATCTCGCCTGAGTACTGGCTCATTGGGGTCATAGGCAAAATACTCTTCCACCCCCATCGCTGCATACTTGATTGGCTTCTCCTGCAGGTCTATGCTCCAGGTTTCTTCTGAAGCAATCTCGATGACCACGTGGGGCGCTGGCCCCGTCTTGCCGACCCGCCAACTGCGCACCCGACCCACCTCGACGCCTTTGATCACGGCAATATCAGGAGCGACTGGATACTCTTTCCTATAGGCTGTCTGATAGAAGTTGAGATTGTAATACAGGCGAGAGCGTTGCCCGGCAAACAGCATGCTCAAGACGCCCCTGAGATAATAGACCAGCGTGCTATGATCTTCGGTTTCCCCCATCAAGTCCTCCTCGGTGGGGTGCAGATCGTAGTAGTAGTAGGCTCCCTCGTCGTGTCGTAGTCGTTCGGCCATCGCATGCTCTCCTTGTGGGCTATCGTCACTTGCTACGTTGCCTCTGCCCCATCCTTTTGATACTGTGAAGCCCTCTGCCTCTCTAGCGGATCGACAGTTCTCTGCTGCTGAGTCTATATTACCACACCTTCGGGATGACCGCAAGCTTCTCGTTCGTCTACTTGACACCCTTTCTTGCAACATGTTAGCATGAGGTAGAGACACAAGGCCATTGCAACATGGATGTAGAATAAGGAAAGAAATTATGGCGACTATAACCCCAGAGCGCCGCCCCGAGTGGCTCAGAGTGCGCCCCCCCAAGGGAGAAAACTATCAGTATTTGAAACAGTTGATGCGCAGCCAATCTCTGCACACAGTCTGCGAAGAGGCGCGTTGCCCAAATATTGGCGAATGTTGGGGACAGAAAACGGCAACCTTCATGATTCTAGGACGCGTGTGTACACGCAGTTGTGGCTTCTGCGCGGTGGAGACAGGTCGCCCGTCTGGCCTAGATTGGGAGGAGCCAAAGCGCGTCGCAGAGGCTGTACAGGCTATGGACTTGCGCCATGCCGTCGTGACCTCGGTCAACCGCGACGAATTAAAAGATGGGGGCGCGGCAGTCTTTGCGGCTACTATTCGCTGGATTCGCCGCCTGAATCCGCAGTGCAAAGTGGAGGTGCTGACGCCAGACTTCAAGGGTGTCTACGATGCCTTACGCGTCGTGATGGAGGCACAGCCCGACGTCTATAATCACAACGTCGAGACTATCCCCAGGCTCTACAAGCGCGTTCGCCCTCAGGCAGTGTACACGCGCTCGCTGCAGGTGCTCAAGTGGGCCAAGCAGATGTATCCTAACGCCCCCACGAAGTCTGGCTTTATGCTGGGTCTGGGTGAGACATGGGATGAGGTGATCGAGGTCATGCACGACTTGCGTGAGCACGATGTCGATATCCTCACCATCGGCCAGTACCTACGCCCATCCTTGCACCACCTGCCTATTGAGCGCTATGTTCCCCTAGAGGAGTTCACCGCGCTCAAGGCTGCAGGAAAAAAGATGGGTTTCCGCCACGTCGCCTCGGGGCCATTTGTACGCAGCTCCTATCACGCACGCGAACAGGCAGGAGATGCAGGATGCAGTTCCTAGCCCTTGCTAAACAGGCAGTGCTTGACCAGCGCCTTCCAACATTTTGCTAGCAACCACAGTCAAGGCTTCAGTCCAGGCGTCTTGCATCTCAGGAGTGAAATCAGGCCCAAGGTCGGACGCGAATGTCTCTAGTAGTACCTTAGCTACGATGGGATAATGTGCTGGTTGTGCCCCCAACTCTTGATGCTTACGACCGAGCATGTGTAGTGTGTCAACAAGAGAGGGGTCGTTACCCTCAACTGCACTGATAACTACTGCAAGCGTATCGGCCAACTTCTGCTCTTGTTTTTGCATATCAAGAGGGAAGAGCGCCCGAACGGAGGGGTAATACTGGAACAGGCGGACGTAGAAGAGGTGCGTGAACCGATATCTATCAGCATCAACCATATTCCAACTCTGCCTTAATAGTGCTGCGTTCATCTTGGTAACTCCTTACTGCAAGGCAACCACACATAAGATACATCCATGCACTGTATGATATGCACAAAATCATTGTACGACTAAAGTATAGCATTCGGGCATTCAGAAGCAAAATGACGAAATAAACGATATTTTGCCACTATATATTAGGCTTTTTGCACAATAAATGCTGTGTTTGGAGAAGCGGTGAGCATTTTAGCAAGATGAAATTGCAGACATAGCTGTAGTAAGAGAAACAGAAGCGGTATCTCAGATTTACTTATTGGGCATAATATACAAGTCATTGAAAAGCGCATAGCCCTTCCAATGGTTTCTAATTCCAACCAATTGCATCAACGTAGACATCGCTTGGAGTACCAACGCCACTAGTGCAGTTGAACTGGATACCGATTTGGCGAGGCTGTGTCACGCTCGAGGCAATGCTATACGTTAAGCGGTTCCACGTACCGGGGGCCAGCGTTACCATCGTGTCCGAGTGCCACTGGTAGTCATTATTCACCACAAACAGCCTAGCGCTGAGCGTGACCGCATTACTCTGCGAGTAGACATAAGCAGCAATAGTCTGACCAGACTTCGGATAAGAAGACAGACCCAGCAAGTCAAGCGAGATGTAAGGGAAATCAGCGCTACTGCTGTTATGCAAAGCGACATGCAGTGAATGTGTCCCATCCACAGCAACGGTAGTGCTATTCTGCATAGCAGCGACACCGTGTCCGCTCCATCCATCGGTCGCTCCATCTTCAAACGAAATCATAATTGGCCCGTCTGCTGTGAGTCCTGCGCTCGTGGCGTGAGAGGTCGGCGTCGCTGCCGTCGTTGAGAGAGCCGCAGGTACCTGTTTGTCAACGATCATGTGCTGGTACTGACCTGCAAAGGTGCTGCCCTGGACCGTAAGCGTATCGTCAGTAGTGATAAGGGGCATAATAGGGTGCGTACACGAGTACTGCATCGAGGCAAAAACGCGATTTGCAGCGAGTGTCTGCAAAGCTATTGTCGTCCAAGTGCGCATAAAAGCACTATTATTGTTCTTGCCATCATTGGGCACGGCATCAGGCGCGTAGTTCCACTCGGTAATCATAATCGGCAGTTCTGTATCAATAGTGCTGATCATCAGCGCCCGAGCGTCTTGAACATCACTCGTCCAGTGTGCAAGATTAGCAATGCATACATCGGGCGCTTGTGCATCACCGCAGCTATACTCATGCCAACTGACCGCATCGGGCCGTGGGTTGGCGTTCTGCAAAAATGTACTAAGATAGTAATGGTCATAGTGGAAATTGACAGGGCCGACGAAGTGACCGTTTAGAGCAAGGCGTTTGAGTTGCGGAACAACAGCATTCCATAGTGCTAGATAATGGTCCACTGCAACACCTTGCAAATCATTTTCATTGCCAAACTCATAATAGACGAGATCCTTGCCAAAAATGCTGTTCATATCGCGTACTACCAACATATCGCTGGCGAGTGGATTGTGAAAAGTTGCCCCATGCAGAATAACAAGAGGGAGAGCGCCAAGGCTCTTGATCGTCTGAGCTGCCTGAATGTTTACAGCCTCCGGCACTTCATCACGTATAGGTATGCGGATAATGTGGGTATGTATTTGTTGCAGCAGCGTACGAGTGGTAGCAGAGGTAAGCACCTGGTCATTGCCATTATACAGGCTTAGATTGGTACCAAAAAGCAGCGGCGAAACCTGCGCATTGTTCGACGTTGCTGTTGGTGTGTAACTAGTAATGATGTTCAGATCTTTGTGGCCTCCTCTACCCATAAGCACCCACACACCGCTCCCGATGAGCAAGCCTATTAGTAGTACCACACAAAGCAGCGCAATTGGAAAGGGAATGCGACTCAAGATTTTCCTGGCATGCGGTATCATACAGTAACGTGCTACCACCTCAAATTTTTACTTCTACACGAATCTACCACCTTTTCCCCTATTAAGCTATATTTTCGCATCTCATATGGTACCTTTTGGTCGAGCTTCAGGATGTTCTCAGGCTTTGGAGCGACTCCCGTTGACCTAACAACATACGGCAACCTTAGTTGCGGCGCTGCCGTCGAACGTCTCCTGAACTATCAGCGGGTGTCTGATGTTATAATATAGATATGTTCCAACCATACATAAAATGGCCACCACTCTCATCCGCCGCGAAAGTAGTGATAGCCCTAGCCATCATCGCCGTTCTCGTCGTACTCGCTTTCTTTGCGCCACCCGAAGGGGAGTCAAATAACGTCACGGGAGATCTGGAAACAAGCCCCACTGTATCAATAACCAATCTCATCAGTACCTTGGAGGTTAACCGTGCTATCGACTTTCAGGGCGTACACATAACAATTACGCAAGCCATGCAGGCGACGAAGTTTTCAAATGATCGCAAGCCCATAGGGACATACACCATCCGCGTTCTACTACAAACGCAGAACAACGGACAAAAACCAATTGGTATCAGTTATGATGCCCTCGTGCGACTCGTCCTTCCCAATGGGCAGGAGGTAAAACCAAAGTATATCTCGGTGAAGCCTGTATTACTGCCAAATGTGGCCCAAAGCGGCTTCTTTGATTTCCCCACCTCTACAGCGTTGCCCCTCTCATCTCTGCAACTGCGCTTCGGCAGCCATACGATGGTGGCTTTTAGTAAAAACGAGCAGAGGAGTCAGATAATTACCCAAGCGCTTCCTTTCCCACCTCTGCCGACTCGACGGGAGCCCTTGCCACATCATAGTCACTTGGCGAAGTGAGATCCCTTCCGCGCTTAGCTCCAATTGCTTCAAAGAGTGGAGTAAGCACTATGGCCAGCGCGACATTGAGAATCAGGGCGACTATGGCGGCATACAGAGAAATAGTTGTGCCACCAATTGGCAAACTATAGATGACGACTACGGCCTTAGCAGTTCCCGTCAGAAATCCTGAGAGAGCCATCAGTGTACCAGCAAGCATTCCCACCAGCCAGCCTGTGAGCATGGCCCAACGGTTGAACCAATTGGTGTAGAGACCGAGGAAGACAGGCACCAGCGTTTGCAATATCCAGATGCCGCCTAGGAGTTGGAAGTCAATCACGTTCTTTGCTGGCACGTACACGATGAAGAGCAGCGCTCCGAATTTCAGCACGAACGAAGCGATCTTCGCCACCTGTGACTCCTGGCGGTCGGAGGCTGCCCTATTGAAGTACTCCTTGTAGATATTTCTGGTAAACAGGTTTGCGGCGGCAATAGACATAACCGCAGCCGGAACCAGCGCACCAATAGAGATGGCCGCGAACGCGAAGCCCGCAAACCAAGAGGGAAACACGGCATTAATCAGGGCTGGCACGGCTCCATTGTTAGCAAAGACAGCAGGTGCAAGTGGCTTCACGTTGAGCGCGATTGCCATATAGCCGAGCAGCGCGAGCAAGCCAAGCATCAGCGAATAGATGGGTAGCAATGCGGTATTGCGCTTGACGACCCGAGCACTACTGCTGCTGAGCACGCCCGTCAGCGTGTGAGGGTACAGGAACAAAGCCAGAGCGGAGCCTAGTGCCAGTGTCGCGTAAGCCGGAAACTGCTTAGGTGAGAGAATGTCGAAAAAGGTCTGTGTGGTATGGCTCGTAGCGGCAAGGTGCTGGCTGGCCACAGCTTTGGCGTGTGCAGCGGCAAAGATAGGGGCAAAGCCACCAAGCTTTATAGGAATAAAAATGATTGCGACGAACAGCACCACAAAGATCATTGTGTCCTTGACCAGGGCAATCATCGCCGGAGCACGTAAGCCGCTAGTATACGTATAGGCTGCCAGAATGATGAATGCGATGAGCAGAGGAATATCGACATTCAAACCAAGGATGGGTACTGTGAGCGGAATGCCGAGCGCTGCAATACAAATCTGGATGCCGAACATCTGCAAGGCAAGGTAGGGCATAACTGCCAGAATGCCCGTAAAGGCTACCGCCAGCGCAAGCGCATTACTGCCAAAGCGATCTTTCACAAAGTCAGCAGCAGTGACATAACCCCGCTGTTTACACACCGCCCAAAACTTCGGCA
This sequence comes from Ktedonobacteraceae bacterium, assembly GCA_019240835.1. GTDB lineage: Bacteria > Chloroflexota > Ktedonobacteria > Ktedonobacterales > Ktedonobacteraceae > JAFATZ01. The sequence continues at coordinate 28,868 of JAFAXQ010000173.1, forward strand.
ACAACACGAAGGCCAAAGGATAGATAAGAATGGTATAAGGAACAGCGAACCAGCCACTAAGCACGCCGACAGCGAACATAGCACCAGGAACAGCAATAAAGGTGTATGCCGTGTACAAGTCGCCGCCAAGCAAGAACCAAGTAACAACCGTGCCGAAGCGACGACCAGCAAGCCCCCACTCGTGAATGAGGTCAAGATCACCACGACGCCAACGGGCTGCAACGAAACCAAGGACCGTCACGAGCAGGAAAAAGAAGATAAAAACGGCTAATGCATCCCAATGAAACATCAGTGTATCTCCCTTATTCGATACGCTGCCGAACCACAGACGACATTTTTCTCATATGCCAAGACGCACTCTAGCCTAGACTCCGCTGAAGTAGACTACAGCAGTAATAATTGCAGTGATAATAATCCACAACAACTGGAACCAATAGAAAAAAGGAATACCTATAAGCCTCGGCTCCTGAAAATTATAAAAAGGAGGCCAGAGCAGCACGATAAAAGGGAGGGCAAGCAGCAATAGGAGCCAAGAGCGACCTTTTAGCGGAGGACGGATAATCATAACACTCTCCTTGTAATTAGTAGTGTAAAAAAACTGACATCTGCTACGGTGTGAGCAAAAGGATGACAGCTTTTTTGTACTTCAACGGTATTTTACATGAGCCGTCAACCTCCGACATGTCGCCCCCATAGTTTCTTAACAATGTGCGCGGGAAGTCCCTCCCCGTTGCAGGGGAGGGCAGTCACGTAAATACACACATCATACCCATTCTGTGTCATGTCTGCACCACACACTGCACGGGGTGATTCATCACGCTCCGACGTAGCGTCGTAGGTTTTGTAGTGCTTTGGCTTCTATCTGGCGGATGCGCTCTGCTGTGACCTGAAAGTGAGTGCCTAGTTCTTCTAAAGTGTGAGCATAGCCATCGTGAAGGCCATAGCGTAGTTCGATTACCTGGCGCTCGCGCTGTGCAAGAGTTTCTAATGCATGCGAGAGTTTTTCGTGCAAGATTGGCTGTGTGACTACATGAGTGGAGGGATTGAGACGGGTGTCCTCCAGTATATCGACCAAGTATTGCTCTTCGTCATTGACGAGGGGTGCATCAAGGGAGACAGGACCTTCGGTCATAGCTTGCAATTCAATCACACGCTCTCTGCTCACATTGAGCACCTGAGCGATTTCCTCTAGTAGAGGCTCTCTTCCTAATTGCTGGTGGATTTGATGCGTAACACGCTGCATTTTGTGAATAACATCCATAACATGCGTTGGAATATGAATGCTGCAACCTTGTGCTGCTATTGCACGATTGAGCGCCTGGCGAATCCACCAGACGGCGTAGGTGCTAAAGCGTAGGCCGCGCTGGGGATCAAATTTCCATGCAGCCTGCATCAGCCCAAGATTTCCCTCTTGCACTAAATCTGGCAGAGAGACACCATTGTTGCTGTACTTTTTGGCAATCTTGACGACGAGACGGAGATTCGCCTCTACCAGGCATTGGTACGCCTGAGCATCTCCGTGGGCAATACGGTGTGCTATCTCTAGCTCCTGCTCGGCTGTTAAAAGTGCGTAGCGCCCGATTTCGCCTAGATAGTGTTGAAAGTCACTGGCTACTTCAACTTCATCCTTGCAGTGTTGATAATCATTACCATTGTGGTGCCATCTTTTTGTCATGCTGTTCTCCTAATCTAGTAACAGGGGAACGCCCGTGTTCTCTCCTACACCCTCTTCCATACGTCACAGGCGTAGTAACCCGAAGATTTTTTAGGCTTCTGCCCCCTATTTATGAGTTGTTGCAAGAATCGTGCCAATATGCGGCTGGGAGATGTAAGCAATTTTTGAGCGTGATTTGGGGGTTTTGGGCTGGTAGAGGAGGCGTTAATGGTACAAATTTTCCCAAATCGTGGGTTTTTCACAGTTGTTTATTACCCGAGTGGCTCACATTTCTGATGCTATTGTATCTTTCAGGTTTTTGTCAGAAGCCAGATAATATAGTTTCTGTATAGGGTTCACGGGGGCGGGTACGAATAGACCAAAAGAAGATTTTGTAGGAAGGTTTTTTTAAACATGCTTCATAGACGAGTAATACAGGGCGGGGTGCTGGTGCTGTTGTTCGCCAGCATCCTGCTTGCTCTCGACATCTTTAACCACGAACAGACGACCTATGCTACCGGGAGTGTGAGTGCGACAGACACTTACACCCCTGGCGGTGCTGATCCTTGGGGGACAGCTTTTGATAGTAAGGGGCAGGTCTGGGTAGCAATGCCTGGCTGTGATCCATCTCCGCAGTGTAGTACTAGCAGCGGCCCAGGTAAGCTAGCCGTCTTTGATCCTAGCTCCCAAGGTTGGGTAGGTACGTACTCGTTACCTTCTGGCTATGCACAACCTCTCTTCCTGGCCTTTAATAAACAGGGCCAATTGTGGTTTCCCATGCCTATGGCAAATGCTCTTGGCATGTTTGATCCCAGCAGTCAGTCGTTTCAGGAGTGGACGCTTCCAAACTCAGGCGTAGGCCCGTGGGATGTAGCTATTGACTCAAAAGGTCTTATCTGGTTCACTGAACACTACAGTAACAAGATTGGCTACTTCGACTCGAGCAGTCACAACTTCTATGAGATTGCCACTCCTTCCAGTGCTAGTCAGCCATATGGTATTACCATTGACAGCTCTAATAATGTGTGGTTCACGGAAAATAATTCATCAGTAGCTCTTATTGGTGAGTACACCGCGCAGGGCAACTTGGTGGAGTATAAGATACGCAATGGCTCTACGTCTGGTCTCACACCTCACTTGATAACCGTCGATGGCAATGGCAATATCTGGTGGTCTGAAGGATGGGTTGGGATGATCGGTGAATTGAATGTGAGCGCCGCTGTAGCTGGCACAAACACTGGTGTCACGGAATATGCCTACAAGCCACCTTGTAGTACATGTGGGAGTCATACTTCGGGTATCAGTGCTGACGGCAGCGGGCAAGTCTGGTTCGACGATTCGCTGCAGAGTGCTTATGGCTCCTTCCCCATCAGTGGCAATGGTTCATTCTCTCTCTACAACACACCCACTCAGAACAGCCATCCTCACGATGGCTTGAATATCGATGCACAGCATCGCATCTGGTTCGATGAAGAGTTCGCCAACAAGCTCGCTCTGGCAATACAGTCAACCTCTTCTCCCTCCCCTACGCCAACAGCAACGAGCGCTCCCTCCCCCACGCCAACAGGTACAGCTACTACTGTGCCCTCCTCCGGCAGTGCCCTGGCTCAAGATACCTTTGCTCGCCCCAATCAAAGCCTGTGGGGCAAAGCTTCTAACGGCACGAGCTGGGGTGGGGATGCAAACACAGCGAAAGTGTTCTCAATTTCCTCAAGTGCAGGACAAGTAAGTGGAAATGGAAACAATTACAGTGCTGTCCTCGGTCCATCAACAAGCAACGCCGATGTCCTATTTAGTGCTTCAACGAGCAAATTTCAGAATAGTAACATCGGCTCTGTGCTACGCTGGACCGATGGCAACAACTGGTACAAAGCTTACATTGATGGTACAAACCTTGTCGTACAAAAGAAGGTGAAGGGTACTGGTACTATCCTGGCGACCACTCCCTTCGCAGCTAAGGCAGGTACTAGCTACAGTTTGCGCTTCCACATTGTTGGCTCAACCTTGTCTGCAAAGGTCTGGAGGAGTAGTAGCACAGAGCCGACAAGTTGGATGATTACTACGACGGACTCTACTTGGCAATCAGGCTATTGTGGTCTACGCATGCTTCTACAGAGCGGGACCACTGCAACATTTACCTCCTTTGTAGCGACTACTGCATAAGCAGGCAAAGCCGTACCTGGAGACAGGGACGACCGCAAGGGTCGTCCCTACTCCTATTATTAGACGTTTTCACCCCCCATGCATCAGCCAGAGCCTGGCGTGGCATAGTAGTGGTGCTCCTTTGGGGTCGCCATACGGTTGTCTAGCTTTCGTCGTCCTCATAAGCACTAAAAGTATGATTGCCCTCCAGGCAATAGTACTGCAAATTTCCGTCTTCGTCGGTTTCAGGGATGGCCTCATCAATGTCCGTGAGGAGAATTCCTTCTCCGTCATCCCATGAGCATGTTTGATACTTGATCTGTTCCAAGTCCATAGTCTTTCCTCGCTTTGCTACACCGCGTCCCATTATGGAAAAGGTCACTAAAATAGATCCCTCTTTAATAAGACGCTGCTTGTGAGTCACCCTAAAATGTCTGCTGATTCACATGTTGCTGTGCGACAGTTCCCTACGAAGCTGTCGAGGATTGAAACTATTGGTAAATCTTGCGATCTTCAACTTTTATGCACTGAGGGGGTAACAAGTACTACGTTGTGCATGAGTAGTACAAGAGTGCTCATGCACACCGTAATACTTGCTAGTCTTTCTTTCTGTTGTCTGGAATGGTACAATGTCGTGCATGAGGCTATGAAGGAGGATATGCATGCCACGCAGACGCAAAGATTCACCACAGCAGAGCATCGATAGCATTCTATTAGCTATCAGCCGTCGGGAAGACATTGACCCTAATACACTAGCTCATTATTTTGCACGCCTAGACGAAGAGTGGACCAACGGAGCACGAGAAAAGGTGATGCAGCTCTTGCATACGAAGGATACAATGGCCCAAACTGCTGCTGTGCTTATTCTCTCTGAACTGGCAACCAGCGCCGACCTTGACATGTTGGAAGACTTTATCACAGACCCTACCGCGAGCGATCAGGCAAAACTCGTTCTCTCTTCTATTTTGAAGGATCTAGGGTCAGAGATGACCGATGAAGGGATTATCGAGTATCTTCACGACCCTACTGCTGCTATGCAACAAATGCAACTCCGCCTGCTCGAAATGGTTGCAAGAAGCGAAACGGGTGCAGAGTCGATTCTAGAAGATGTTGCCTCTATGCCTGTAGAAAGACGCTTGGGCTTCATTTACTGGTTAGGTCAGAGCAATGACCCTCGTGCTACGCGTCTTCTTATACCTATGTTAGAAAATCAGTCGGGCAAGGCCGTTACGGCTGCTATTGATGCTCTTGAACAATTGGGGCCTATTGCTGCCCACCAGGCTATTCCAGCTCTGAACTACATTACTTCTACCAGTTCAAACCGTGCTCTTAAACAGTACGCTCGTGCTGCTCTGGGGCGGCTCACGATGCAGTCGATGCCGGGCGTTGAAGATGTCGCTATGGCAGAGGCACGCCAACAACAACTTCCATGCTACGAGGCACGCGTCAGCTTCATCGATGGCTCCGGCTCTCAATTGATTATGCTCTCGTGGCAGCGCTCTGATGGTCTGCTCAAGGGTGTCAACGTACTTTTCCAGGATCAGTGGGGTGTCAAAGACTGCTACGGCATCGACGAAATGGATAGACAACACTGGAAAGCGCTGATCTCTGAACTGAACGAGCAGGGCTTCGGCAGTTTTCAGGCTCCATTTGAGTTCGTGCGTACACTGATAATGGAGGCACGTGGCCTCAACAAGCGTACGCGCCACAAACTGCCTGTCGCGTACTCTATCTGGCGTCCTTTCATAGAGGGTCAGATGCCAGCAAAGACCAAAGTAGCTACACTGGCAGAACAGCCTACTCCTGACACAGAGATGCTCGCCCTTGCGCAGCGTGGGCATGAACTTTACCAAATGGTGGAATTCGCATCATGGCTCTACGATCCTCTCTTCAAGCTCGAAGCCTATATCAACCGCTATATGGAAGAGACATCTGCTTTGATAAGGATAGCAAGAGGGCGCAACTATAAGCGCAAGTCAAGCGAGAAGGAACGAAGAGCTATACTTGACAAACTAGTGAATGAGGCTGTGCATGAGCTGATCGATGACAAGTGGCGTTCGCTCTACACGCTCCGTCTGCGTCGCCAAGCCACCCTCTTCAAAATTGCTGGGCGCGAAGAGACCGCACGCATCGTGAATGCCGTTGCCACCGTGCTGCACCCCGCATCACACATTGCCATAGAAGGGCAGAGCTTTGTTCGCACCCTGTTGAGCACTTCTATCGAGCAAGGGCCACTGCGTATGCTGGCTGAATCGTTTAGCGTAGCAGCTTCGACGCCATGCCCATAAGCATATTTGTCTCAATCCTGGGCAACTCGTAGGGAACTGTCGCAAAGCCGGCGCGAAAACGCATAGGCTGGTGCCAGCATACAACAGATGAGATTGCTACGCAACCCACGACTCTTTTCCGAGAAAGTGCGTGGGCATGCACTAGCACATCGAATCACCACAGGGGATTGATAACCAACCCCGTGATCAGTTTGGGATAGAAGTAGGTAGACTTTTGGGGCATGCGGTCGTCGGCTCGCGCTACGTCACAAATTTGCTGTACGCGTGTTGCATTCAAAAGCAGGGCCAACTGCACCGTGCCCGCTTGCACGCCCTGCAGTGCCTCACGAGCATCGCGTGTGTAGTACACGTGCGTCCCCGCCGTCAGATCCTGCTTCTGCAATCCCAGCAGCTCCTCCAGCACAAGCGTATGAGCCACAGCAACATCGAGACGATTCCACGCTGCTGAATGCTCACTCAGTTCCATCCTGCGCCGCCCCTGCTCATTCAGCAGCAAAAGCCACCTGTGCTCATTTGTGGCAAGCAAAAGCGTCAACTGCTCCCGTCCAGCCTGTGCTAATTGTGCGAGTACCTGCTCGTCCGTTGCCTCACTATCCAGCAGTTTGAGCGTGAAATATTGCCCCAGGCGCTGCTCTGACAGCTCACTCAGCGCTTGCTCACTCAAGCCGAAGAGCATACGATGTGTAGGCAGTACGAGCAAACCAGGATCATCCACATCGGTGAGTGCCATCAACACGAAGTTAACGGCGTCTGCTGGCGAGAGTTCGTGACGTTGCTCATGCACGGAATCGCGGTAGGCCAGCGCCGTCTCATAGCGGTGATGTCCATCAGCAATATAGAGTTGGCGCTGCGCGAAAAAATCCTCAATCAACGCTATCTGCTGTGCATCGGTAACGGGATGAAGGAGATGTTGCTCGCCTACCTCGTCAACAACACACACTTCAGCTTGCGTACTATATTGGTTCAGCAGGCGTCGCATACGCCCCTGGGGATCATCGTACAGACTCATAATCGGACTAAAATTGGCTGCACAGGCTTGCAGCAAGTGCAAACGATCATTTTTCGCCTTTGCCAGCGTGTGCTCATGAGGCAGGACAACACGTGTACTCCACGGCTCCAAGCGCACGCGTGCCAGCAGACTAGTGCGCGTGTACGTTTGATCGCCGTGAGTGAATACCTGCTGGTACAGGTAATAACAAGGAGCCGACTCCTGTCGCAAGACATTTTGCATACGCCACTCAGAGAACGTTGCTGCCGCACGTGTATAGACATTGTTCAAGACGTTGTCTGTCGCCTGTTCTTTGCCCAGCTCAAGTCGAATACTATTATAAGGGCTGCGGGCATAGTAGCGTTCCTGTGCTTCCTTGTCGATGACATCATAGGGTGGGGTAAGCACCTGTGCTAGATCACCGACGGTATCCTGCACATAGCGTATTCCTCGTAAGGGGCGAACCTCTGCCATGACTAATAACTCCTCTTTCCAGTTTTTTCTTAATTGTATCATCTTCGCGGGAATTTGAAACCCTTTCCATATCCACAAGTCCTACTTCTTGTATACCAATTTGACACATATTGTTTCACGGTGTAGACTCTTAGAAAGTAAAAACACAACAAGGGAAGTCATCGTATGCAGACACTAGCAGTAGATCAACTCGTCGGCAATAGACTAGGATACTATCATGTAGAGCGTTTACTGGGTCAAGGGCGTCTGAATGCCGTGTATCTCGCGCACCATCCCGACTACAATAGTTCGGTCGCCTTAACGACGTTTCTCATCCCTACACAGCTTTCGCCTGAAGCCCACACCCGCTTCTTGCAGCGTTTTTCAGCAGAAGCCGCCGTGCTGACTTCCCTGGATCACCCTCACATCATGCCTGTCTATGACTACGGGGAGCAGTTCGGTTATCCCTACTTAGTGACGCCCTACATGATGCACGGCTCGCTAGCTGACGTTTTGAAGCAGCGGGAGCGTTGTTCTATCTCATACACCTTAGAACTGTTGGAGGAAGTGGCAGCAGGATTAGAGTATACTCACAGCCAAGGTGTTGTTCATGGCATGCTCAAGCCCTCAAATATTATCTTCGACAGTGAGAACAAGGCACTCGTGGCCGGTTTTGGGCTAATGCGTATACTACAACTGCGTGGTGTTGAGCGCAATGAACAGCCCTATGCACACCTGTTGAATGTCGCAGGCACATTCCTAGCAGCGCCAGAGTACATCGCGCCTGAAGTCGTGCAGGGTCAAGCGGTGAACGCATGCTCGGACATCTACAGCCTGGGCAGTATCCTCTTCGAGATGTTAAGCGGCAGGACGCTGTTTAGCGGTGACTCAGCGCTAGATATTGCGATGCAACACACACAGCAACCACTTCCTTCGTTGCATAGCCTCGCTCCACACATTCCTATAGCTCTAGAATCAGTGGTGAACCATGCCCTCGCACGCGTACCAGCACAGCGCTTTCAAAGCGCGGACGACTTGGTAGAAGCATTCGCGCAGGTATGCAGCGGCGTTGCACAATCAGCTATGGAACCTATTGTGCCCGAGAGCGCGAAACCGTCGGCCTTAACCCACACAGGGGAAATGCAAGACACCCTGCAAGACGGTAGTACCTCTGCACAGGCGAGTGGTAAACTTAGGTTCACTGGCACATCTTCGTTGCTGGCAAAGCGCCATGCCAGTCCCACGACAGGCCCATGGCAGATTGTGCCACCCATTGTCACTGGAAGTTTACCTACCGTTCAGCTTTCCGAGGTTACCAATACTGCCCGTGAGACTCGTTCACCTGAACCATACATCGCAGCACAAAAGGCTCCCACGGAGGTGATGCACCCTATAGCGGCACAGCCCAGCGCAATGCTTCCAGAAAGCTCTGTTGCCTCTGCCCAGGCAACGAACCGGGTTGAAGCTTCGCAGAAGGCTGCCGATGCCCCTACCGAGGAAGTGAGTACCCATGAAAACCCTGCTTTATCAGCCTTCACACAACCATCTAACGCTAGACGCAGACATGTCATTGCCCTGCTGCTCGCCTCGGGAGGCTTTGTAGCGGCGAGCGCCTTTCTGGTGACGAAGACAAATTTTTTCCATATAATGAATGCTGGTAAGACACAGGCCAACACGTCAGCGAAGAAGAGAGCTATGCCAGCTCCAACCAACAAGACAACGTCAAATTCCTCGGCAACCCGTGCAGGAACCATTATCGGTTCCACCACAGTGGCTGTCAACTCTTCAGCAGCTTTTCACAATCCAGTTGACGGCAAAGCCAGCCTCCTTATCCATCTTCCAGACCACAACTTTGTTGCTTACGAGAGAGCTTGCACTCACGAGGGTGTCACTGTCAATTACGACCCAGCCACCCATATGCTCGTTTGCCCAGCCCACGGGGCCATCTTCAATCCTGCTGATGGAGCCAAAGTGGTGCAAGGTCCAGCTCAAAGGCCCTTAGTCCAGGTCACTGTGCATATTAATGCCGATGGAACCATCACCACTACTTGAAACCCGTGATGGGAGCAATCCGTATTATAGCTATGGTAATAGGTCGATGCTCATTTACAGGAGTTGTGGATATGCCGCAGAAGAAACATCTAAAAGGCGTTAGCGACAAAGAGCAACGGATGTATGAACACGTGAAAGAATCGGCGGAGAAGAGTGGTCGTTATGGTGACCGCGCTGAGGAAGTTGCTGCTCGTACCGTGATGAAACAGCATAAGCAGAAGCAGCATAAGAAAGAGCAATAGGAAAGGAGCACGACAATGATTAATGAGCCAGCTAGAGAGCAGAGGCGTTTCAAGCTGTTGTACAGAGCTACACGTATCAAATGGAAAAGATTCACCTGGAGTGGCCTCATTCTCATTTTGGTAGGTATTGCAGTTATCAACCTCGGACTTGCGCTGGCAACCGGGGCCAATTCGACAGAAGGTCTGTTGGTTGGATTGGGAGCAATTATGGTACTGATAGGTATTCTTAGAGTCCTGATCGGCGTTATTAATCCGGCAACGCCCAAAGACCTCGACTCCTCTGAACCACCTCCAGAAGAGACAAACACTACTGAAGAAATGGTTTTGGGAGAATGATTCAGAACCTCACATTTGAAGAACGGCTGCAACTTGGAGCGGAGAATGCTATCCGCTGTATGGGTGTAGGCGAGAATGATCGTGTTTTCATTATTACCGATTATTCTCGCCAGAGCATTGCACGCCTGGTAGCTGCAGCCGCTCTAGATCAGTATGCTGATGTGACAGTGCGCTTCCTTGAGCACTACGGTACACGTCCTATTACCTCTTTTCCCGAGACACTGCGCCAAGACCTGCTTCAAATGCGCCCAACGGTGACTTACTACATCGCTACTGCTCAACCTGGAGAGATCGCGTTCCGCATCCCGTTGCTGCCCTTCCTGGTAACTGAACTCAAAGTACGTCATGGCCATATGATCGGTATTGAAGAGTCACTGATGGCCGAGAGCATGTGCGCCGACTACGACGAAGTTTTCAATTTGACAAATCAAGTCTACAACGTTGTGCGCAATGCACGAACTATTCATGTCACTTCAACGAAAGGCAGCGATGTGACGGCAACATTCCATGAAGACTGGAAATGGGTGCCATGTCATGGGCGCTACCACGAGCAGGGTACGTGGGGCAACCTCCCCGAAGGCGAAGTCTTTACTGCGCCGGCTTCTGTCGATGGCGTAATTGTCTGTGATGTGTTGGGAGATTACTTCTCAGAAAAATATGGTGTGCTCGCACAACCACTTGTCATAAGTATGAAGAATGGTTCTATTACCAACGTGACGAGCGAAAATACACAGCTTGCGCAAGAGGTGCGCGAGTATCTCTTCTCTGTGCCCAATGGGAACCGTGTTGGCGAATTTGCCATCGGTACACTTACCAGCCTGAAAAAATTAGTTGGGAACCTCTTGCAGGACGAGAAGATGCCTGGTTTGCACATCGCTTTTGGCAATCCCTATCCACAGTTCACTGGCGCAGACTGGCAGGCCAAAATTCACGTCGATGTCATTCCAAGCTGCTGCACTATTGAGGTTGATGGCAGGCTTATTATGCGCGATGGCAAGTTTATCATTTAGCTACAATCATTTTTCTGCGACGCTTTACAGATGAACGCTTGTGCTCATCTGCAAAAGTATCTTGAATGCTAGCAGGGGGCGAAGTATCCCTGTTGAATTGTCCTACTTACTCTCATGGGAAGCTGAAGGGGACTTCGGTATGACTGCGATCAGAGGACAATTTCTCATTGGCAGGGAATTGGGAGGCTGTGTGCTGGAACAACTAATAGGCTCTGGTAGCTCCAGTGCCGTTTTCCTCGTACAACAAAGCCATCCCAAGCGCAAGGTAGCCGTTAAAGTCTTCCTCCCTCACGCTGACCTAGACGCACAGATGCGGCGCAACTTCTACAAGCGTTTTTTGCTTGAAGCCGAGGCAGTCAGCCAGTTGCATCATCCACAGTGCCAAAAAGCATAGCGTATTATTGCACACGCTTGGTTTTTGTTTCTTTTGTACGGGGAACGACAAGCCGTACTGGATGCACTGCCAAATCCTCTACCCCCTCCGTCCCGAAGGCATCAGGGGCTACTTTTCTGATCGTGTTGCCCGCACCGTTAATATCGGCGTTGATCTCTCGTCCATCGGATGCACGATACAACCCACGCTTGACCCGTTTCCCACTGAACGTGTGCTTCGTCTCATCACCGCTTTGGCGTACGGGTAAGGGGTCTAGGTCCAGTAAGGACGCCTTACTCGTGTAGCTCTCCTCGGTGACCTTCACCCTGATCCCTACCAGTTCCGCTTTGTACGTCAGCATGGCTACCAAGCGCGCATGCGGAATTTGCACAAACTGCTGATTGTTGCGCTTGCCCATGTTGGCTTCCTGCTTCCACCCGTCATTCTTGCCAATCACGAGGGTACCTATCCCCTCTTTCACCAACAGGTCAACAACCCGCTTACTGGCCGTATGCATATAGTGCTCAATACGACGGTTCCGCGTGTTCGTCATACGCTCCATGCGCTTGGTCGTGCCTGTATGCCCTAGCTGCTTCTGTAACTCCGCACGCCGCTTATTATAAAATTGGTTGATGCTTTTGACTGGACGCCCGTTAATACTCACCGATGGGAACTTCGGCTTATTTGATGTTAGCGCTACCAGATTATTCACCCCCATATCTATGCCAGCGTAGTACTCAGAGTTCACTTCTGCCTGCTTGACCTCTTTTTCGTAGACGACCTCAAAAACATAAAAGCCTTTGCGTGGCGCAATACGCGCCTGTCTCACCGCTGTCTGCTTTGTGGGTATCTCAACCCCTAAACCAGACGGCGCTATCATCCCACGCTTCAAGGCCCTTTTCGAGATGGTCCCTTGTTCATAGACCAGCAGGTTACGCCCGTCGCTTTTGTGTTTGTATGTTGGGAAGCTGTGGTCGACCGGTGAACTTCTCAGGACACACACGCCATGCCTCCATCGCCTCAAAGAACGCCACCCACGCTTTGTGCAACTGGATTAAGACTTGGTTGCTTACTTTAGCTGGAAGTGCCTTGTAGGCTTCATGACTCTTGATGAGATGGTAGACTTTGACGTTATCCAGGTAGACCTGCTCGTGAATAAACGATTGCCGTACCAGATAGTTGGCCGCATTGTACAAATTCTTCGACTTGAACGCCGCTTGGTCAATCACCTCATAGCGCGGGTCCCCCTTGCTGATGATCGTCTGTTCCACTAGCTGCATAGTTGTTTCCCTCCCTTCAGGTAGAAGCTTGCAGGTTGCAGATGTGCAGTCTGGCCTGCAGGTTGCAGGTCCATGCTTGCAGTTTTGCAGTCGCACTCTCTGCCGAGTGCAGTTTTGCAGGTGCATCTTGCAGTCCTGCGCTCTCATGCTAGTGCAGTACTGCTGCATGCTCTTGCCCTTTCTGCCAGGCGACCGCATCGTAGACCTTGCGTTCACTAATCCCAAGCCTTTGGGCAACCTCCGCACGCTTGAGTGTAGGGTGGGCGCTCATGAACGCGACCACCTCGGCATGGCTGACTTTCACTTTGCTACCCGCTTCGTGTTTGGCACGC
>JAFAXQ010000247.1 GCA_019240835.1 Ktedonobacteraceae bacterium
ATGTTATGCTGTAGTCAGAAACATTGTGAAAGCCACAACAGAGAACGAAGAATGGAATAGAGTTATGACCATACCACAGCGGCCTGAAGACGAACTTGAGCAAGTGATAACAGCAGCGGAAGTTCCATCGAGCTTTAGTGACTTCGATTTGTACCTGTTTGGGCAGGGCAAAGGCTATCGTATCTATGAGAAGATGGGGGCACATCTGCGCACGGTTAACGGTGTCAAGGGTGTGAATTTTGCAGTCTGGGCTCCCAATGCCCATGCTGTCTCGGTGATTGGGGACTTCAATAACTGGAACCGAGGGGCGACACCGATGCAGTTGCGTCACAGCAACCTGGGTGTGTGGGAGTGTTTCGTCCCAGGATTACAAACGGGCGCACTCTATAAGTATGCTATCTATTCGCGCTACAACAACTATATGGTTGATAAGGCCGACCCCTATGGTTTTGCTGCTGAATTGCGTCCTCTCACGGCTAGTATCGTTGCCGACATTCATCAACACAACTGGCAAGACGATGTGTGGATGCAACAAAGGGCACGACGGCAACAACTTGATGCACCACTCTCTTTTTATGAGGTCCATCTTGGTGCGTGGCGGCATGTGCTAGAACGACACGTGGGGGGAGCACTCGAAGAGGATCGTTTCATGACCTATCGCGAGTTGGCTCCGGCCTTAGCAACATATGTGAAAGAGATGGGATTCACACACATCGAATTAATGCCTATCACAGAATACCCGTATGACGGTTCGTGGGGGTATCAGGTGACTGGCTACTATGCTCCTACGAGTCGATTCGGCAGTCCTGAAGATTTCCAATATTTCGTCGATTACATGCACCAACAAAACATCGGTGTGCTTCTCGACTGGGTGGCCTCACACTTCCCTAAGGATGGCTATGCCCTGAGCTACTTTGATGGGACACACCTTTATGAGTACGCCGATACGCGTAAGGGAGAGCATAAGCAATGGGGAACATATGTCTTTGATTATGGCCGTAACGAGGTGCGTAATTTTCTTATAGCCAATGGGCTATTCTGGATACGAGAGTACCACATCGACGGCTTACGCGTTGATGCTGTCGCCTCAATGCTCTATCTCGATTACCTACGTCCTTCCGGTGAGTGGATTGCCAACCAGTATGGCGGCAGAGAACACTTGGAGGCTGTGGACTTTTTACGACAATTGAACGAGGCAGTCTACGCAGAGCAAACAGGGGCAATCACAGTTGCCGAGGAATCAACTGCTTGGCCCTTGGTCACCCGGCCTACCTACGTGGGTGGTTTGGGCTTCACCTTTAAATGGAACATGGGTTGGATGCACGATATGCTGCAGTATATGAAGCTCGACCCTATCCATAGGCGCTACCATCATAACCTTATCTCGTTCTCGCTCATGTACGCCTATTCTGAAAACTTTATACTACCCCTTTCTCATGATGAAGTAGTCCACATCAAAGGTTCTTTACTCAACAAGATGCCTGGTGACCTCTGGCGACGCTTTGCCAATTTACGAGCCTTCTTTGGCTACATGTGGGGACATCCTGGCAAGAAACTGCTCTTCATGGGCGCAGAGTTTGGTCAGTGGACTGAATGGAACTTCGCTGAAAGCCTCGACTGGCATCTGCTCGAAGCTCCAAGTGACCCGCGTCACGCCCAATTACAGGATTTTGTGCGCGAACTCAATCATCTCTACCAGCGAGAACCTGGCCTCAGCGAACTTGATGCTGAGCCAGAAGGTTTCTCATGGATCGATGTTCACGACTCCGATAATAGCGTTATCTCCTTTGTGCGTCGCAGTAGGCGAGACGAAGACACGCTGGCATTTGTGTGTAATTTTACACCCGTGGTGCATTACGGCTACCGCCTCGGCGTCCCTCATGCAGGGGAGTATTACGAAATACTCAATAGTGATGACCAGCGCTACGGCGGTAGTGGGGTGGTGAACACACAACCAATGTGGAGCGAACCGATCCCCTGGCAGTCCTGCCCCCATTCAATCGTGCTGACACTGCCGCCTCTGGCTACGCTGATATTGAAACGAAAAACTGTGTAGTGTCGTGTACTTGAAAGATGGGGATGATACCGATCGGTTCAGTGCAAAGGAAAAAACAAATGAGACAGAAGCAGAAGGTTCAGCCCGCCCAAGTTGGGTTAGATGGTGCCCTTGCTGGCTTGATCGCCACCGGGCCTATGACCCTCTTTATGCTGGCTACACAGCGCTTGTTGCCCAAAGGGCATCAGTACGCATTACCACCTGAGATTATCACAGGCGAGCTAGCGCAGCGGATGAACGTCAGACCAAATCTGAATAAACCTCAGTTATTAGGGGCCACGCTGGTTTCCCACTTTGGGTATGGTGCAGGAATGGGCATACTCTATAGTCCTCTAAGCAAGCTACCTCTACCCAGTGCTCTCAAGGGTGTCCTCTTTGGTGTGATGGTGTGGGCTGCCAGCTATCTTGTTTTGCTGCCTATGCTTGGCATGTCGGAGACTGGCCATAGGGAGCCTAGTTTGCGCAATTTCATGATGATTGGTGCCCATGTGGTGTGGGGGTCAGTCATGGGAGTGGTGGCTGATATGCTCGTCAGAGAGTAGTGAGCAACTAGCTTGAGAAATCACACCCTACCAGGAAGCGTACCTTCAGTGGCCTAGCCTTGTTCTTCACGTCTAGGGAAAACGCCTGTCCTACCTGGACATGGTGGTAGACCTGCATGTAAGTTGTTTCGTTAAGCAGAATATTGTTGTCCGACACGCTGCTTTGCAGACGGGAGGCGATATTGACGGCGTCTCCAATGGCGGTGTAGTTCTGCAGGCGTTCTTGTGACCCAACATTTCCTACGGTAGCAAGACCGGTGTTGACGCCAAAGCCAAAGGAGACCAGTGTCTCTTCGGGCCGGGAACGCTGATATGCTAGCACTGCCATTTTCATCTTCCAAGCCGCACGCACCGCCTTCAATGCATGCATCTTCTCAGGCAGAGGAGCGTTGAAAATCGCCATTAATGCATCGCCCTGGAAGGCAGTCAGCGTGCCCTCCTCCTCCCAAATAGCCTCGCACATAATAGTAAGGTAGCGGTTGATGAGGTTCATCACCTGCTCAGGAGGCATAGTTTCACTCAAGCGCGTGTAGCCGCGAATGTCAGCGAAGACGACGGAGATCTCTTTGGTCTCGCCACCAAGATGCACGGCCTTGGGATCTTTGATGAGCTGTTCGACTACACTAGGATGCACATAGCGCTCAAACATACGCCGAATTTGTTTTACTTCGCGTTGGGAGCGTTTAAGTTCAGTGCGGTCATCGAGCACGAGTGTCATACCAATGTGAGCCCCTTGAGCATCACGCAATGCAGAAACATATAGGCTGAGATTGACCCAACCCCGTTCTGGAATATCACACTCCACATCCTTTGGCACAATTGTGCCATGCTCGTGCTGCACGAGAGCCCAGCGGAGCATTTCGGCCAGTCCCACTTGAGGGCGCTCTTTGAATGCATCCTGATAGTGCTTTCCTACCACTGCCATAGCATCGAGTTGCAAAATTTGAGCAGCTCTGTCGTTGAATGTGGTAATAATGCCCGAAGAGTCGGTAGTAATGACGCCATTGGCGATAGAGGAGAAGATATTATCCATATATCGTTTGTCTTGCCGCACCTGCTCAATGGCTTTGTTGAGGTCTGCGAAGAGGCGAGCGTTATCAATGGCAATCGCGGCTTGGTTACAGAAAGTGAGCAAGAGGTCACGGTGCTTGGGACCAAAGAGGTTGGTGTTGATGCGACTATCGACGTAGACGGCACCAATACAGTTGTCTCGCACGATCAGTGGCGCACACATTACAGAGCGAATGTTGTATGCCATGATACTTTCATGCTCCCTGAGCACGTCATCAGTCTGGGCATCATCGGCAATCACTGGCGTCTCCGTTTTGATGACGCGCATCACGATGCCGCGACTCATGTTGTAATCGAATGAGTTTGCCGGAATAGTATGCGCCTCTTTATCGCGGGCAATGGTGAACTGCAACGCACCGTCGGCTGGATTGATGAGCATAAGAAAGCCGCGCTCCGCCTTAACGACCTCGATCACGCGATCCATCACCACACATAGCACTTCATCAAAATCAAGTGTTGAATTGAGGGTACGTGCAATCTCATAGAGAGTTTCTAGGTCGGTGCGCTGCTTTTCGAGAGCCTTAATGCTGGTAGTAAGTGTTTCACGTTCTCGCTCAGAAATAGAGTTTGAGCTATTTTGGGCTTGCCGATCAAGTTGTAACGTGGCGTGGAAGCGCCGCAGAGTCTGGGTGAGGCGTCCCAATTCCAACTCTGCCATACTGCTAATGTTGAGTGAGTCTCTGAGCAAGCGCACACGCGGGTCACCTCCAGAATTAGCGTAGGTTCCCTCCACGGCAATTTCTAACTTGCGGGTATGTTCGTGTAGAGTGCTGGAAATGCGGCGCAGTGCCTCGTTGATTGAGCGAAGCTCTTCTCCAACTTTGTGGGGAGCGTCATCGGACAAACTCAAATGTTCCTCTCTTGCATATACTGCGAAAAGGACATGGGTACAAAGCCAAACTGACGTTCTACGCTATCAAGATCGGTGACGTTATCGAAGGAGAAAAGCGTCATTGCCGCTTTAGTCAATGGAGGTCTGGGCAGGACAGCCTCCATCACTGCTGCACCAACGCCGACAAGTGGAGTGGGAGCGTATACCTTCGCACGGCTGATATGCATAGCCTGCAGGAGGACGTCGAATACCTCACTGAACGAGTAGTATGCAGGGCCGCCAATGGTATAGATTTTATTGTTTGTGTGCTCCCGATCTGCGAGTACCTTACAAATCACGGTCACAACGTCTTCTACGTAGATGGGCTGAAATCTGGTTTTACCACCACCGATAAGTGGAACAACGGGTGCCGTGCGCACAAGGTCTGCTAAACCTTTGATGAAAGGAGCGTCCTTGCCAAAGAGCACTGAAGGGCGAATAATTGTCCAATCAAGGCCGCTATCTATAAGCATCTGCTCGGCCAGATAACGGCCCTGCATATAGGTGCCTGGTTTATCGGGCTTAGTACCCAGCCCACTGATCTCGATGATGCGCTTCACACCTGCAGCCTTAGCAGCCTTGATGAGATGAGCAGTGCCCTGAACGTTGGTTTGGGCATAGGAGTTTCCCGCAGATTGCTTGTGATCCGCAGTGACAAAGGCAGCATGCACAATGGTGTCTACTCCCTGCACAGCGTTCTCAAGCGTAACGAACTGCGTTGTGTCCCCTTGCACAAGTTCAACTTTATCGGTCGGTAGTATACGAGTAGCGCGCTTCATGTCGCGCACAAGACAGCGCGGACGTTCTCCTTGAGAGACGAGCCGGGCTACCAGATGTTGCCCGATGTAGCCAGTTGCGCCAGTAACGAAGATCATTTGAGATGGACCTCCTGTTTCCTTAAGTGCCGCGTGTGCGGCTGCAGCATCCTCTTGGGGCGATTGTGCTTCAAGGTAGCGGGGGAGCTGTACCTGGGGACGCTTAGGCGGCTGGAGCACTCTGCGGCCTAGAGGGGTGAGTTGTTCTAGTGGTACCGCTGTAGCGTTAGCCAAAGCTGGCGTCAGGTGAAGAGAGCGCAACAATTGTGCCATGATACCTGCATCTTCATAGCGCTGGTCGCGGTCTCGGGCTAGTGCTGTGAGAATGATACACTCTAGCTCTGGCAGAAGCTCTGGGTTATGCGTGCTAGGTGGTTGCAAATTACCACCGACAATCGCCTGGGTCAACTCTGGCATCGAGCGCCCACCAAAGGGTCGGCACCCACTAACCATTTCGTAGAGCACAACACCCAGGGCATAGATATCACTGCGGTTATCCAAGACGTAGCCCCATACCTGCTCAGGTGAGGCATAGTAAATGCTGCCGACAAGTGTTTTAGCGACCGTGATTGGCTGATGACCTAATGCACGAGCTAAACCGAAGTCCATCACCTTGATCTTGCCCCAGCGATCTAACATGAGATTCTCTGGCTTAATATCGCGGTGAATCACGTGTTGTTCTTTATAGGCCACGTCTAGGGCATCAGCGATTTGAGCGGCATACCCAGCAGCGAGATATTGGGGAATGACACGATCTGTATGAAGAAGGCTAGCCAACGTCGGCCCTTGTACATACTCCATGACGAAATAGAGGAGTTTGTTCTGCTGCCCTGCATCATAGATATGCACAATATTGGGATGGTTGAGGCCCGCAATAATCTCTGCCTCACGAATAAAGCGTGCAACATAGGAGGCGTCGCGTGCCAGTGTTTGGGCAAGCACCTTCACGGCGACTTGGCGTCCGAGTGCGATTTGCTTGCCTCGATAGACTACCCCCATAGAGCCGCGGCCTATCTCTTGTTCCAATTGATAGCCGCCCAAGCTCTGGCCTGCCAATTCGTTCATTCCAGGTAATCCTTGAGAATATGGCTCGCCTGGGGATGGCGCAGTTTACGGATCGCACGCTCCTCTATCTGGCGCACGCGCTCACGGGTCACCTTCAGTTTCCTGCCCACCTCTTCCAAGGTATGATCGTGATCATCCAGCAAACCGAAGCGTAACTCGATGACCTGCCGCTCACGCAGCGTGAGCTGATCAAGTACCTTGCGAATTTCCTCGCGCAGAAGCTGCTGCTCTGTCAACTCGATTGGACCGCGCTCATGCATATCCTCAATGATATCGCTGAGCGTATTCTCCTCCTCTTCTGAAAGAGGCGCGTCCAGCGAAAAAATCTTTTCTGCCCAGATGAGCAGTTCACTCACACGCTCTGCTGGCATGCCCAAGCGCTGCCCAATACTTTCTGGGGCAGGCTCCTTGCCTAACTCTTGATAGAGTTGGCGCGTCGTACGCTTCACGCGCATAACCTCTTCCATAATATAGACGGGAAGGCGTACGACGCGAGTTCCTTCTAAGATGGCGCGAGTAATGGCTTGCTTGATCCACCACGTTGCATACGTGGAGAAGCGAAAGCCTTTTTTATAATCAAACTTGGTAACGGCACGGATAAGCCCAATGTTACCTTCTTCGATCAAATCTTCAAGAGTCAAACCCTGTCCGACATACTTTTTGGCGATGCTTACTACCAATCGGAGATTGGCCTCAATCAAGTGGTTACGCGCTTCCTTATCGCCTTGCTCTGCACGCTCGGCAAGGAGACACTCGCGGGGTGCAGAGAGCAGGGGGACGCGTGAGATTTCGCGAAGATACAAGCGTAAGCTGTCGCTTTGTGCTAGGCTACTCAGGTCTGCATCCTGTATACCTTCGCGTTCTGGTTCTACCGCTCTATCGCGGTCACGGTCTGCGTCATACATCACATTTCGTTCCAAGTGCTTGCTCTTTTCCTGCAACGTGTACGGAAGATCAGTTCAGCCTTGGCTTATTGTATCATACCTGACAGCTATTGCAAATGGAACGTTTCACAGCATCTCCCTGTGTAGCATAGAGTCGCACAAGCACCTCTCCCTCCTTGCTTGCACATTGGAGGTGGCTTCATGATATAATGAAACACTAGAGAGCGCAAGACTTGCAGTAGTTGATACACACAGGGGGTATGATGCACCGTGTGCTAGGGTGAGATGGAGGGGTATATGCCACACGGAGAACAGAGTAGAAAGCAGAAATTCGCTGCATGAGCCTATCTGCTACATTAACACCAGGCACCACGATCGGTGGTCAGTATGTCATACATTCTCTTATCAATGGTGGAGGCTTTGGTGCCATCTACCGGGGTGTCGACATCGGTGAGGGGAATCGACTGTGTGCCATTAAAGAAATAGATGGTGTCACGCCAGTTATCCGGCGTCAAGCTTTGATGGAAGCCAGCGTGCTCTTTACCGTGAGGAGCAAACATCTTCCTGAAGTGTACGATGCATTCGAGGCTCATGGTCGTTTCTACCTTGTTATGCAGTTGATTGAAGGACAAAACCTGCTGCAACTGCTCAAGAGTCGCGTCCCTGAGAGGTTGCTAGGAGAGCAGCAGCCTCATACGTTGCAACAAGGTCCTTGCACGGTGCAAGAGGTGCTGGGCTGGCTGTTGCCTATCATGGAAGTCCTACAAGAGTTGCATAGTCGCCGCCCCCCTGTGATGCATCGCGATATCAAGCCTGCAAATATTATACTCACGCCTCATCAGATGGCCGTGCTTGTTGACTTTGGACTGACCAAGCTCTACGACCCGTACAGTAGCACACAGACAATGACACGCGCTGTTTCAGGGGGATTCAGCCCTATCGAGCAATACACGGGCAAGACAAGCCCACAATCTGACATCTACTCTATGGCAGCAACGTTCTACCTTTTGCTCACGAATAGGTTACCACCCCCCGCGCTCACACGTCAGGTGCGAGATGAACTTATCGCACCGCGGCTGCTTAATCCTACCCTCTCACCGAAATTTGAGCGTGCATTGCTCAAAGCACTCTCTGTCGATGCACATCAGCGCTACCAGAGCATAGGCGAGTTTGCGCAAGCGGTGCGTGAGCCTGCACTGAGCACCTATAACGATCAGACGATTACTACTTCTCCTGTCACGGCTCATGGGTATACAATGCAACAAGTGCCGCCAGCACCTGCAGGACAGACAGGCGTGAAGGGTGCATCCACTAGACAGGTGGCACCCCCGTCACCCGCTGTGCCCCCTGGCTACGTGATGGTGCCGCATGGTACTCTCGCTGCGGTACGACCCTTGCCGTCGTCGTTTGGGCAGGGATGCTTGTGGGGTATAGTACAAGGCGTCTTGGCTGCTCTACTCGTGCTGTTCTTAAAAAAGGAAGTATACTTTTACCTGGCAATCCTGATGGGCTTTATGTTTTACATCATTGCCGGTTTTAGCACAACGCATCGTGGTGGACCGTCTCTACGTGGTGGCTGGTCAGGGTTTTGGGCCGGGATCACCAGCACAGCCGCATTTTGGGTCGTCTTTGCTCTAGGTGTAGCTATTCTGGTTGCACAACAACTTGTGACCAACGGAGCACCTGTTGATGGACCAGGCGTAGCCTTACTTCCCAACGAGTTGCTACAGACCGTCCAGGCAGTACTACCTCCTCTTCCCGACTATATGCTGCTTCTGTCACAAACATCTGTTGTCAATATACTCGCGTTGCTGCTAGGTAGCATGCTGTTGGCCTTCACTTTGGGGTGGGTTGGTGGCCTGTTGGGTACTTCACAGCTCCGCGCAAGGCGACCGCACAGGTCACGATAGGAGCCCCGCCCGTAACATGTGTCGTAGAGGCGGCCCTCACCGTCACCTTGCAAAATGAATGAGACATTGTCATGAACTGTACAGCTCCACCCAGCGGTGAGACACGGAAGGCAACTTGCCACGTACTTCAGCCACACGCAGCAGGTCGATATCGGCATAGACGATACCCTCGGCCTCCGAGCCTTCAGCCAACACTACCCCCATCGGATCAACGATCATAGAGCGCCCTAGGAACTGGTGGCCTGCCTGGTCGCAAGCTATCATGTATGCAGTATTCTCGACAGCCCGTGCGATGATCAAGTGACGCCACTGAATTTCTTTGAGCGGGCCGTGTACCCATCCAGATGGCATGATGAAGAAATCAACGCCCCGTGCTACCTGGGATCGTGCTACCTCGGGGAAGCGCAGCTCGTAGCAGGCAAATAGCCCCATCCGACCAAATGGCGTTTCCAGTGGGTGAAAGAGTGTATCTCCCCGAGCAAATGCGGCAGATTCTTTGTAGCCAAACGCATCAAATAAGTGCGTTTTGCGGTAGAAGGCGACGAGGTCTCCATCGTCGTTAACCACAACCGTCGTATTGTAAGCTTTGCTCTCAGTGTCCCTCGCTGTCTCAAGTATGCCAGCCACAACCCAGACGCGCATGCGGTGAGCTGCTTTGGACAGTTCTGTAACGAAAGGGCCATCCAACGGTTGAGAGACCTTTCTTGTATGAGTGGCTTCAAATTCACCTGGAGCCAGCCAAGACATGAATAGTTCGGGGAATACGATCAGTTTTGCACCGCGTCCCCTCGCTATCTCAAGCACAGCTTCAGCTTTTAACAGGTTCTCTTCAGGGGCCGCACTCGATTGTATCTGTGCGGCAGCGATCAATGTACTCATAATGCTTCCTTCTCCCTCGGGTATTTACGCACTTGCAGGTATGTTCATTATAGTTGATTCTGTGGTGAGCTTCCAGCCTGCCACAAAGTCAACTATTTACCTTGTAAGGTTATCTCCCAAAGCTTGAGCCAACTTGACTCCCGTGATACTATTGCCCTCAATAACACATCTCTAGTTTAGGCAAGGCTGTTTAAGAAGAGGCGAAGGATTTGACGACG
>JAFAXQ010000299.1 GCA_019240835.1 Ktedonobacteraceae bacterium
CGCGTGTTGATGTCTACGCCACTGTCCACCAGGGAAAGGCCTACATCATAGAATTGCAAGCGCGGGATGATCAGTTTACAAGCATAAATGCTCAATATTTTGCCACTATGCTTGGCAAATTCCAGTTCGTATAGGCTCTATAAGTGGGACATAAAGGGGAAATGCATTATGACGGTTGTTGCAATCATGGGGGCTCAATGGGGAGACGAGGGCAAGGGTAAAATTGTTGATGAACTTGCCATGAAAGCGAATTTTGTGGTGCGTTACCAGGGAGGAAGCAATGCAGGACACCGTGTGGTACACGACACGCAAGAGTTCGCATTTCACCTCATCCCGTCGGGCATTCTCTACCCTAACACCTCCTGTATCATCGGGAATGGAGTCGTGGTTGACCCCAAGGGTCTTATCAGCGAGATGGAAGCGTTGCAGGAGCGGGGCACAGATATATCCCGCCTCTACATCAGCGAACGCGCACACGTGGTCATGCCATACCATTTCCTACTAGATCGACTCGAAGAAGAGGCGCGTGGCGCTGATAAAATCGATAGCACGCAGCGAGGCATTGGCCCAGCCTACGTCGATAAGCACGCACGTACAGGTATTCGCATGGCCGACCTTCTCAACGTTGACACCTTCCGCGCCAAGCTCTCGCAGATTCTCCAACAGAAGAATCGCATGATTACTCAGATTTATGGTCAGCCTCCCCTCTCACTAGAAGAAATTCACGGAACATACTTCCGCTATGGACAGCAACTTCTCCCCCATATTGCTGACACACAGAAGATGCTACACGATGCTCTCTTCGAGAACAAGACGCTTCTGTTAGAGGGAGCACAAGGCGCACTACTCGATATCGACTTCGGCACCTATCCATTCGTCACGTCGTCTTCAACTACGGCTGCCCACGCTGCTGTAGGAGCTGGACTTCCCCCGCGCTCAATCGACCGTGTGATTGGCGTCTACAAGGCGTATATCACACGCGTAGGCAGTGGGCCAATGCCAACTGGACTGTTTGAGGCCGTGGGACAAGAGCTGCGAGACCGTGGTCATGAATACGGCACCACCACTGGTCGAGAGCGTCGTTGTGGCTGGTTTGATGCGGTGGCAGGCCGCTTCGTTGCACAGTTGAACGGGCTAGACGCCGCCGTTATTACAAAACTGGATGTTCTCGATACGTTCCCCAAGATTAAAATCTGCACTGCCTACAGCCTGCACGGCAAAATTATTCATAGCTTGCCCGCTACACTAAGCGACCTCGCCGCCTGTGAGCCTATCTACGAAGAGGTAGAGGGCTGGCAATGCTGCACAACGGGTATCCAGTCCTACGACGAACTCCCCAATGCAGCAAAGGGCTATTTAAAACGCCTGGAGGAACTGCTAGAAACACCAATTGCCATGATCTCGGTCAGTCCACAGCGCGGCAAAACGATTCAGATACAGGATGTTCTGGCACCATCAGAGCATGATGCACGCTATCCGAGAAACATCATGAGGTAAAAAGGGGAAGCACAAGAGTTACATTGCCAGTGGCTTCTTCGCCATCACTGCCCCGCTGCGAGGAAAACGCGATGGACAAGGTATGTTCTGTTGCCATACGAGCAGACGACGCCCATCGGCCAGACCCGCTAGGGTGACTGGCACGTCAGCCACCAGAGAAGCTCTAATGTATGCAGCAGCACGTTTTCCCTCAGCTAGCTCCTCTGTCACGTTGCCTTTTTTGGGAAAGATCATACGCGCACCACTACGACAGAAGGGAGCACCGTATTCGAGCAGGGTAGCGAGTGAGGCCACGGCACGAGCCGTAACAAGATCAAATGCCGCTCGATACTCCTGCTGATGCGCCACCTCTTCCGCACGTGCATGCAGAACTGCAACGTTCTGTAACTGCAAGACCTCAATTACATGGCGCAAGAAGGTGACCTTCTTCGCCGTCGCTTCCACTAGTGTGACGTGCCACCGCTGGCGCACAATTTTGAGTGCTAGACCAGGAAAACCAGCTCCCGTGCCGATATCAAGCAAATCAACATTTGGTACATCGTAGGCTTGCAATACTGTCAAAGAGTCGAGAAAGTGTTTAAGCCATACCTCCTCGACATCCCTAATCGCCGTCAGATTAAAGCGGGTATTCCATACGAGCAGTTCGTGGTGATAACGCACAAGCTGCTGCAACTGTTGTTCGTCTAGTTGAAGACCGAGTTGATAGAGGCCATCAATGAATAGACGCGGAACGTTATCTATCATCACTTACCAAGTTCATAGGGCAAACCGCAGCAGCAGACGTTGCTGCGGTTTGCCCCTACAACATCAAGTAACAATCTTGCGCTTGTTACTTAGATAATCGAACAACAGATATTCACCCAGGTTGTCTTTATCTGCATAGAACATGCGACCTCGGTTTATCTTTGACAGTTGATCGATGAAAGCGAGCATCCATTCATTGTCATACAGCATAAAAGTGTTGATGACAATACCGTCTTTGGTACAGCGTTGTGCCTCCAGCAGAGTTTGCTGCTCGGCCAGAGGGCTGGGGAAATCAAATTGCCAGCCACCATATCTCTCCTCGTACCACACGGTTGGGCTCCCATCGGTAATCATGATGATTTGCTTATTGACGCCACGGTGCCGCGCTAATAATCGGCGAGCCACCATCAGGCCGTGTGCCATGTTGGTACCACGGTCATTGTCATACAGACTCATCTCCACCAGTTCTTCGGGCTGGTACTGACGAGCGATGTAGGAAAAGCCTACAATGTAGAGATTGTCACGCGGAAACTGGGAACGAATGAGGCTTTCCAGAGCTACGGCGACCTTCTTCGCTGCCTGCTGACACCCGTTATAGATCATACTCAGACTCATGTCGATCATCAGCACGGTTGACGATTGGGTGGTAAATTCTGTCTTGTAGACCTCAAAGTCCTCTTTGTCCAGCATAACGGGCGTCCCGGTGCCACGTCGATGAAGAGAGTTCATCAGCGTCCTCTCCAGATCAAGCAGGAAGGGATCACCGAACTGATATTTTTTGCTCTCATCGGTGCGCTCGCCACCAGTACCACGGAAGGGACTTGCGTGCCGCCCGAACCCATCGCGCTTCATCTTATCAAAGATGTCCTGCAGCGCTTTCTGGCCTATCTTGCGAATACCACGGGCAGTCAACTCCCAGTGATTCCCCTTTTTCTGGATGTACCCCGCCTCCTCCAGCGTCTTCATTAGCTCTTTGAGCTGCTCAATCGACTGATACTCTTCATCGCCAAGCAGATCTTTGACCTTCTGACTGTCGATAGTGCTAATGTCGTCCAGGCGACGTGCCATCTGGAACTGATCTTCCAGCCCTTCCATTTGCTGCATGCGGCCCATCATGCGTACGGCTTCATTGAGAGGTAAAGACTCACTACCACGGAAGGGGAAGCGTGTACGCTCCTGTTCCATAGGTGCCAAGGCTTCAAGGTTCTGGGCCAGTTCCAGCATATCGACGCGAATGCGGTCATCACCCATAAGCTGTTCCATCAGATCCTGCAACTCGCGCCGTTGCTCCGGTGAGAGATTATCCATAATGGCTTGCATCGCCGCCATCTGCTGTTGCATCTGTTCAATCAGGTCGTCGAGCGAATTGACACCAGGGAAGTATTCACCATGTTTCTGCATGAAGGCGTCGAAGTCTGGCTCTCGGCCTTCCTGCCGCTCGCGCAGCATTTTGTTTAAATCGCGAATCATCTCGCGCACCTTGGCAATGTCTTCAGGCGTCATGTTCTGCAATGACTGCTGCATGCCCTGGAAGAACTGCTGCATCATCTGCTGCTGCAGACTCTCTATCAATTCATTGAACTTCTCACGAGCCTGATCATCCATGAAGTCATATTCGGAGAGACCTTTGATCTGACCAGGGACATCCCGCGGTAGCTTATCGAGATATTCCTGTTTGCGCTTAGCGATCATCTCCAGCATTTTTCTCATCTGTTCAGGTGTGAGGTTTGCAGTCTCTTGATCGGGCTGCCCAGGCTGACCCTGCTGGCTTTGTTGATCCTGCTGAGACTGGCTCCCAGCTTGGGGCTGCTGGCTTCGCTGTTCGTTCTGTGGCTGCCTACTGGACTGCGATTGCTGCGAGGAGTCATCCAGGCGACGCTGAATACCCTCACGCTCCAACTGCTTGATCTGCTCAAGCTTCTGACGTAGATCATCCATGACACCGGAGGCCATATTGTAGCGATTGAGCTGCTCACTGCGCATATTGCGCATACGCTCCATCATTTCGCGCAGTCCTACAGCGCGACGTCCATCGTCGCTACGAATGCCCTCCTGCAGCAGACGGCGCAACGCCTGCTGCAGATTACCATTTTCCAGATAGTCGTCAGAGAGAGCTTTGAGAATATCGTCGGCATCAAGGCCGTCAATACGCTGTGTCCCGTCCCAATGCGAGTACCCATAGCGATTTTTGTGAAAGCGTTCAAACATGTCGCTTCTTCCTTATAGC
>JAFAXQ010000047.1 GCA_019240835.1 Ktedonobacteraceae bacterium
AATTATTACATTCGCGTGAGTGCCTATGACCGTACTAAGGGTCGCCAGACCATCGCCCTTTCCTTCATTGTGAATCGGCCCGAGCACGACCCAGGCTTTAGCCTGACTCGCCAAGAGTCACATGATCGTGTCATACGCTACACATTACGTGACTATGAAACTGACAAGCCGAAGGGCGAGCGCTATAAGAGCTAGTCCAAGGCTTGACTTGAGTGTCATGTTTTTGCACCCGAATCTGTGGGGGCGTGATACTTCATGCTGGGAGCATGATCCATCAGGCCCCTACTGTCTTTTTGCTTCTTCTGCACGAAGAGGCTGTATAGAAATACTATTCAGGGGAGATTATGACTACACTTCCACCTCCTCATACCGAGAAACAGAACGAAGTTGTGAATGCAACGCCGGATACTTCTCAGGAGGACAATGTCGATGTATCGAGTGTGCTCGAGGAATCGCAGGTACTTGATGTACTGCAAAAACTGGATGAAGAACTTGTAGGACTCACGGCAGTCAAGACGCGTATCCGTGAAATTGCCTCGTTACTAGTGGTTGACCGACTGCGTCGTAGTCTGGCATTGACGACCCGTCCTCCCTCGTTACATATGTCCTTTACGGGTCCTCCGGGGACCGGCAAAACGACTGTGGCGATGCGCATGGCGACGATTTTGCACCGTCTCGGCTATGTGCGCAGAGGGCACCTCGTCGCTGTCACACGCGACGACCTAGTTGGCCAGTACATCGGGCATACTGCGCCTAAAACCAAAGAGATTCTGAAGCGGGCAATGGGTGGTGTGCTCTTCATTGATGAGGCATACTACCTCTACCGTCAGGAAAATGAACGAGACTACGGTCAGGAGGTCATTGAGGTTCTGCTACAGGTGATGGAGAACCAGCGCGAGGATATCGTTGTGATCCTTGCTGGATACAAGGACCGCATGAATACCTTTTTCCAGTCCAATCCCGGTGTCAGTTCGCGTATTGCCCACCACTTGGATTTTCCTGATTATACAATTGATGAGTTGCTTGCCATCGCGCAAATCATGCTTGCGGAGCAAATGTATCAGTTCAGTCCCGAGGCATGGGAAGCCTTTGAAGCCTATCTTAACAGGCGTATGCAAATGCCTCGCTTCTCCAACGGACGCAGCGTGCGCAATGCTATAGACCGAGCGCGTTTGCGCCAAGCTAATCGTCTCATTGCCAAGGGAGGGAAGCTCTCAAAGGCAGATCTGATGACCATTGAGGCTGAAGATATCCTGGCTAGCCGCGTCTTCACCGAGGGCGTACCGGAGAATGAAGAGAAACCACCTGGACCAGAGGAGACCTCGTGAGCAAGTGAAATAGCCTATCCGTATAGTGTGCTACCAAGGCGGAGAATTCTGAGCGCTCGTTCTGTAGCATCCCTCGTCAGCGTAGCGGCATGTTCCATGGCGTAACCTAACGTCATGGGACATGAAGGCAGAACCGCCACAGCATCAACGCCGAGGGCATAGACACACTGGTAGTTGTTCCCTAGTCCACCGGCAAGCGCGAGCACGGGAAGCCCGAAGCGTTTCGCAAGATTGGCGACCGCGCTTACGCTCTTGCCATAGGTGGTCTGTTCATCGATTTGCCCCTCTGCTGTTAACACCAGATCTGCACTTCGCATGCGCTGCTCAAGCCCTACCGTCTCTAAGACCAGCGAAGCTCCAGACCGCAGGTTTGCATGCAGGAAGGCCAGTAAACCCGCTCCCATCCCGCCAGCGGCCCCTGCACCAGCAACCTCTTTAACAGCGTATCGGAGGTCTCGCTCAATGATCTGTGCGTAGTGAGCCAGGGCTGCATCAAGTTGCGCAACCATCTCAGGTGTTGCCCCCTTTTGTGGGCCGTACACTGCAGAGGCACCTGTCGGGCCGCATAAGGGATTTGTCACGTCGCATGCAACGTCGATAGCGCAGTGTCGCAGGCGCGGGTCCATAGTTTCTATTGAGATACGAGCAAGTGTCGCCAATCCTCCTCCTCCGGCAGCAATCGCCGTCCCTTCATTCGTCAACAGCGAAGCTCCTAGTGCCTGCAGCATTCCTGCTCCTCCGTCATTAGTCGCGCTACCTCCGATACCGAGGATGAAATGACGGCACTCGCGGTCCAACGCAGCTCGCATCAATTCTCCCACCCCGTAGGTCGTGGTGATACGTGGGTCACGCTGCTGCTCTGGAACAAGAGGCAGCCCGGCGCATGCTGCCATTTCAATAACCGCAGTATGTCCATCGCCCAGGATGCCAAAGAACGCGCTGATAGGTTTCCCCAAAGGACCGGTTACCACGCGTTGCACGATGGTACCTGCGGTAGCATCGACCAATGCTTGTACTGTGCCTTCTCCGCCGTCGGCAATCGGCACAATGTCAATTTGCGCCTCTGGGTAGACAGCTTGTGTACCTTGTGCCATCGCCTCTCCAGCCTGGGCGGCGCTCAGGCTTCCCTTGAGCGATTGAGGGGCAATGAGAATACGCATGATGCTAGTTTTCCTGTGGCATTTGCTTTATCTCGTAACAGCGTATAGCCCTGTCATACCACCCATCATGTGATCGGTGACATGACAATGGTATAACCATGTGCCCGGGTTGTCCTCCACATACTCAAACGTTCGTGTTGTCGCCGGTCCCAGCACGAGCGCGTCATCAAACCGACCCTGGAACGGCCAGCGATGACCATGTAGGTGGAAGCTGTGAAACTCTTTTCCCAAAGCAGCAATGCGCCAGCGTACACGATCACCCACACGGACCGTAAACTTGGGCGTGTTGCCCACAAACGCGTACCCATTAAAGCAATCGAAGTCCTGTGATAGTGAGGGCACATCATCGTGATACAGGTCGTGGAAAAAGAGGAAGATTTCTTGATCCACTGGTGCCGTCTTCTCATCGGTAATGGCGATCATGCCGAACAGACCCAATTCTGCTCCTAGCTCCATGAGTCCTTTGGGACCCTGTGGCTTGGAATGATCGTGGTAGAGCCAAGTGCCGAGCGAATCTGGACGAGCAAGCCATTCGTAGGTATAGGATTGGCCCACTTCTACTGCGCTGCTAAGCTCGGGCACAGCAGCAGACCAGCCTCCGTCATTCTGCAGTGTATAGAACACGCCATGAGCATGCATGCTGTGGGCAAACTTGTAATGGGTATCCTGATTGCGGAAGTGAATGCGAATCGTATCGCCAACCTCAGCCCGAATGATCGGCCCGGGAATACCCGTGTTCAAGCCAAGATCCTTGTTGCCATCAAGTGGCTTTTGCCACCCTGGAGTATAGGCGCGATAGCCGATAGCCCAAAATGAAGTTTGCTTAGCTGTGTAGTGATTTCCCGTCATCCCATCATAGCCAGTGGGTACTAGGTTGTGCTGGAAAGAATCGGCTTGAATCCAGTACTCGTGTAACTTGCCTGTAGGAGATGTAAGCACACCATTGCCGACAGCAGTTAGATTGCAAGCAGCTAACATCGATCCGCCTAGCGTAGCCAGAGCGCTGCCCGCTGCCGTCCCTTTTAAGAGCGTGCGGCGCGAGCATCTCTCGTTCCTGGGTGTACATAAGCTAGTATTGGAGACCGTGTCACTCTCTGGGGCTGATCCTGAGAAACAAGGAGTTATGTGTTCTTTGTGTGATGCCATGATGTCCTTTTCTCCTATCAACTACTTATCCTTGAGGGAGGAATAGACCTACCGTCACACAACATAAACCAGTGTTAGGGTACGCTAATATATTAACGTACCCTAATATGTTTTGTCAAGATGTATCAGGTAGTTCCAGAGCCGGTGCATCTAGTGGTTAGCTGTAGGCAATTGCTCGTTGAATCTGTCGTATAGAGACTGTGCCGTTGCTCACTACACTGAGAATGGGTGCTTCTTTGTGGCCAGGGAGCGTGGTCTCGTATGCACTCATTATCCTATATATATGGTGACTTGCTGATGAAGCCAAGTTCTAGCGCATCCTTTCCAAAGAGTATGCACAGTTTCCGTTGATAATGCGCGCTAGGTGTGTTGAAGCCACGTTCCCAGCGACCAACGGTGTCACCAGCGATGATTGCACAGTTGGGGTCCTCCTGGAGGCACAGTTCGTAGAGTCGGTCCGCAACCTCTTGTAACGTCCAGCAGCGCGCTTCTCGTTCGTGCTTCAACTTCTGATTAACTTGTTTTTCCTTGCCCATGTTCACCTCAGGACGCCTCACTGTGGTGCAAGCACCTACTTGTGTTTTATCCAATATAACACATCTCTAGTTTTCTTGTTAGAGTACAAGGAATATGGGCTATAGGGCACAGTATAACTTTGGAATGACCGAGGAAATGTTAGAACTGAGAGCGTTGAAGCATTCTTGGCAGCAGTTCGCACAGCGAAAGTGGGAACTTGGCAGACCTTTGTTCCAACGCTTTGCGAATCATCTGGGCAACAGTGATGTACAATTGAGCATAATAGGCACCCTTAATCCTTTGGAGAGCAATCATGACAACACAAACATCAGCTCACACCGTCATGCAGCGGTGTGACATACTGGGGGGGTTCAGTGAAGAGCCTGATTGCCTCACCCGTCCTTTCGCATCCAGGGCCATGCGCCAGGCAAACGAGGCTGTGGCTGGCTGGATGCGTGCCGCAGGCATGACCGTCCAGCAAGATAAGCTTGGCAATCTCATTGGACGCTACGAGGCGCATTCTATTGGAACTAAAACCCTACTGCTCGGTTCGCACCTTGATACAGTCCGTAATGCGGGCAAATACGATGGCCCACTTGGCGTCATGGTTGCGCTTGCCTGTATTGAGCGTTTACATGCCTGTCAGCAGCGTCTCCCCTTTGCCATTGAGGTGCTAGGGTTTGCCGATGAGGAAGGATTGCGCTATCAACGTGCATATTTGGGCAGCAAAGCGGTAACAGGGACATTTGACCGCGAGATGCTCGGTCTCATCGACGCCAAGGGGATTACTATGGCAGAGGCAATTCGCGCCTTTGGGGGGGATCCTGACTCTCTGCCAAGCGCTCGCTGGCAGCCAGATGAACTACTGGGCTATTGTGAAGTGCATATAGAGCAAGGTCCGGTACTCGAAGCACTCGATCTGGCGGTCGGTGTGGTTTCAGCTATTGCAGGTCAGAACCGCATCAGCGTATGCTTTACAGGTGAGGCAGGTCACACGGGCACCGTGCCGATGGCACTGCGTCGTGATGCATTGTGTGCGGCTGCTGAGTTTGTGTTAAGTGTGGAGGCACTGGCGCGCAGTGTGCCAGGATTGGTCGCGACCGTAGGGCAAATGGCCGTGCAGCCAGGGGTAAGTAATGTCATAGCAGCACAAGTCACGTTGAGCTTGGATGTGCGACACCGCGACGACACACAGCGTGAGCAAGCGTGCCGCCAGTTGGAAGGACGGGCGCATGCAATCGGCCTGACACGCAGTGTTGCGCTCAACTGGCAGCGGTTGCAGGGGCGGCGTGTCGTAGCATGTGCTCCACAACTTAGTGGGCTGCTGGCACAGGCTATCCAGGAGACAGCACATCCTTTGCATACTCTGCCGAGTGGGGCAGGACACGATGCGGCAATCCTGGCCGATCTCACCGAAGTGGCTATGCTTTTTGTACGTTGTCGCGGCGGCATTAGTCACCATCCCGCTGAAGCTGTGTCTACTGAGGATGTGGAGGTAGCCATCACGGTACTGGAGCGCTTTCTACATCTGCTCTGTGAAAGGGAGGGTCATCCGTGAATCTCTATGATCTCATTGTGCGCAATGCCACGCTGGTGACAGCAACAGGCGTGAGCAAAGCCGATCTAGCTATTGCTGATGGGTGCATTATTGCCATCGAGCCTGAACTGGCAGGCACAAGCAACGAAGAAATCAACGCTGAAGGACTGTATGTCTTGCCCGGTGTGATCGATGCCCATGTGCATTTCAATGAGCCTGGACGTACTAACTGGGAAGGGTTTGCCACGGGAACGCGGGCACTGGCAGCAGGCGGAACCACTATGTTTTTCGATATGCCCCTCAATGCCCACCCACCGACGCTCGATGCTGCCAGCTTTGAACTGAAGCTGGCGGCGGCCCAAGCTTCGTCGCTGGTTGACTTCGCTCTATGGGGAGGTCTGGTGCCAGGGAATGTAGCGAAGATGGAAGAACTAGCTGCATGCGGGGTGATTGGCTTCAAAGCCTTCATGAGCAAGAGCGGGACCGACGATTTTGTGGCAGTTGACGACTTGACGCTCTACGAGGGTATGCGCGAGGCTGCCAGACTGGGTAAGATTGTCGCCGTCCATGCAGAAAATGAGCAGATCACGAGCCATCTGGCTCGGCGTGCTCTCGAACAGGGAAGAAGCGGGATACGAGACTATCTTGCTTCCCGTCCGCTTATCGCTGAACTGGAAGCCGTTGCGCGGGCCATTCTGTTCGCCGCTGAAACTGGTTGTGCGCTACACATTGTGCATATCAGCAGCGGACGCGGAGTCAGCTTGGTCACCGAGGCACGAGCGCGAGGCGTTGATGTCAGTTGCGAGACCTGCCCACACTATCTGGTGCTCACCGAAGCCGATGCAGAAGAGCTTGGTGCCGTCGCCAAGTGCGCTCCCCCACTCCGTGCGCAGCAAGAGCAGGAGGCACTGTGGCAACAGCTCTTCGCGGGTAACGTACACATGATAACCTCCGACCATTCGCCTGCACCCACGAGTATGAAAACGGACTCCAACTTTTTCCACGTCTGGGGCGGCATCTCTGGCTGCCAATCCCTCTTACAATTGCTACTGACAGATGGATATGAACGGCGTCAACTGCCCCTGCCTATGATTGCAGCCTTGACAGCGGAAAATGTTGCACGCCGCTTTGGTCTCTTCCCACGTAAAGGACACCTAGCCGTTGGCGCAGATGCCGATATTGTGCTGGTTGATCTAGCCAGCCAACGTATGCTAGAGGCTGCCGACTTATGCTACCGTCACCAACACAGTCCTTATGTCGGCAAA
The DNA here is from genome assembly GCA_019240835.1 of Ktedonobacteraceae bacterium. Classification (GTDB taxonomy): domain Bacteria; phylum Chloroflexota; class Ktedonobacteria; order Ktedonobacterales; family Ktedonobacteraceae; genus JAFATZ01. The sequence goes on from JAFAXQ010000047.1 coordinate 6,953, forward strand.
ATGCTGCGTGGGCGTGTTGTGCGCACACTCGTACGCGGCACAACAGTTTTTGTGGACGGCAAGTTCATTTCTAGAAGCTATAGCAACGGCGCACAGTTCGTACGTAGCCAGTAACAGCGTGCAGATGATACCTCAATGCACCTGACAATGTTATAGTTTTCTAAGAAAACCTGCTTCACATACTCAGATGAATAGTGCCTACTTACTTGCCCTAGTGATTTATCTCCAGACCGCATTTCAAAGATTACAAAGTACGGCTTTTCCCCTAGATCTCGTACACCTTCATGCAATTCTTGAAAAGTAGGAGAGCTGTGTAAATTGATGAGATCAATGTGCCCATTTGTCACAAGAGAGGGTTTCTGACTCTTTGATAGTGCATACAATGAAACAAACAAGGTATCGAACCGGCCACTACTTAAACCACTGTGGGTGTAGTGAAGGACAGTGTCGCGGAACTGAGCCGGATTCAGGAAAGTTACTAGAATATGGTCGCAGGGGTACCAATTCTTGAGGAGTGTGCGCTGAAAATGGTTTGCTCCATCCAACTCAGTACCCAAGTTACCAATTGTCCCACCAGCGCAAATGCTCAAGACACAACCACAATAAGTGCGAAGTTCCTGCCAATCGTGCTCACTAAATTGTGACTTCATAACGTCAGTTAGGGCAAACAGTGCCAGTGTTTTCTCATTACTCCCATTGAACAGCGAGTCGTATTCGCGACGTGCAATAGCTAACATGACCGGCGAGAAGTCTATATAGAGGTATACCAGGAGAATTGAGGGAATATCGTTCAGGCGATCTGCCGATACGCGTAACCACGGGATCACCTTCCCATTCCCTGCTCCCCAGTCCAAAACCAATACGATACGTTGGGATGGTGGACAGAGTAGAAGCTGTGCTTTGATTGCCTCGGTTATTACCAGAAACAACTCATATTCAGCCGAGTCAGCAGCGGGCCTTCTTGCTGGAGACCCCTCTACCCAGGAGGAGGCGAGGAGATTATTATAGTCCACCGAAGAGAGAAGTGCGCTTTCAGAGTGGGAAAGTTCCCTAGCAGTTGCCTGCTCCCAACTACCGATCCTCTTCTGCAAGAAGCTTAAAAATTGATGCCTGTCCACGTGCAAACCTCCATTGCTTACATCCCAGGGAGCAGCATGATCCCCTAGATAAATTGTACCATGTGGTGCATTTGTTGTTTTGCTGATCGGTGCCTCCCGTTATAGTTTCACCTGCGCTTGCGTGCGGTCTCGCGTATCGTTTGCAAATTGAGCAACTCAGCCACTTCGTAGCTCGTGACAGGGCCAGACTTGGGGCGCATACGAATAAGCGTCGGGAAGTGACCAATACGGCCATGCAATTCGGCGAGTAGCACAAAAGCGGCAGGCGCGTACCCAGGCGGGTTAATGACTAGTGAGCGCGTTTGCCACTCTTCAGAGGTGAGTTTTACGGCATCGACGATGTTACGGATCTGGGCTTCGAGTGGCTCGTTCTGGTTAATCTGCACGGGAATGGTGCGAATTTCTTCGATAGTGCTGGCAGCGAGCGCCTTGATCTGGGCTATGTTTTCGTCGGTGAGTGGGTGGGCGAAGTTTAGAATGAGCATAGGTTATATCCTCTTATACGTTGGATCTTTCGCTTCTTTTTGCAGTCTGCTACCAATGTCTGGCAGGTTTTCTCCCATGGCCACAACAATACTTTGACTATCTGCTTTTGCTAAAAATTCGTTATGCCCTTTCAGCTTGTTGAGGTCTGTCCCATTAGGGGAAAATAAGCTTGTAACTAGTATTTTCCCAACGAACTTCCCTCCAAGCAGGTTGGCAACGGCTTCTAACTTGTTGAGTGTTGCAGTATCCTCGCTATCATCACCTGTTTTACACTCCACAACAAGGAGCTGGGCCTTGTAAGTCATAGCAACATCTAGTTCTTTGCTGAGGTCGCCGGAGATGATTTTCCGGTTCCATTGGCAATCATCAAACAGTTGTACCTTGCGTGCCTCGTCCCATACGTATGCTTCAAGCCATGCCCCGTTAAGAAAGTTATCCTGCAGGTGCGTGAGGCAAAACCTAAAAGAGGAAGGGGTAGCTCTGTGAAGTTCACTCAACAGTTCTAGCTGTTGTGCTTGTTCCAGTAAGTTGTAGGTCTCATTAGAAAATCCCTCCAATGTATAGCGTTTAGGCTCGTCTTTCTTTGGCCGTTTGATCTTTGTCTTGTCGATGGCTTTCATAACCTTTTTCAGTAATGCAGCCTGTTGTGGATTTTTCCCTAGTTGTTGGGCGAAAGGTAGCCATTGTTGCTCACAATAGTCCCGACGTTCTTCAAGGTCACCCAATTCTAAGCTGCGAGAATAGGCTGCCACGTATTGAGGCACTTCTATGTAGAAGATACTTTCATCACCCCGATCACCTACTAGGGTGATGATGCGAGTCTGACTTGTGTTGAGATACCAACACGTCTGTTGATATTTCTTTGCTACCTCATAGGCGGCGATACTCATAATGGTCGTTGCCGCTGTAATATTGAAGATCCATTGAGCAGTTAGATGTTTCTCTAGAGCCTTTTCACATCTTTGCATGATTTCTTCCAGAGCGAATGCATCGACAGGAGGCATAGCCTCTACCGCACAGGATGGTAAAATCTCGTTGATCGTCTCCTTGAGCCTAGGGAAATCTGTATAGCTCTCCGCTGAGCAGATTGCAATCACCACCTTGGGCTGTTGATGGATCACAGTCAGTATATTCGGTATTGCTGCTCTACCTCCCACGAGGATCAATAATGCTTTCTCTTGTGCCGCCATTGCTGTCCTTTCCTTGATCAACTTATCACTTTCTTCTTTTAGATTAGATGCAGACAAACCAGCACGGTTCATCCTTCCTGTTCTTCTTCGCGCACAAACAGGCAATTCTTCGTTTGCCTAGGGGTCCAGTGAGTGGCCTCTAATACGACCGATACAACTTCCTAGTATCTTCAATACGCGCCTGTGAATTTGCCTTGAACCAGTCTTGGCGCGGGTAGGCGTATTCGACTGATGCGTCGGGAGGCCATTGCCAGATGCGATAGAGTTGGCTCAACGCAGGTAGTAACTTAAAGCGATTCCAGGCTGCATTAATCTGTGGGCGATTGAAGTCATCTGACTGTCAAGCAATGTGTAGAGAGCTTCATCTTTGTAGTGGGGGGAGAGGCCACGACCTGTACGAAATTCTTTGTAGCGATTGGCGTAATAGACCAGTTGCAACTTGGTAACGCCGAGTTGGACACTGCCCAGACCAATTGGTTTGCCATAGCCGATTTTGTGGCGCATATTCGGTTGCAACGCGATGGCGAACAGCAGAGCTGCGAACTCGTCGGCCTCAAGATTGGTAAAATCGATGCGTGCTAAAAATTCTGTTCCAACATCAAGCGGCTCAATATGCTGGTTACGGTACTCTCCTGGCCTATTCCGTGTCTCTAACAGACGGTTTTCGGTAAGCGGCTTCCCTGCATGATGGAAGTAGTATTTTCTTCCTGCAATATAGTGACCCTGTGAATCGAGGTAAAAGGCGCGATGGCGTGGTTTCGGTCCGTCCAGCACGGTGGTATAGATAGGGTCATAGAAGCGGAGACTGTCTTCGTAGACTACTGCATCTCCAATATTGACTTTGCCCAAAAACACTTGCGCATTCCTCTGGTTAGCTTGCATCATGCCAAAAAGGCGACAGGCAATACAGAGCAAGGTGTTGCTCTGACAATAGGCAAAGCCAAGAGGTATAGGGTTTTGCGTATACTCGCGAGGCATATGAAACACGGTCATACAACCACTACAGAGTGTCTCAACAACGGTTCTTAACAATCCCTTGATGGATGTTCCTGGAATAATATATTCATCCCATCTATTGCGAAGATGTTGACCTGCATAGTCCGGGTTCTGCATAGACGAAGCGGCGTCATAGATGAATAGCGGCGTCTCGGCTTTGATGTACAGATGGAGATAACCAGAGTAGAGCTTATCAAGGTGTGCATCATTCGGCGCGAGGACATTGTGCCAGACGGGTTTACGTCGCTCCGGCGGATGCTCTGTGTCTAACGGTACAAAATCGTAGGGATTCATCCTTTATTGTGCTCCTATTGTCTTTGATTGATTGTGGAAAGGTACAAGTCTCTTGAAACGATAGGCGACGTTGAGGGCTGTAGTGGAGTCTATATATTCGCACATGACCAATTGTACTCGTTCCGCGTTTGCCAGGGTGGGCAATGGTGGATAGCGCAAGAGGCGCGGAATACGCACCTCTGCGAAGTCCCCTGCTTGCGCCCTCGGACCAATACGCTTCAACTGTTCCTGGTCAAGTCTCTTGCCGAACAGAAAATACTTTCTGTCTTCGAAAGCGTAGCCATCCAACTCGGTTTCTTTGACATCTTGCAGTTGCGGTTTGTATGCCTTGTGACCTGTATAGACAATCTGTATATTGGAGTGCTGCCGCTCCCAGCGCAGTTCTCCTAGAGCATGAAAGATACGCCCCGATGTGTAAGGTGCGAAATTGAATCTGGGATCGAAGAGCGCAAAGTGCAACAAGCCCTGTCGCTCCTCTTGTGCGATGACGTGACGTGGCTGTGCCTCTAACAGCATGAGTGTAGGGGAGTCAGGTGACGTACTGGGTGGGATGATGCTGCTATAGGTTTGCAGAAACCCCGCAAAATCTGCATCTGCTATTGTCCCGGCGAGTAGCAGTTCGCCTATTGCTTGTTTGGTTTGGGTTGCTTGTACCATCGCTAGCTCCTTTGTGACGAGCTTGTCGTGGTCTGTGGGGTCCACTCTTGCATCCGGGTAACGAAGGCTTCGATACTCTCTATCTTGAGACTATTCAGTGCTTTATCTTTGAAGATACGTGTGTAGCGCACACCATTCTTTGTGTGAGGCACTGATGGCGACAATTTGAGGAGGTCATTACGTCGCGTGTCATAGGTTGCTGCTTCTTCGCCTAGCCAGTGTCCAAGGCCCCACAGTTCGTTGTCTGGTTCCTCGTTTTTGCCTCTGCGTGCTGCACTTAGCGTTACGCCTTGCTCATTGATACTTGCCTTGACCTTGCCTAGTCCACGTGAGCGGCCAGAGCCGAGGCGAATCAGTTCATCTTCCATGTCCTGGATAATAACGAAGAGCATGCCAAGTTGCCAGATTTCAAAGTTGCGCAGATGAATGTCCGTAGTGAACGTCGTGCCCTCTGTGACCGCTTCCAGGTCGAATTTCGCGCCTCCGCCTGTGCCACCTGTGAGCCTGTCGATGGCGATACCGTCGCGGTGTTCGATCAAGGATGCTTTTCCGACGGACCCAGCAGGCAAATACGCATCTTCTACAGCGATGCGACTGCCGAACAAAGTTGAGCCGAAGAGACGGCAGGTCGGGCATGACTTAGTATAAACCTCATGTGGTGGTGGTGGTGTTTTGTCGCTGAAATTATTGCCACAGAAAGGGCGGTAGAGTTTTCTATCGTCTCTCGTGTCCCTATCATTCGGTCGCGAAAGCGGGTTACATGCTACCTGTGGTTTGATGCTGTTAACGACCTTCTCAATGTGGCTACGGAAGACGCCCTTTAGCGAACTACCAGGGAGATAAATCTCTTTTTGACCACTGCGATAGGTTTCTACCGGGGCCATATCTGCTCCGATCACCGTTGCATAACCCGACTTGATCAGTAGCGGCCCCTTCGTGGTGATGTCCAGGTATAGTCGTGCTTCGTTTAGTAGTGCTTTTAACATACTCTTCTTCTCCTCTACTGGTTGCGGCTGTGCGGTTCAAACAGTAAACTAATATGTTTGTCGAAAAAATCCTGGGCATCTATAAGGTCGAGGCCATCGTCTTGCCCATCTTTTTTCCGCAACAAGTAGCGTTGTAGGCGTTGCTTGCGCTCTGCGTCAGTAAGCTCCATGTAGCGAATCTGCAAATCCTTGAGAATGCACGCTCCCAAGCCTCGCGAGCGAAAACCGCCGACACCACTGAAGCCACTCACAAACTCACTCAAGCCGATGCTGATAAGTTGTAGGTCCTGTTCGGTAGCATTCTCGATCACCAGGTGCAAACGGAAGACCGTTGTGGATGGCACGACCTCGAAATCGTATTTCGCACCACTTTTCGCCGTCTCGCTATCTCGATCAATGGCAACGCCATCGCGTATTTGTGTCGTTCCACTCCATTCATCATTGATGAGATAGAGGTCATTGACGGTGATACGCGAGGCGGCGAAGGGTGAACCAAAGAGTTGACATGTTTGGCAAAGGTCCTTACGGACCTTCTCTAAAGCCTTGGAGTCCTTACTCCGTGCGTCTGCTATCTCCTTTTGATGTGCCGTCGGACATGACTCTAGCTCTGGTGGCATTTCTTCAGCAGGTAGTCCACACGAGTGCAGGCCGAGGTCAGCAGGCAGACTTGCTACTATCTTCTCTATGGTGCTACGTAACGTTCCTTTGAAACTAGAACCGGGGATGAAGGGTAAGCCCTCTGGTGTCTGTACGACGGGGCTATCCGTGTAACTAAGTGTCACCTTGCCGCCGCCGATGTGTAGTCCTGTTGTCATCCCTAATTTGCCATCGAAGACGTAGCGATTGCGCAACTGATAGCGCATAGGCTGCATCTGTTGTGTGTCTTGAGTGTTCTTTGTTGAGTCCTGTGTCATTGGCTCATGTCCTCCCCTGTCGTGTTACCGGAGCGCGATTGTTCCCTTGAGGTCTGCCCTGATTTCTGCTGTTGTCGAGGTCGACATTCTGAAAGGCCCTTATAGCTCCCATATAGGCATTCTCCGCCAGGACATGCTGGATAAATTCGCGTGCGAGCAGCATCCTGAGCGTCTGTATATCCTCTTGTGGTGCTGGTTTTGTTCTGGCTTTCATGATGGATGATACATACAGGTCGTCCATCCTTTTCAATTTTTGCCCAAGTTCTCGATAGAATATACGTATATGGCGTTCTGTGGGAGGCCATGTCTCTCGGTCACGTTGACGAGCCACGAACTTTTGCAGTTGGTCATAGGTATTGGCTAGTGAGACATTAAGCAGGCCATTCGTTTGCTTCTGCGGAATCGGTTTAGCAATACCTCGCATAAAGTCGACGGCTTGTCGATAGAGTTCTGTATCGCTCAGCAAGCGTATCTTGGCTTGCTCTTGCTCGGTTATCATCGCTTAGCTTTTTCCTCGATCAGACTCATCTCATACTCATAACGCACGACAAGTTGGCGAATCAATTGACGGATGAGCAGCAGGTGTACCTCTTGCCGCTCTTGTTTGCCTTCATCGGTCGTGCTATTAATGAAGTTTTCGCAAACCTTGTTAATAAATGAATCAAGGCCAGTCTCTATATCTTCTTTTAGTACCTGACCGAAGAGTTCGCCATTGGCTCCTACTTTCTTCTTCCATCCCTGTTGCTCTCGCTGACCCTGTTTCTCCCGCTGATGCGCTGTCTGTTTCTTGATATAGTCCAATACATCGGTCACTTTTAGCGTCGTTTCAGCAATATTTTCCAGGCCCGTCATCTGCGATCTATGCCGCTCCTGTTCTTCCCTGAAGCACTGTACAGCAAGCAGTCCTAAATGCTGTGATTTCTTGTAGAATTCTTCGGACCCAGCTTGCTCATTGACTCGAATGATAAGCTTCATGCGTTTTGTCATGCCTGCTCTCTTTCTAGGTGAAAGGGGTCGGAGATTGAGATACGCCCGAACCCCTCCGAACGGCGACGGCCTATGCCCATCTCCTCTAAGGTGCGCAGTGCTTGTATAAGATCGTTGTTCTGCGGCTGCTGCTTACAGGCGAACAGCAAGGTAGACCCCATCTCTAGCGCATAGTCGTTGGGGCGCGGCATGCCCCATAGTTCGTTCCAGCCTGTGATACGCTGGATGCCTACGGACTGATACACGCGCTGGAATGTATAGGACGCGCAAAGCCCTGACAACTCAGGAAGCGATGCAAGGTCGATTGTTTTCTGATAGCGCAAGAATGCATCGCAGAGGATGGTCGGCGATTGCAGTGTGATGGCGAAGTAGAATGGATCGAGTTGCCGCACGCCTGCTTCCTGTGCTTGCTTTCTCATGGCTGCATCAAATGTACACAGTCTATCAGCGAAATCGGCAGCTTTGCTCTCCTGAGCATCGCGAACGTCGAGTTGGACGCAGCCCAGTCCTCGTGTGCGTCCGGTTCCCACGCGAATGACATCTTCTTTGGTCGCTTCTTCGACAAAATTCTTGAAGGTATCGGTAAGTTCGTCGGGAAGAAGGACATCACCCCGGAAGCACGTATTCTCATCGAAGACCTGGCGGTTGTATAAGATGCTCTCCTCGACAACGCCCCACTCGCGGTTGATACCCGTGCGTGTCTGCAGTCGTGTATCGGCCTTCGCCTTCATGCGCTGATGGTTGCTCTCTCTATAGAAGCCGCCTACATGGTCCATAACTTGATTACAACGAACGTCGCTGTCTTTACCTTGTTGATAGGTGCAAGTATCATGACTACTGAAAGGGGAGAGTAACGGCGCAATAGCAGACTGCTCATTGTCCAACAAGGAGAAGATGGCCCAATCCAGCAAGCTATCGCGTACCCCATGCCGTTCTTCCTCGGCCTCCTCGCCTGGCACGAGTTGGAAGCCAGGGAAGCGTTTGCATGTTCGAGCAGTTTTGGGTATAGGCATCACTGGCAAATTCGATCCTGGCAAATCCGATGTACGAAGACTCCCCTCGTTGAAACCAGCAGGATAGAGGTGAGGAAAATGCACTTGCTCATTGAGGAAAAGTTTCACAAATTCGTCCTCTTGCTCTGGTCGCAACATGCGGTGGCTCGCCGCAAGGCTTCCAAGCAGAGTGGCCCCAGGAATATATTGTGTCGTCTTTACCCCTCCCTCGGCGTGATCAGAGCGTATTGCCAATGAGGAGGTAGCAGTCACCCGGAGATAGACACGCTTCATGTTTGGCCGCCTCTCGCGTTGAGCTGGTAATTGCTTAACACCTCTAGACGCTCTATCCAGCTCTGCCACTCTTCCTCGGTACACGCGTGCCTGTCAAGTAGTACCTTAGTAATAGAGCAATGACACTGCCCCTTGCCCGTCGATTTGTTACCGCCGAGCCGCTCGATCATCAGTAGGCCAGCCAATAGAAGTAGCAGCGAGTAGGTCGGGGTAAGCACCTGCTTGTCGTATGTTGTTACAGTGAGCGATTCGATAGGTACACAATCGAGTTGCCCCTTGATAGTTCCCTCAAAGATAAGGTAGTGAGCACCAAACTCGCTAGTATAGAGAGCTTCGTCTACAGCAGTGCGTGTCACACGGTCTATGCGCACCTGTGTCGAAACGCTGGTTTGTGTCTCTTTATACGTCTTGAGGTCCTCTTTTGCCTGTCTCGCATCGTTGAAGCGCAGCCCGCCTGGATAGAGCGGTGAGCCAAAGATACGGCTAATGAGTGTTGGCGCTGTGCCAAATTGTTTCAGCGTTTCATAACTGTCGTGAGGGCTGGCTATTTGTACATTGGGCAGGTAGAAGCGACACAAGTGCTCGCAATGTTCGCGTAAGACACCCTTGAATGTCGAAGCTGGCACGTAGAGAAAGTTGTCAGAGTCACGGATGACGGTCCGGTCAATCAGACCTGTAGCGACGCCAGTGCCAAAATGAAACGGTGCGTCAAATTGAAGTTCGTAGTCTATTTGAACAAGCATTACCTATTCTGCCCTTCTTCTGATGAGACGAAGTCATAAAGTTCGACAAAATCAAGCAGGGGAGTACGGTAAATGGTGTGCTTCTCGTTGCTCCGCTCGCCAAGGGACCAGGGGAAGAGGGTTCCCATCTGCTGCTGTTTCGCTGTCTGGGGTGTATCAACAAGCTCTGTCACCACAGCTTTGATGAATTCCCGTTCTTCCTTCTTCCAATTGCGCAGCAACGCAAGTGCTTCGAGAATAGTAGTTGTATTGTTCAACTTCAGAATTGCTTCGCGCAGTTGTTGAAGCTTTGTGCGTCCCAAGTGCTTTTTATTTCCCTCTCTGATCTGCTGCAATAATCGGCCCAGTTGAGAAAGTGTGTAGGGGCGCATAGTGGCGTAAAACTCATCTATTTTCCCAAAAACTGGCTTCTTCCTATACATTTCTTGATAGTTTTTCTGATAGCTCAGACTCGTATTGCCTGTGACAACCAAAAAGTTGATACGCGACTGCTCTTGCCCATCATTGCTACTGGCGTTATCTGCATGTCGCTTTGCGCCTGACTTCTTCGCTGCTTTGAGGATCTCATCAACCAAGCCATATTGTAGGCTGAAGGGATACTTCACCGGAGCAAGTACGACACCAATGGAGAGCGTATACTCCTTGTTCGTGTGCTCGTGAAACTTTTCGGCGAGGGCACGTGCGACCTGTATAGCTTTGTCAGCAGGCGTCACCATCACGATGTCGTCGCCGCCGATCAGCAATATATCGAAAGGGAATTTGCCTTTTTGTACCGGAAGATGCGTTCTAATGGCCTCTCCCATCGCCTTGAACACCGCGTCATCGATTGTGTCAGCAAAGACTTTCACCTCATGTAGTGTCTCTAGTTTCTCGAGTGCTTTCCCCATGCTGTTCGCATCTGCATAAATCAGACCTAGATACTCTTTTCCGCGTGTGAATTCGCGGAAGACGTTGAAGTCCTTTGGGCGTTGCGGGAACGGCGATGAGGGGGAAAGATAGTCCTTGCCTAGTGAGTCTAGAATGCGATCCCAAAGCGTTTTGACTGACAAGGATGTTTTTCGTGGGTTACGAAGCTTATTCTTAACGTTCCTGTCCTCTTCGCGCTTGCCGATACACACACGACAATAGCGGCCTTCGCCATCGTCTGTATCATCGGGGTCTTGGTCTTTCCAGAGAGCTTGCGCATAGTTCACACCACACGACTCGCAGGTGCAGAGCAGGGCATGTGAGGGCAGCGCAATGTGCGCCAACGCGTCATCTTGCTGTGTACCCTCTTTCGATGACATGTTCATTTGCAGGCCATCTTTTGCCAAGCGTAGACGTAGGCGCAGCAGCTTCAGTACATCTGCCATTGTAACGTTCTCATTCAATTTCTCGGCAGTCATAATGTCTTGTGTGCTGTCGTGGTCTGGAATGACCTGTATAGCATAGGTGATTGAAGCTCCCCCACCTGTGTTATTGTGGTAGAGTTCCTGCACGGCTTTACCCAACGATTCAGCTTGACCTGAGTCGACGAGGAAGAGTGCAGAGCCGCCATTCGCATAGATACATGTTGCCCCATACTCCTTCGCTTTGGCTGTCGTTTTGTCTCGATTGAGTGCGTCGAGAATAGAGCTCGCGCCGCGAATCTCTTTCAGTTTGTTGGTGCCGAAAACGTAGCTTTTGATATGATCGGTATCGAACGCTATCAACGATTGGGACATCATTGTGCTCCTTCCTACTTATGCTTTCTCTCGTTCGCCCCTCTGTTGCTGTGAGCTTTCACCACTTTTGTAGAGTAGTGAAATCTTCGGATCTACTATTCTTATAGGGAGGAAAGAGAGCATGCAGAAAACTCAGAAGACCTATACGCCGGAGTTTAAGAGGGAAGCGGTGCGACTAGCGCAAACCAGTGGGAAGC
>JAFAXQ010000180.1 GCA_019240835.1 Ktedonobacteraceae bacterium
TGGTGAGAACCTGCTTGTGTGGACCACGACGCCTTGGACGCTGGCTGCTAACGTTGCGGCGGCGGTACACCCTGATATGGCTTACGTCAGAGTAGAGCAGGACGGCGAGTACTACTATCTTGCAGAGGAGCTACTCCCTGTGCTCAAAGCGCTCAAGGGGCGCGACAAGGGTGACTATCACGTGACCGAGACGCTCAAGGGAAGCGCCATGCTGGGCTGGCGTTACCGTGGCCCCTTCGACGAGCTACCCGCCGAACAGGGAGTAGTTCATAGCGTGATTGCCTGGAAAGAAGTCAGTGCCAGTGAAGGTACGGGCATCGTGCATATTGCACCAGGGTGTGGGCGCGAAGACTTTGGTCTCTCCAAGGAGTTCAACCTAGCCGTGGTAGCTCCGGTAGACGAGTCTGGCGTCTATGTCACTGGCTACGACTGGCTGACGGGCCAACACGCCTCGGAGGTTGGACCACTCGTCGCAGAAAATCTAGCCGAGAAGGGCCTGCTTTATCGTACGCAGAACTACAAGCACCGCTACCCAACGTGTTGGCGCTGTAAGACAGAATTGATCTTCCGCTTGGTCGATGAGTGGTTCATCTCAATGGATACGCTGCGCTACGAGATCATGGACATCGTGAAACAGATCATCTGGATTCCAGCCTTTGGCCTTGATCGCGAGCTGGACTGGCTGCGCAATATGGACGATTGGATGATTTCTAAGAAGCGCTACTGGGGCCTCGCGCTGCCCATCTACGATTGCCCGCAATGTGGTAGCTTCGAGGTGATTGGCAGTGAGAGCGAACTCAAAGAGCGTGCCGTCGAGGGTTGGCAAGAGTTCGAGGGGCATACGCCACATCGACCCTGGGTCGACGCCGTCAAGGTTGCCTGTAAGAACTGTGGAGCCGTGGTGTCGCGCATCAAGGATGTTGGCAATCCCTGGCTCGACGCGGGTATCGTGCCCTACTCGACGCTGCGTTATCGTACTGATCGTGAGTACTGGCGGCAGTGGTTCCCGGCTGATTTCGTAACCGAGTCGTTCCCTGGCCAGTTCAGAAACTGGTTCTACTCGCTGTTGGTTATGAGTACGGTCATGGAGCACGCCGCGCCCTACAAGACCTTGTTCGGCTTCGCTACGCTGATGGGCGAGGATGGAACGCCGATGCACAAGTCGAAGAATAATCTTGTCGTGTTTGACGATGCCGCCGAGCGGGTGGGAGCCGACACGATGCGCTGGCTCTACACGAATCATAACCCGGAACAGAATCTCAACTTTCCACGCGTGCCCACGCGGCAGGATATGGAGCACGCTCAGCAAAGTGGATTGCCCGTGCGTTTGAGCGAGAAGTGGGTGCAGGTACGTAAAACGCTGGACAAAATCTGGAACGTCTACTGGTTCTTCGTGACCTACGCCAATATCGACCAGTTCGATCCAACACAGCATATGCTGCCAGTGGCAGAGCGCGGCGAGTTAGATCGCTGGATTCTCTCGGAGCTACAGCAGACGATCCGCACGGTAACTGCCGGGCTGGATCACTATGATAGCGTGAAGCCAGGGGAGGCCATACAGGAGTTCCTGGAGGTGCTGTCCAATTGGTACCTGCGCCGTAGCCGAGAGCGCATCTGGGCTGCCGAGTTGCACAGTGACAAGGTAGCAGCCTACCTGACGCTCTACGAGTGCTTAACCACCCTCATCAAGCTGCTTGCGCCATTCATGCCTTTTATCACTGAAGAGCTATACCAGAATCTGGTACGCGGTGTTAACCAGCAGGCAGCACTGAGCGTTCACTTGTGCGACTGGCCGCAGGTAGATGAGAAGCTGGTCGACGAGCAATTGACACAGCAGACGCGTCTGGTGATGCATGTCGTGGGGCTAGGCCGCTCGGCGCGTGAAAAAGCACAGATCAGGGTACGTCAGCCGCTCAACGCACTCTATGTACGCGTCCCTACTCCAGCAGAGGAAGAGGCACTGATGCGCTTGTGCGAGCAGGTGCTCGAAGAGCTGAATATCAAGCACATAGAGCTGATGAGTAGCGAGAGTGATATGCTCGCTTACACGTTGAGACCACAGCCAAAGGTGCTTGGCCCGAAGTACGGTTCGCTGGTGCAGAAAATCCTGGCAGCCTTCAAAAAGCTAGATGCCCGCAGTACGCAATTGGCGGCCAGGGAACTCAACGAGTATGGCACACTACGCTTCGCAGTCGAAGAGCAGGAGCTTGAACTGACCTCAGAGGAGGTCGAGGTGATTGCTACGGCTCGGCCAGGCTTCGTCACAGCCGAAGAGAATGGCTACATTGTGGCCTTGGAGACGACTATCACGCCCAAGCTGCGCGAAGAGGGGTTAGTGCGCGACCTGACGCACTATGTCCAGGACATGCGCAAAAAGGCTGGTCTCAATATCGAAGACCATATCGGTCTGGCCTTTTATGTTGATGACGCCGCGCTCGCCAATATGCTCACCGACTACTATCAGCAGATCAAAACGGAGACGCTGGCCGACAACATTCTCTTCTCTATCAGCCAACGTGACTATCCCTCTTTCGATGAGATGTACAGGGAAACGATCTCGCCGACATCCGTGAAGAAGTTGGAGGGGTATACTATTGTCGTTGTGCTGGGAAAAATGTAATTACGGCAATGTATAGCGTTCCTCGATAGCTGCCTGCATTCTGGAGCGGCTCTCACGTGCGGAGAGCCGCTCCTGTTTTTCAATGGAGGCAGCTTCTGCAGCTAAGTCCTCGTCCTTGATTACTTCGCGGAACCAGCGCGAGTAGTCGCCCTGGCGCAGGTGGAACAGCCAGGTTTCATCGTCGATCCCCTCGGCTATCTGCGTAAAGAGGATGAGATTCTGCGCACGAAGCCGCAGCTTGCCTTGCGGTCCCCGAAAGTAGAAACTGATGTCCTCTGGTAAATCTCCTTCGGCATACTTGCGCCGGTGGCGCGTGTGCTCCTCTTTAGGGGTCCTGGCACGCAGGAGTACGGGCGCTTGCTTCGTACGCCTGAACCAGACAAGCACTTCACCCGGGTCAAGCGAAGTGGGTATCACTTCTGGCATGGGTTGACCAACAGCCTCGGCGAACACAGGCAACGGGGCATGCTCCCCAACAATGATCACCACATCAGTCAGAGCTAGCACCTGCCTAGAGACGTGATCTGGATGCGCTGAGATGAACAACAGGGTGAAGAGGCCATGTATGCGTTCGACTACTGAGGTGTCCGCATCAGGAGGGAAGAGGTGATGGGCCTCATCGAGAATAAGCCAATGGGGATGACCGAGTTGCGTCTGCACATCTTGCAGGGCTGGCAGCAGATTGCGAAAGAATGCAGGGCGATCAGCTAGCGGACTGCCCAGCAGATTGACAATCGCACTCTGCTCCGACTTTTCGAGCAACTGGATAACTTCAGCAACTCCCGGTTCTTTGTCGGTATCACCTAGCGTTATCGCTCCTTGAAACGTCTCGTAGTCTCCTTCGGGGTCAATGAGGCAAAATTGATACACCTGCTCGACCAGTTGTTCCAACAGATTCATGGCCATCGTTGATTTGCCACTACCAGATGGTCCGACAATGAAGACATTGGTATGGCGTGCATTGATGTGGACCGGTTCATCATTCGGCCCCTGGCCCAGCACAAGGGCATGCCGACTCATGTGCTGGTCAACCTGCTGCAAGTCATCGGCTAACAACATCTCAATCAACTCGCTGACACCCTCTCCACGAGCGGCCTGCGTCGTGTAATCGGCCCTCTCTTTCACCGCAGGAAGTGCGTTGGCTACGGCCACAGCGCATTCGCACAGGTCCAGAAATGAGTGATCGTTTTCGGCATCACCAACGCCAACGACATTGTGCGGTGAGCACTTCAGCTCGTTGAGGGCAGCAATTAACCCGCTGCCCTTATTGATGCCTGTGGGCAAGATCATCACGGACCCTTTATTGAAGATCACCTGACGCTCAAGCCCTTGCTCACGTATGACCTCCAACGCCGTTGTTTGGTGAGGCTGTGACGTTGCAACAATGACGTGGCCAGTTTGCAAGGGGACGCCCCGTGCCTGCAAGGCACTGACAAACCGCTCGGGGGGCGGCTCTGCCAGCACTTGCTCACTGCTACTAGCGGGATGGTAGAGTAGCGCCCCATTCTCGGCAACGATATAGGTAAAGAGGTCTAAGCGCGGAAAAACGCACTCTAGATCCTCAAGAATACGACCTGTCACTAGCATTAGTTTACGGCCAGAAGCTACTACGCGTTCAAGAGCT
Organism: Ktedonobacteraceae bacterium; assembly: GCA_019240835.1. Classification (GTDB taxonomy): domain Bacteria; phylum Chloroflexota; class Ktedonobacteria; order Ktedonobacterales; family Ktedonobacteraceae; genus JAFATZ01. Next base: position 4,245 of record JAFAXQ010000180.1, read on the forward strand.
TGTAGTGTCTGCTCGCCGACAATGCCATCCTTAGCCAGCGTGCCATCGTAATCGCATGCAAGTACAAGATACTGCACCAATTCACCCCTCTTCGTGCGGCTAGCACCACGTGTAGTGCCACGGCCTGCCATAGAAAAACCCCATTATCTCCCAAGTAGACATGGCTACACTAGTTGTACGATTCTGCGTGGCTCTTCGTGTCAGGGGTAGGTTATACTGCTAGGCAAACGGTTGGCCCCAGCGTTCACGGTGAGCGATTTGGCCAAGAGGCTTGCGCTTCTTACGCCCCTTGCTACTAGGTCTAACTGGGTAGCCAAAAGGCACGACGGCCAGGATCTCGATCTCTGCAGGAATGCCGAGCAGGGAATTGACCTGCTTGAGATTATCGAAGCCCACCCAGTTTGAGCCAACGCCGGCGGTCCAGGCGGTCAGGATCATAGATTGGATGGCTCGACTGGCATCGGAGACTGCATATGGGCTGTGCTCCATGCCGACAACAATCGCTAGTGGAGCATGGGCGACATACGGCCCCGTGCGTGCAAGTGCGCCAAGCTGGCGCAGTGTCTCTTTGTCCTGCACAACAATGAAATGCCACGGTTGACCGTTGGTACTACTCCCAGTTAAATGCGCCGCCTCGACGATTTGATGGACAATCGCCTCGGGGATGGGCTTCTCTTGAAATTGGCGTACTGCCAGCACAGTACGGACCGCATCAAACACTTCCATGATATACCTCATTTTCAATATTACTAATGCAACACTCCTACAGTGAAATCTATCCGAAAAAAACCTCTTTGTCAACGTATCTATTGTAGCTACACAAATTATACATTTGGCAAGGACGATATACATGATGAGAAAGCTACTTTTACGATTTTTTACACAGACAGTTCAATTGCTTGACCAGTCAATAGGTTGGTATAAGATGCCACGGCTTCTCTCGCTTGCTATGTTGGCTGGATTGCGTACTATATTGAGAAAGCAGAACTTGTATACTACTGAGACGGGGAAGTTGATAGGTTCAAACCGACCTGCAGCAAATGGCGGAGGTCCGCGCTACTTGGTAGCACGCACAGCAGATGGAAGCTTCAATGATCTAGAGAATCCTAGTATGGGCAGTGCAGGAACACGGTTTGGACGCAACGTGCGGTCTAAGTATACGTATCCCGATGAGGCGGCAATGCTCACGCCGAATCCGCGCACGGTTAGCCTTGAACTGCTGGCTCGCGATACCTTTCAGCCAGCCACAACACTTAACCTGTTGGCGGCTGCGTGGATCCAGTTTATGATCCATGACTGGTTCAGTCATGGGAAAAATCAGAAAGAGAACCCGTGGCAGGTGCCGCTACGTGAGGACGATCCCTGGCCACAGCGTCCGATGACCATCCTACGCACGCAAAGGGATACGACCCACGCGCGGACCGACGGCTTACCTCCTACCTATCGTAATGTCGTGTCCCAATGGTGGGATGGGTCCCAACTGTACGGAAGTGACGAGGCAACTCAAGCCAAGGTGCGATCAGGGAAGGATGGCAAGCTGAATATCGCCAGTAATGGCTTGCTGCCTGTCGACCCTGAAACTGGAGTCGACATAACTGGCGTCAATGGTAACTGGTGGATTGGCCTGAGCTTAATGTCTACTCTTTTCACCCTAGAACACAACGCGATCTGTGACCACTTGCGTGCTGAATATCCATCGTGGTCTGACGATGACTTGTTCGATCATGCTCGGCTCGTCAACGCAGCTCTGATGGCAAAGATCCATACAGTTGAGTGGACTCCGGCGATTCTTGATAATCCCACATTGCACCTGGCCATGAATGGGAATTGGTGGGGATTGGCAACCGAGCAAATACATAAGCTTTTTGGGCGCATCAGTAAAAGCGAGATCATCAGTGGAATCCCAGGTTCGCAAAAAGATGACTTTGGGGTGCCCTACGCCTTTACAGAAGAGTTCGTTTCTGTCTACCGCATGCATCCCCTCTTGCCCGACGAAATCAGCTTCCGTACGCTGGAAACTGATGAAATCATGCAAGAGCGGTCTATGGCCGAGGTTGTGGACGGCCATGCACACGAGGTCTTAGCACAGGTGTCCATGGCGAATGCTCTCTATTCGTTTGGCACGTCTTATCCAGGCGCGATCACCTTACACAATTATCCGCGCTTCCTGCAGCGGCGTACGGAGCAGGACGGCATCATGTTTGATCTAGCGACGACAGAGATCCTGCGCGACCGCGAGCGCGGTGTGCCCCGATACAATGAGTTCCGCAAGCTAGTGCATCGCCCCCGTGTGAAAAGCTTCGAGGAACTGACCAACAACAAAGTATGGGCGGAGGAACTGCGGCGCATCTACGACAACGATATTGATCAAGTTGACCTCATGGTGGGCTTGTATGCGGAGAAACCACCGCCAGGATTTGGTTTCAGCGATACTGCCTTTCGCATCTTTATCCTGATGGCGTCTCGACGTTTGAATAGCGACCGATTCTTCACAACTGACTACACTGCTACGGTCTATACCCAAATGGGTCTCGACTGGATCAGCAACAATGATATGTCGAGCGTGCTATTGAGGCACTTTCCTGAGCTAGCACCGTTTCTACGAAACGTCAAGAACCCCTTCGCACCGTGGTCAAGAGCGAAATTCTCAGGAAGTTCAATAAATAGCGATAAAAATCAGTATGTGTTTCAGAATTGAGAAAGACAAAATGGAAGAATTGCAAGTACACAATTGGTTCGGCAACATTGTATCGTCGCCTTATGTTGTCGTGCAACCAGAAAGCGTTCAGGATATCATCGCCATTCTAAAGGATACGAGCAAGCATCCCAGCCCAGTTCGCGCTGTCGGCTCCAACCATTCCATGACATCCTGCGGTGTGGCCGAGCATGGTACCCTGGTCGATATGCGCAAAATGAATAGAATTTTAGAGATACGGCCCGATGCCGTGACTACTGAGGCAGGAGCGCTCTATATTGATGTTGCACAAGAACTCCAAAAGCACAATTTGGAACTTTATGTGAATCTGGAACTAGGAAATCTAAGCATGGGCAGCGCCGCCTGCTGTGGCACAAAGGACGCATCAATGCCAGGCGAATACGGCCAGGTGTGTTCCTACGCCTCTGTCATTAAGATGGTCACGCCTTCAGGAGAGCTGCTGGAGATTACGGAAGAGCAGCCAGAACTTTTACGTGTGGCCCGCTCAAGTTACGGCTTGTTCGGCATCATTTACGAGGTGACATTCAAGGTCAAGCCATTAGAGGCCATGTCGGTTTACCACAAGGTCTACAGTCTTGATGAGTTCGACAAACAGCTTCCCGCACTCAAGGCACAGGGAGATTCGATCATGATGTACCTCAACCCCTTTCTAGAGACAATTCTGGTGGAGTTCAGGCACTATCATGAAACGAAAAACCCACAAAGTCCCACTTCCTGGCAATGGAAATTTCGCAACTTTCTGTGGAGTACGCTCGCACCGTTCTACGGCTATTGCGTCACGAAGTATGTGCCGATTGCAGCGATCAGAGATTTCCTGTTTAGTACCTTTGAACGGCTCATATTCTTGGGCGCAGTTTTACTGGTGCGGGGAAACAACACCCTGGCGACCGCTCAACAAATCAGATACCCCGCGGTCGCCACGAAGAGCAAATACACATTTAGCATCTGGGCCTCTCCAGAAGAGCATTACATAAGTAACCTGCGCGCCTACTTCAAATTCTGTCGTGATTACTATCGTGTTACAGGCTATCGCTCCAACATGATCAGTGTGGGCTATCGCATCACGCAGGACAACAGTTCGTTGTTTTCCTATTCGTCTGACGGCCCTGTCATGACCTTCGACCCCGTTTCTACGGCGAATCCAGGGTGGGAAGGGTTTCTGATCGCGTACAACGAGCTGTGTAGCAGACTTGGAGGCGTGCCGTTACTCAACCAAAGCGACTTACTCACTCCTGCGCAAGTTGAGAAAGCCTATGGAGAGCGCATTGCGACCTTCGAGCGCTACCGCAAGCACTTTGACCCAACAGGACGTTTGCTCAATGACTACTTTAGGAAGCTTCTAGTAGTGGCAGAGAGCGCATTAGATGTTAGCGCGTAGGACTTCAACTGAGTCGCAAGAAGGGAGGTGTGAACGATGGCGAGAGCAGGACAAGCATTTGACAACCCTGTGACGGGTGAACGCATGCTGTTCAATGCAACAGCACATGAGACGAACGGGACGGTGTTGGCCATCGAATTCTTTGTGCCACCCAATGCCGATAAGGGATTAGCAGCCCACTTTCACCCGTACTTTAGTGAGCGAGTCGAGATCATTATGGGTGTAGCCCATTATAAAGTGGGTCAAGATGAGCTTGCGGCCAAAGCGGGTGATGTGGTCATATTACCAAGACACATTACGCATATCCATCCGTGGAACATGGGCAATAGTGTGTTGCATTGGCGCAAGACCACACAATTAGACAAACCAGACGCACAGTTGTTAGTAGCTTCGGCAGAGTTTTTCGAGTCATTGTATGCTCTAGCCCAGCAGGGGAAGGTAGGAGCAAACGGTTTGCCCAAGAACCCGCTACAGACGATTGTGTTGTTGCAAGCACTGCAACCTTCAACATATGTAGCGGGAATGCCCATTTGGCTTCAGCGCCCATTGTTTAGGGTACTGGCAACTCTCGGGCAGGCGCTTGGTTATAAGGCTTACTATCCAGCGGTTAGCACATCTTTTGAGCAAGAGCAGAGCTTACATTAGGAGAAGACGCATATGTTCACCTACCAAGGGAAGACAGCACTCATTACAGGTGCGTCATCAGGGATCGGCGAGGCATTTGTCCGCGCACTGGCAGGGCGCGGCATGCATGTCATGCTGGTGGCGCGCTCTGAGGAGAAGCTTCGGGCGCTGGCGGCAGAGATGTCCGGTCAGCACGAGGTACGAGCCGAAGTCATTGCCGCCGACCTTGGTCAAGAACAGGCGGTTCAGCTCATTCAGCAGGAAGTCGAGCGGCGTGGTCTGACGATTGATCTGCTTGTCAATAACGCTGGCTTTGGCACCTATGGCCTCTTTGAGACGATTTCGCCAGAGCGAGAGCATCAGGAGGTGATGGTCAACATCGCAGCAATGGTCGCCTTGACCCATGCCTTCGTGCCGCCTATGGTGGCACGAGGCCAAGGGGCCGTAATCAATCTTAGCTCAGTAGCTGGCTTCCAACCCCTGCCTTATATGGCTGTCTACGCCGCGACTAAGGCTTTCGTGCTCTCCTTCTCTGAAGCCTTGTCTGTGGAATATCGGAGGCATGGCGTCCGCGTGCTCGCGCTGTGTCCCGGTGTGACTGACACGGCATTTCTCAAGGAGGCGAGTGCTGAGCCGCTCATAGTCGCACCTAAACGGACGCCAGAGCAGGCGGTGGCTACGGGGCTACGGGCATTGGAACGGGGCCGCAGCGTCGTGATCGACGGAGTAGGCAATGCTATGCTGCCGCAAGTGGTCCGCTTGTTCCCTCGCGCACTTATTGCCCAGATCGCTGGACAAGTGATGCGGCCACGAGGAGCGGGGATGAGTGGGCAGGCTGCTGCTACGCAGAAGCGGTGAGAGATAACCTCAGGATTTTCGACAATCATGAAAATGAAGCAGTCTCTTGCTTGCACGTTTTACTTTATTTGTCTCTCGGATTATCCGAGGCTTCTCATCCGCTTCAGTACGCCTTACAGGCTGGTTTATGCCGTAACCTTTACTGTGAAGAATCATACTTATGCAATCGGTACGGTTGGGCAAAGAAGAGTGCCACTAGCAGATTTAAGACTAGGCTCACAGGTGGATAGATCCAGGCGAGGGTGAACGTAATGAGGTAGAGCAGCGGGCCGAAGCGGTATTGCTTGGTGATACTTCGTACTGTCTCTATATTCACCTCTTTGCTCAGCAGACGATTCTCGTAGGCTGCATAGTGCCAGAGCAGATTAAAGACGGTGGTCAGCAACAGGTACACCCCACTGAACAGGATGGCTGCCACGTGCTGGGTGGGATGGACCACATACTGCGCCACTAACGCGGTGGGAAAAGGGACAAAAACGATCAGCAGCAACAGCAAGAGGTTAAGCCCCAGCAGAGCATTGTCCAATCGCGTAATCAGGGTGAACAGGCGGTGATGGTTGATCCACATGATGCC
>JAFAXQ010000302.1 GCA_019240835.1 Ktedonobacteraceae bacterium
GCAGTAGAAGTCGGCACGAACCCGGATGCGTTGTAAGTCCTGGCAGCAGACTATAGCTACAAAGGGCTCTGAATATGCGGCGTATTTGTGTCTTTGCAGGATCGAGCGTGGGCAAACGCTCGGAGTATCAACAAGCTGCACACGCTCTGGGAGAGGAGTTGGTTGCACGCGGATTGGGCGTGGTCTATGGGGGAGCTAGTGTGGGGTTGATGGGAGTAGTCGCCAATACCGTGCTGGCAGGCGGTGGGGAGGTCATCGGCGTCTTGCCACGAGGGCTGTTCCGACGCGAGATAGCACACTGGAACCTGACTGAGCTGCACGAGGTGGGCAGTATGCACGAACGCAAAGCGTTGATGGCTGATCTTGCCGATGGCTTCGTTGTCCTGCCTGGTGGCTTTGGCACCTTTGATGAACTTTTTGAGATCACTACTTGGTCACAACTTGGGCTGCATGCCAAGCCCATCGGGTTGCTCAATGTGGCTAACTATTTTGAGCCGTTGCTGGCGCTGATTGCTCATGCCATCCGAGAAGGCTTTATCCCAGCATTTCACGGCGGTGTCCTACTCCATGAAGACAATCCTACAGCCCTGCTCAATGCCTTTGCATCGTATGTTCCACCAGTCACTCCGTCTGCATGGATCGAACCTCCACCGCAACGTTAGAAGGCTGTTTTCCTCAGCTTGAGGAGGGTATGTAGCTTCGCTACACCAACCAACTGTTGGGATACGCAGCATCGTCACAGGCCGCTGCCACCATAGTCAGCTTCAGTGGGTGAAATGTATCTATCATCACTGCCAGCTCTTCAGTGTACTCAACACCCAAACTCTTCTCAATTGCCCCCGGATGTGGTCCGTGAGGAATGCCGCGAGGATGCAGAGTGATTGAGGAACGTTCGATACCGCGCCGACTACCAAAATTGCCATTGACATAGTACAGCACTTCATCACTATCAATGTTGCTGTGGTTGTACGGTGCAGGAATAGACAGTGGGTGGTAGTCCAGCTTGCGTGGGACAAAGGAACACACGACAAAGTTTGGTCCCTGGAAGGTCTGATGCACTGGTGGAGGCTGATGAATACGCCCGGTAATAGGCTCAAAGTCTGCAACGTTGAAGATCCAGGGATAGGCATAGCCATCCCAGCCAACAGTATTGCAGGGATGGAAGTCGTACCAGTAGCGAGAGATGGTGCTGCCCACCTTCACACGCACCTCGAATTCGCTGCGCTCAGTATGGGTGATAAGCTCTTCGGGGCGACGAATGTCTCGCTCACAGTATGGGGCATGCTCTAACAACTGTCCATGCTTGTTGAGATAACGAGTCGGTGGCTCAACAGTGCCATGAGCTTCGATCACGAGCAGACGCGTATCGGCACTCCCGTCGGCCAAATGAAAGCGGAAGGTGGTACCACGTGGAATGACAATATAGTCGCCTTCATGATAGGGAAGCAGTCCAAAGTTCGTCTCAAGCACCCCGTGTCCCTCATGGACAAAGTAGACCTCGTCGCCTCCTCCATTGCGATAGAAGTAATCCATCTGCATAGTCGGTTGGGCTATGGCTAGCGCCACGTCTGCATTGAACATGAGCACTTGCCGCCCCAAAACAGCATCGCCACCACGCGTGAGTTTTGTCGTCTTGAGGTGGTGATGGCGCTGCACTCCCTCGTTCCACTCCTCGTACTGTACTTGCATAAAAGGCTCAACTTTTTTGACTCGTGTGGGAGGATAGGTGTAATAGAGAATGGAGTAGTCTCCCGAAAAGCCCTCAGTGCCAAAAACTTCTTCGGCATAGAGCGTCCCATCCGCTTGACGAAACTGTGTATGACGCTTTGGGGGTATTTTCCCCAAGTGATGGTAGCTCGGCATAGCTGCCTCCCTTCTACAATAGTTCCGTGACAGATCGTCGTCAACTGGTGCAAGGTTACTATAGAAAGACAGCAATCAATAGTTCTGTCTCACACTTAAACAATACGGTTTCGCAACACTCCGATTCCTTCGACTTCAAGCTCAACAACATCCTCTCGTTGCAGCCACGGATGTACTTCTGTTCCCAGTTCCAGAATACATCCTGTGCCTACCGTACCGGAGCCAAGTATATCGCCCGGACGCAGGCGGGCATTGCGTGAGGCCCAGGCAATCATCTGAGGAAAGCTATAGTAGATCTGGTTGAAGTTGCCCCGCGAAACCTCCTTACCGTTGATGCGAGCAAGCATCGTCATATCGTAACGCTCGCTGCTGGCATTACCTGATGATACCATTGCCCCTTGTCCGTGACGATACATAGCTAACTCATCAGGTGTCACCAGCCACGGACCAAGCGATGTAGCAAAATCTTTGCCCTTGCTAGGTCCAAGATTGAGCTTCATCTCCTGAAGTTGGAAGTCACGTGCGCTCCAGTCGTTCATAATCGTATAGCCAGCAATATAACTTGCTGCTGCTTCTACCGCAATATCCTTGCCTTCCCGCCCAATTACGCAGGCAACCTCTAGCTCAAAGTCGACCGCACGGCTACCAGCAGGATCGGGCACTTGTTGGTCATTTCCGTAGACCTCACTCGTGTTCGAGAAGTAGAAGATCGGTATTTCATACCATTCTGGGATCATATCCAGACCTCGATTGCCTCGTGCAGTCTTGACATGCTGCTCAAAAGCATAGAAATCGCGTATCGCTGGCGGTTCGGGAAGAGGTGAGAGCAATACTACCTCGTTCAGCATGACTTCTTTTTCTGAGCCGTGTGAAAGAGCTTTCCACGCTTGCGTCAGACCATCAGCATCTTGCAACAACTCCAGCAGGGTCGGGTAGTTCAGTACAAGGATACGCTCGTCACGGATTACACCGGCATGAGTGCAGCGATCAGCAGTTCTAAAGGTTACCAGTTTCATATCTATAAGTTTCCTCGCAGCTCCTGCTCTCGCTCTAATGCCTCAAACAAAGCTTTAAAGTTTCCTTCACCAAAGCCCCGCGCCCCCTTTCGCTCAATGACCTCAAAGAAGAGCGTCGGACGATTCACAATGGGTTTCGAGAAGATTTGCAGCAGATACCCTTCATCGTCATGATCCACCAGAATACCTAGCTCTGCCAACTGCTGCACATCCTCAGCAATAGGACCCACCCGATCCAAAACGGTCTCGTAGTACGTTCGCGGTGTTTTCAGGAAGTCAATACCGTGTTCTTCCAGAGCACGGACCGTCGGGATGATATCCGTCGTATTCAAAGCAATATGTTGAACACCCGGTCCACGGTAGAATTCAAGATACTCTTCGATCTGTGACTTGCGACGGCCTGCTGCTGGTTCGTTAATGGGTAACTTGATGCGACCACTTCCGTTCTGCATAACTTTCGACATCAGGGCTGAATATTCTGTACTGATGGCACGGTCTGTAAAATGCACAAGTTGCGTGAAACCCAAAACACGTTCATAGAAGGCCACCCATTGATTCATCTTGCCTAGCTCAACGTTGCCGACGACATGATCAATAGCGGCCAGATGAGCAGGACGAGCGCGGCGCGGAACATTTGTCGCCACAGGCCGATAGCCGGGCAAGAAGATTCCCTTGTAATGCTGGCGCTCAACAAAAGTATGAATAGACTCTCCGTAAGTAGCAATGGCCGCTCGTTTCACCACACCGTCATCGTCTTCGTATAGCGTCGGTTCCAACACACTGCGGGCACCACGACCGGTTGCTTCACGATAAGCCTGCTCGGCATCCTCCACCCGAAATGCCACATCCTTGACCCCATCCCCATGCAGCTTCACATGCTCAGCGATTTCCCCTTCTGGATCAAGGGATGAGGTAACAATCAGACGTATATTTCCCTGCTCGAGGACATAGCTACTCCGATCACGGACACCTGTTTCCAGTCCGGCATACGCAATCGCTGTAAAGCCCCAGGCATGACTGAAGTAGTAGGCTGATTGTTTGGCGTTGCCGACGTAGAACTCCAGGTAGTCGAAATCCTGGATGGGCATGAAGTCCTTTTCAGACATAGGTAACTCCCTCGTTTCTTACGTATCTAGAAGAGCTAGGTCGGGGTCGGCATGCTCCAACATAAAAGCTTTAAACGCACGTGCCGTCGCGGAAAGATTCTTATCCTTCAGATGCACCAATAGCCACTGGCGTCTAATGGGAAAGCCCTCAACATCAAGAATGACGAGACGGTTCGTCTCCAACTCGATATCAAGGGCAACACGCGAGATGAGCGCAATACCCAGGCCGGCCTCAACGCTCTTTTTGATGGCGCTATTGTTTCCCACCTCCATGCTTACCTGTAGCGGCAGACCTGCCTCCTGAAAAGCCTTTTCGAGCGCGGCCCGTGTTCCTGAACCAGGTTCGCGCAACAGAAAACGCTCACGCGCTAATTCCGTGAGGGGAGCTTTGACACAACCAGCAAGGCGATGGTTTGCAGGAGCCACGATTACCAATTCGTTAAGCGCGAATGGTGCAACGAAGACCGGGGCCTCGCTAGGAATCTTTCCCATAATGACCATATCAAGGTGATTACTGAGCAGGTCATCCACCAAGTAGCCGCGGTTCACGACCTTGAGCATTATCTCGACGTTGGGATACATCTTCTGGAATTCGCCGAGTAGCGCTGGGATAACATAGCTGCCAACGGTGGTATCAGCGCCCACGCTTAAGCGACCAAAGTGGGGGCTGGCCAGGGCGCTCATCATCTCCATTGCCTCGTCGATCACCGAGAAAATCTTCTGACTGTAGAGGTAGAGTTCTTCGCCCGCCTGCGTGAGGTGCGTCCTGCGTCCGATTGTATCAAACAATTTCACGCCCAGAGACTCTTCCAATTGGTGTACTTGGGCCGAGACGGCTGGTTGACTGAAATTCAACTCTTCAGCGGCACGTACATAACTACAATGTTTCGCCACTACCTGAAACGTTGCGAGTTGGTGCAGATTCATATTGCGCATGGGGATCCCTGAACTCTCTATAATTACGACGCTACTCATAATAGTACTATCTCAAACGAGGTTGTCAATTGCTTTCGTACTTTCCAAGCGTTTGATATAGTGGAAAGCACAAATAAGTAGAACAGAGAAAGACCTGGATATGTCAGAGCAAGACGACCTTGCACAGGCCGAGACAGAGCTGGACAACACTGTTAAGCTTCCTGCCCTGAAAAAGAAGCAGCTACCGTATCTAAAGGATAATGAGCAACTTCCGACATCCTCTCATGGTATTTCCGAGATTGCCTGCACTGGTGTGCTACTTGATAAAGCAGTAGTAGCCCCACTTGCTATCGCAGAAGATGTGACTATACCTTTACTGCATCTCTCCAACGACATTTCTGAAGCTTCTACGCGGCATTTGCCACACGGGCACGAAGTAACAGAACCGCAAAAGAAAGTCTCACTTCAGCCGCATACAAACAACCTTCTCAAGCGCACACACCCTTTACCATTCTCGTCGCGCCGACTTGTGCTACTCTTCGTACTTGCTATAATAGTAGTGGTGGCAAGTACGGGCAGTGTGGAGCGGCAATATGTAACAGCACGGACGGTGCTAGTAGATATGCAAGGCAGTGTTATCAGCGTCAACTTGCCCAATAATTTGCACCAGATTCAAGCGTTTGATCAAGCAGGTAATGAGGTGTGGAGAACGTTTGTCAGCGAAGGGACATTCTCACTACCCGCCATCCCGACGCATCCTGGAACACTGCTAGCTGTACTTAGCGACGAGCCTTACACATATCGCCACGCACCCGATGATCCGGCTTATGCCCATCAACTGGGTTCTCTGTTTACACTTGTCCTGCTTGACCGCAGGACAGGCAAGACACTCTGGCAGCATATCGTCGTCTATCCCGAGCAACAACGAGACGCTATGGTACTAGCTGCGGACAAAAACTTTATCTATGTAGCAAGTATACAAACAGTTCCTAGTGCAACGAACGCGGGAGTGCAATTGCTCGCAGTTGATCAGCCTACAGGTAATGTCGATTGGCGCGTATTTGGTTCACCGGAGCCGAGCCACGTTCATGACTATGGAGTGCTGCTTCTCAAAGCTGGACAGGCCATATGGCGAGTTGCCGGGACCCTTTATACTATAGATACCACACTTGGACAGATAGAAGTGAGAAACAGCGTATGGACGTATCGCAAATAAGCTTTAGTGTCGCCTTTCTAGCAGGACTGGCATCTTTTCTGTCACCGTGCGTATTGCCACTAGTACCCATTTATCTTGCACAGTTGGTAGGACAAAGCGTCTATCAATCTACGGTAGGACAAGAAGAGCATCCGTCACGCTTAACCACATTCCTGCATGCTACGATGTTTGTGCTCGGTTTTACGCTTGCATTTGTTTCCCTTGGTGCTACCGCCAGTACCCTGGGTAGTTTTTTGCAACCATACCAACCGCTACTACGTCAGGTCGGGGGTATCATCCTCGTCATTTTCGGATTGTACCTGCTAGGAGTACTGAAATGGTCGATTTTTGCTTGGCAGAAGCATATTGAATTTCACCCTCGTCGTCCCAGTTTTGCCGCCTCACTGCTCATCGGCATTATTTTTGCCTTTGGCTGGACTCCTTGTGTTGGTCTCATTCTCGGCCCTATTCTCGGCTTGGCAGCAAATGCTGCGACACTGCGCCAAGGCGTGCTGTTGTTGTTGTTCTATTCACTGGGGTTAGGTCTGCCATTTCTGCTCATGGGTTTAGGAATAGATCAGTTCAGCAGGCTACTCAAGTGGCTCAAACCTCATGTAGGCAAGATTGAAATTGCTACGGGCATTGTGATGATTGCAGCAGGTATCCTGATCTTTTTCAATCTTCTGCCCTACTTCAACCAGTACTTTAATCTAGGAGTGAGTGTCTAATGGAAGATAAAGATGTCACCTCCGTTGCTATGGGTTGTGGGCTACTAACCCTCGTTTCTATTTTCTAGCTCTCGTCCCACTTGACTGCGGCAAAAATCGGTCAAGTGAAAACGGACGAAGCACCTCGGGAGTCTGTCCCGTCATTAACAGCTCTGTCATAGCTAGACCTGAGAGCGGACTCAAGGTGATGCCAAAGGCACCATGACCTGTGCTGAGCACCACATTTTCCCATCTAGGAACACGTCCCAGAATTGGGCGGCTATCAGCAGTTCTCGGGCGCAGTCCAGCCCAGGCACGTACCAAGGAACATGCTTGCAGGGCTGGTACCAAGCGGTGAGCGGAGGCTAGCAAAAAGGCAATCTTTTCCTCAGTTACCCTTGTATCAAAACCTGCTTCATCTGTTGTGGCACCGATGACGACTGTCTCATCCAACCTAGGAGCAAGATAGACGCCCTCACCAAAGAGAATATGGGTGAGCGGGGTTGCTGCTGGCTGGTGCAATGCCAGGGCTTGACCGCGCACAGGCCGCACTGGAATGGGAACGCCTAACCACTGCTGCCACCTCTGACTTGACCATGCACCAGCCGCGATCACGAGAGAGTCACAGGCCACCGCTTCCCCTGTAGACAGGGCTGCACCTGTCACGTGTGTGCCTTTCGTCTCAAGGCCAGTGACGCCGCTCTGAGGGCAGAGAAAGGCTCCTTTGTTCCTAGCAGCGGTGGCGAATGCGGCCACCAGCGAGGACGGATGGATCTGCCCTTCCTGTGGAGCGGCAACTGCTGCACAGACGCGCTCAGAGAGCACAGGCTCGCAGGCACGAGCTTCGTCTCCTGTCAACCATACGGTGTGGAAGCCCCAGCGCTGCCACTTGTGCATCTGCTGCTCAAGTCGTGCAACTCGCTTGGCATGGTTGATAGTATGCAGGCTTCCTGTTTGCTGATAGGCAATGGCCAGGCCGCTAGCTGCCTCTAGTTCAGGCACCAGCGTTGGAAAGAGTGCCCAACTAGCCAGCAGGAAGGGAACAAAATCCTCGTTATCAAAGGGAACCAGCGGAGCAAGTAGCCCAACGGCAGCACTGGAAGCTTGTGCCCCAATCTCACCCTGGTCTACCACCATGACCTGTCGTCCTGCTTTTTGTAGATAATAGGCAAGAGAACAGCCAATGACGCCACCACCAACAATGAGGACGTCTGTTGTCTTAGTCATGGTAGTGCTCCTTGCTCAAAAACGAACGCTATGCAGGGCCAGCAAAGTCAAGTTCTTCACCCACATTACGAATAGTCCTATGGCTTGGGAAACGCTTATAGAGCTTTCCATACAGGGCTTGTATCTTTGCAGCGTTACTCTTTGAGTATGTGGAGCGAGCTATGGTTGCCGCCAGTCGAAGACGATCACAGCAGCGCTCTACGTCATTCTCTAAGAACGAAAGGCGAGCATCGGCAACTTCAAGATTGCCTTGCCACCTAGTCCATGCAGAACTCAATTCTTTGCGTGAGTCATTGATGACCTCACGAGCCTGAACGAGATTACCAAAACGGCTGAGCACATTCGCTTTTTCCATCGACCACCCTGCAATATCTACCTTTGTATAGCTACCATCTCCATCTAGTATGCCTGTCTGACTACTACGAAGCGCCTCCCCTACTAAGTCAAGCAACGCAAGAGCCTTTTGCTGAACTTGCACATCTTCTGCAAAACGAAGTGAATAGGCTTCAGCAAGGCATATGTAGATATAGCTCTTGAGCGGATTGCGTGATCGTTGAGCATATGGAAGTGCCTGCTCTAGATCTTGTACTGCCAAGTCATAATCGCGCAGATACAGATGCGTCCGAGCGCGGCGAAACAACGCTGCAGACAATAATTCCGCATTGTCGAGATAGATAGCAAGCGTAATAGCCTCACTACTTCGTTCCAAGGAACGTTGGAGGTTAAGTTGATCTTTCGCACATACCCCATCTAGTTGGAGAAAGCAGCACTTGAAAACGATCAGTTCGTGGAGGGCTAGCCCAGAGGCAAACTTGATTCTGGCAGAGATGTTAGCAATGCGCTCTTCTATAGTGCTCTTCGCCACCTGCACACTGTAGGTATAAAACAACTGCCAGGAGAGCCTAAGATGCTCATTATACATTGCTGTGATTTCAGGATCCAGTACGCTGATACGAATCGGATGCTCTGAGGCTGCAGGAAGATCATCACTCACAAGGAAAATAGGTGAAATACCAAGCAGTTTAGCAATATCTCGGCGCACTTGGTCCATGGGAATCAGCTCCGTGTGTAAAGATTGTACCTGATCCTCTTTCAAATCCTTCTGATCTGTTTCAGATCCAACCACCTGTTTTTGAGAAGATTGAGCAATACGAGCAGGAGGAACCTGACCGTGGTTCAACATAGAGACAGAAAACAATGGCTCTGTCTGCTCAGGGATGTTCTGTAGACTGGGTGAGTCAAAGGGATCATATTCAGAGAGACCAAATTTCCACAACGGAATAGAGAGCAGTTTTGCCAATTCTCGCAGTGTGTAGGCGCTTTCAATCCGCCGCTTGCCATATTCGACGTCTTGCACATAATGCCAACTGACTCCCACCCCTCCGCCAGCTTTAGGCCAGACTTCGGCTAACTGCTCCTGGGTCATATGAGCCGCTTGACGGGCCTCTTTAATCACTCTTCCGTGATGGTGATGTGGTACGACCTCCATACCAAATTCCTTTCGTCCATGGGTGACACAAACGGATAAGCAGGTAGAGAACTGAAGATATCCCCGACCGTACAAGCTGGACCGTACGTTCACACGAGGCCAAAAACAAGGTACAGTTCCCTTTGGGTGTCTTACCCGTGTCCCAGAGATTGTACCACACAATCATGAGGTAGAGATAAAAGAGGAAATTATGAATGAGAATAAGAGTGAAGTAGTGCGCATCATGCAACAAATCGATGCTGAGCGCGAAGCGGTAGAACAAGGACTCTTCGGTTTGGCCTACGGCGTCTCGCGCCATGATTTCATCACGCGTCGTATGGAAGCAGTTGTCGATGAGGTGTTTCGCCGGCGTGAGCAGGACGGAGAGCAGGAGGCGCGTACCTACATGACCACGGCAATGGATGCTCTGTGCGTTGATGTCGCCTCGGAAGCTCCTGTCTCGCAAACCCCAGTGCCGACTTCATGCCAGCAGGGAGAGCAACACGTGGGCTGCGATTGTCCTTACAAGCAGTGATGCAAGAAAAGGTGATGACGGATGCTTCATTCAGAAGAAAACGCGCCGCCTCTCCGACTCAATGAGGCACTCGGTGGCCTCGTGCATCCTGCCATCGAGCTTGCGGCTGGAGCCTGTGTGCTGGATGTGGGCCGCGAGGTTGGGGACTGGACACGAACATTGGCTGAGCGCTATCCACAACAACACATTGTGCGCGTGCAGATCAACACCCCTACTGTGCAAAGTCCTGGCACGAGTCGCAAACAGTGGACCAATGTGACGTATGTCCCAGTGCAGGCTGTGTTGCAGCTTGAAGATAGGTTCGCCTCCGAAGCATTCGATCTGATCTCTGTCCACTTCTGTGCTGGCGAGGTAGCATTGCAGCAGTTTCCAGAGTTGATGCAGTCTCTGCTGCACCTGTGCAAGGAGCAAGGACATCTGGTCTGGCTGGAGACCGACCTGCCTCTCATCTGCGATGACGCCTACGAGAGATTGGCTTGGTTGCTCATCGATGCGTTACGTACGAGAGGGGATATGGTAGCCTGCCTGAGTGTGCCGCAAATCGGTCTAGCCACTTGGATGGAGCAGTGGCTCCAGGATGCACGCTGGACTATCATGCAAGAGAGTTCCTGCCATGCCGCTGTCTCAGCAGGAGAGCCATTGCATGGCCTGTTCGTGCAGCAGATGCAACGCTTCGCGCCACACCTGTACTCCTTCCTGCTGCACAGCCACGTGACGACGGCACAGGGATTGGATGAATTGTTCGCCCAAGTGCAGCAGGAGGTAACGACTGTTTTCAAAAATGTATTCAAACGTATTCATTTTGAACCTATGTTCTAAAAATAGGTTAGAGCATGAGGTTTTCTCATGCTCTATTGGTGCTCATGAGCAAGAGCACCAATATCCGCTATTTGCTGGTATGTGCCATTAGTGTTTGAAAATATAGCGTTTCCTAGCGATTTATAGTGTTTTCTTACAAGATTTTGAGCCTGAAAAACCACCCTTGTAGCTTTCACTACTCGGATGGCTTCTTGCTACTAGCTCTGTGATAGCGTTGTACGCCCTTTTGCTTCTTGTAGTGCTCTTTTGTACTGTAGTATGTAGGGTATACCTGACTCTTTGACGTTGATGACAAAGGTTCTTCTTTCAGGTGTGGGCGACTCAATTTCGGTGAAACCTGCATGCTTCATGAACCTGATACCATCAGGCATGCTGCTTCTCGCTGCGATAGTACCTATACTAATTCCCTTTTCGCCCCACTCTATTATTAGTCCTATTAGTCTGGCTACTAGCCTTGACCCGTATACATGTTTTTCGGCTGCTGTAAATCCAGGTTTAACACCTATTGCGTAAAGGTATACGTCTATGCCTCTTTCTTTCTCAAAGCTCTCGATATCTTCAGGGTCTATTTTTACGGGGATAGTTTGTTTTAGTACTTTGTCTAGATTTCCTGGCTTGAGGGGCATTATAGCAAGATAGCCTAGTATTTGATCTTCATCTCTTAATAAGTGGTAAGTATCAGGGTTCTTTTTTAGTATTCTCATACGTTCATCTAGTGTTTCCCTACCCACCCCGAAAAGTGCTTGGCTTATTTCCATGCATTCTTTCATCTCATCTTTGGTTGTTACTCTCATAAGCTTGGTGGGTTTGGTTTTCCTGTATATGATGTATGCTTGCATCTCTCTTGCTAGTTGGTCTACATCCTTTGCTCGATAGTACGCTTGTCTTTTTCCCCTTGGTATTTCAGTTTTTATGTTTCCCATGGCAACTTGGTTTCTTAGGGCACTGTATTCCATGTGTAACTCTTCCTTTGCTTTTTGCGCTGCGTAGTAAGGTTCTCCATTGACAAGAATGACTAATTGTCTTTTTCTAGGTGCCATATCTTCCCTCCCTATATCTGATACGAGTAGTACTTTCTTTATTGATTTGTATTTTACATTTTTGACGCATCTTATGCAAGATGCGTCATTTTGCCATTGACAAAACCCAAATAGTAAGCTATAATTCATTTGTAACTTACGTAACTTACATTAAATTAGAATGTAACGTAAGACAATAAGTTCGTAAGTGCCTGGTGTACCGCACCGTGTCTTTGTAGTGCCCTACCACGTAGCGCTACCAGAGAAACTGGTCCCTTCCCTGGTAGCGACCACCAACGACGACCAACCCGTCATTGCTGGCACGAGGAATTATTGCATAGTCCTTGTCTTCCACGCAATGGCACACCCATGAAAGGACGTGACCTATGCCTGACCAACCGACCAAAGCGTACAACCCTCGTGACCACCTGGTCAAACTGAAAACCCGTAGTGGCGAGGTGGACTACTACCCTGCCGCCTGGCGACTCTATGAACTGAACCTGCGCTACCCCAACAGCAACTTTCGTAGTGAGCTTGTCCACCTGGACGTAGAACACAACTTTGTGATTGTCAAATGCACCCTCTACCTGGGTCGTGGTGACCTGGACATGGCCGAGCGCAAGACGGAAGCCATGAAACAAGGCACCCTCTCTGCTCTCGATAAGGTCGAGACTGCTGCCAAAGCCCGCTGTGCTCGTGACCTGGGCATCTCCACTGAGCTTGCTCTCGATATGGAAGATGCTGAGCACGATGCTGCTCAAGGCGAACACACCATACTTCCTGCTGGCAGTACGAGCATTCATCCTCTTGAGCAGTCTAGTAACGGCCACACCACCCCGCCACAAGCCGTGCAAGCCCTGTTTGCTTCCTTGCACGCCGTCTCAGCCGACCCTTCCCTGAGCAGTGGGAGGCTTTCAAGCTGCGTGTGCTGGGCGCTAACGTGCTCGGGGAAGCCATTGCCGACGACGCCCTCTCTGCCGATCAGCTTGCTCGTCTGCATGGCAGGCTCATCGGAGAGCAGAAGCGTGCCGCCGAGCAGGCTGCTGCTGGCACACCCGCACGCACACCCGAAACGGTCAAAGCCTTCTACGCCAAGACGTACAAAATCAAACCCGCTGACTGCGAGCGCAACTGGCAGACCTTCACCAAGGGTGTGCTGGGGCAATCTGTTCCCGACGACCGCTTGACTGCTGAGCACTTGACCAAACTGAACTACGCCATCTCTCAGCAGTACCAGCGCACCCACACCCCCAAGATGGAGGCCGCCTCATGAGTGAACACAGTTCCATTGAATGGACCCACTCGACCTGGAACCCCGTGACGGGCTGTACTGAGGTCTCTCCTGGCTGTGACCACTGCTATGCCCGTACCTTTGCTGAGCGCTTCCGTGGGGTGGCTGGTCACCCCTACGCGCAAGGCTTTGACGTGCGTCTGTGGGAAGCTCGTCTCGAGGTGCCCGTGGGCTGGAAGAAACCACGCCTGATCTTTGCCAACTCCATGAGTGATCTCTTGCACAAGGACGTTCCTGATGACTTCATTGTCCAAGTCTTCCGCACGATGGCTACCCTCGCTCCACAGCACACCTACCAAGTACTCACCAAGCGCCCTTCGCGCCTGGTCCATACCTCGCTCACGGACCAGATCATGGCAGCCATTGGTCCCTGGCCTGCCCACATCTGGCTGGGCGTCTCAGTGGAGAACCAGGACTACACGTGGCGGGTGGACAAGTTGCGTGCCACTGCTGCTCCGGTCAAATTCATCAGTGCTGAACCCTTGCTTGGACCCATCCAGTTTGATCTGGCTGGTATGGCGTGGCTGATTGCGGGGGCCGAAAGCGGCCACGGTGCCCGCCCGATGCAGGAGCAGTGGGTGCGCAGCTTGCGTGACCAGTGCCAGAATGCAGGGGTGAGCTTCTTCTACAAGCAGAACGCCCTCCGTGGCCGCAAACTGCCCTTGCCCGAGCTTGATGGCATGCGTTACCAGCAGTTCCCAGCGGAGGTGCCCCATGCCTGAGCACACCGTCTTGCCCCAGTACGAGGACATTCTGGATTATTACCTGGCTGACATTAGCGCGGTGCCGCTGTTGTCTGCTGAAGAAGAACGCCGCCTCGCCACTCTGGTACAGACAGGTGACCAGGCGGCACGCGCCCGCTTCATCCAAGCCAACCTGCGCTTAGTAGTCAGTATCGCTAAACGCTACCAGGGCATGGACTTGGTTGATCTCATTCAAGAGGGCACCCTGGGTCTGCTGCGGGCCGTGGACAAGTTCGACCCGACTCGTGGCTACAAGTTCAGTACCTATGCCACCTGCTGGATTAAGCAAGCCATCATGCGTGGCCTGGATGACAAAGCTCGCCTTGTCCGTGTGCCCGTCCAGATCAACGAACGGCTGCGCAGACTGCAACGGGTCTGTGCGCAGTACACGGCCAGCACCGGAGCCGAACCCACGGCCCAGGTGCTTGGCTCTCTGCTGGGCCTGTCAGCACAGAGCCTTGCTGATCTACTGCATGCGCGGTCCCTGCACACCATCAGCCTGAGTACGCCGCTGTGCTGTGAGGAAGGCTGGACGCTGGCTGAATGCCTTGAGGATGAGGGCAGCCTTGCTCCTGATGCACGGCTTGCTCAGCACGAGGAGCAGCATGCACAGCGTGCTCATCTCTCTGCCATGCTCTCCTGTTTAACCAGCGGGGAGCGTGCCATCATCGTGCTCTACTATGGTCTGGACGGTACCAGTGAGCAGCGTACCTTTGCTAGCATCGGACGCGAGCTTGGTATCTCTCGTGAGCGGGTGCGTCAACTGCATAACCGTGCTCTTGAGAAACTGTGTCAGTGTCCCCGTAGCGCGTCGCTGTACCACGATCTGTGCACACCTGAGAGCACGCTGGCTTTATGAAGCTCTGCCAGCCAGAAAGAGGATGGACACATGGAAATTCTCGGCTACAGCCAGAGTGGTGGCGACACACTCTGTCCTGAGCATGCCCAGTACGGCGACCTGCCCGACGAGGGGAATGAAACCGGCTACGTCTCCCCCATTTTCTCGACGGATGAACTGAGCAGTGATCTGACCTGTGATGAGTGCCCTCTTGATCGGTGCTTCATCGCACCAGCCACCATCGACTTGCAAGAGTGGGTCTAGAGCGGCTGAAGCCCTTGCTCTGGAAGCTGTCCTTGTAGCGCGTCCCTGTACACGCTTTTGACTGAGGAACAAGTACACGAATGAAAGGAACCGACCCATGAGCGACTATCTCGTCTCCGTCTGGCTCGACTCCATCCCAGCCGAGCACGACCCTGATACCCAGATTGTGGTTTATGATGCCGCCGATGCCGATGAGGCGATGGAGGATGGCTGTGCCGAACTGGGCCTTGACCCTGACCAGGCCGGAGAGGTCATGGCAGAAGAACTGATGCCCTCCGAAGAGGTCGTGACCACCTGGTGGGGCACCTTTGAGGAGTAACTCACCAACGAAAGGAAGATACCCGATGAACCAATTACACCGCACCCTAGCAGCCGTGCTCTTAGGCTGTGACCGCGCCTATGCCCAGCTTGCTGGGCACACCGTGCTGGTTGATGACCCTGGCGATGATGCGACCGCCATCTACCTAGATGGCGCACGTGCCAACCACCCTGATGAGAGTTGGTATGACAGCTTCGCTCAGATGGAGACGGCGATTGGCGCTGTCCTTACTGGTTACGTCCCAGGCAGTGCCCTCTGGCAGCCAGCAGAGGCCGACCTGCACACTGTGCTAGCCGAATGGGGCCGCCACCCTGAGCCAAGCGGCTATCAGATTGGCCCAGGCTATGTGCAGTTTGACGACTGCTCGCTCTGTCGCACCTTCGGCTGGCTTCGCTGCACTGGCCACGACTACGACCCCGACGCTCTCGATGCCCTGGAAGAGGAACTAGACCACGGAGAAAGGACCAACCCATGAACCAGCAGACCGCAGCGCTGAGCCTGGACGAGTTGCTCACCGTCAAGCACGCCACTCCACGACCCAAGATCGTGTGTCTGTGCGGCAGTACCCGCTTTGCCCAGGCGTTTGAGCAGGCGACCCTCTCCGAGACACTGGCAGGGCGCGTGGTGCTGTCCATTGGGTGCAACACCGCATCGGATGACGATCTGGTGCAGGCGGGTTTGGCACTCAACAAAGACACGCTCGATGTGCTGCACCTCTTTAAAATTGATCTGGCTGATGACATCCTGGTCCTCAACGTTGGCGGCTATGTCGGCGAGAGTACCCGCCGTGAGATTGCCTATGCCAAGCAGCAGGGCAAAGGGGTGCGCTACCTCCAACCGCCTGAGCGGACCAAGAACTAACATCGTTGGAGCAGCCCAGGTGCCCGTGCAAACGTGGGTCCCTGGGCTGCTCACAGAACAGAAAGGCGCTTTTTCCCATGGCAACTGAGACGACCCAAGTCCAACCAGAGCACGAGCAGAAGAGGAGGCGGAGCATCCGGCAGTACTATAACACCTTTAGTGCCAGTCCCTTGATTTTGTTGACCCTAGGCGGTGCGGCGCTAGTGGCGGCCCTCTTCGCCTTCGGGCTGGAAATTAATACCAGTGAGATTTTAGTCTACAAGGGCAATGGAGCCTCCATCTGGTATGTGCTGCAGCAGCCCTACTTACTGTTCTTTGGGACAGAGCCAATGGTCGAAAAGCTCTCTTGGTTGTATGGGTGGGGTGTGGAGATTGTGGATCTGATCTTTGCCTTTGCCCTCAATCACGTGACCCATGCCTTGACCAAGGTCAATAGCAAGTGCCAAGTTCTTTGGGCCTGCTAGCTTTGTGTTGGTGGCGCTCAATTGCTGGTCCAATGTCAATAGCCTGCCTGGGCTGGACCCGCTGCTGCAGGTGCTGGTGGGCACGGTGATTGCGTGTTGTGTGGTGGTGTTCCCTGTGGCGGGTCTGGCCTTGATCGAACGAGGCATAGAGGAAGTAGGAGACTAGCCATGCCAGCAACGACCGGACAACGTGTGGGACTCTCCACGGCGGTCTTCGTGCTCAGTCAAGCGGGCATGGCCGCCTACCACGAAGGAGCTATCGGGCTGATCGTGGGCTGTGGCCTGACCTATGCCACCTGGAAGTTTGCCGATGAGCTGTTTGAGCGTCGCGGGGGGGAGCCTTCCCCCCTGGCGCTTCCTGCTAGCAGCAAGGCGCGTGGGTTGGCCTATCGGCTGCTGACCTCGCGGGCGCAACGTCGAGCCGAGGCCGCGCTGGCAGAGCAGGAACGTGAGGAGCAGGAGGATGATCGTGACGTGCTGCAAGCTGGACGGCCCAGCACCTTCACCTTCTCGTCCCTGATGAGTGATGGGTGGCGGCCCTCGCGGGAGCAGGTGTATCTGGCCATGCTGGAAGATGGGACGCATGTAATGGTGCCACTACATGATCTGGTGCATATTGCGCTTGCGGGTAGTACCAGACAGGGCAAAACCTCAATCATTCGGCAACTGCTCTCGCAAGTGCTCTCGATTGGGTGCGACTGTGTGTTGTTGGATCCGCATTATACGCCCTACGATGTGGAGAGCAACGAGGACTGGACCCCGTTTACGCCGCATTTAGTCGAGCGGATGCGAGCGGATCCCATGGAGTGCAAGGAGTACAACCGGATTGAACAGGTCTTGCAGTGGGCCTCGACGACCCTGCTGGAGAAGAGGAAAGCGAGAAGAAGCGCGTCCAAGCATCCTGGCAACGACCTCTTCTTTTTCATTGACGAATACCCCGCGATCATCGCCGAGAGGAAGAGCGTCCAAAAATACGTCTCCAAGCTGCTCAGGGAGGGCGGAAAGTATCGCATTCACCTGGTGATTGCTTCTCAAGACTTTCAGGTCAGAACGGTGTTTGCTGATGTCGGTGGGGCCATTCGAGACCAATTTGATACCTGTCTGTATGTTGGGGGGGATAAAACCACCGTACGGGAGATACTTGAGACCGATGTCAGGGAGATCCCAGAGTCGCAGTTAGGCAAGGGGCTGGTCGTGGTGCGTGCGCCCACCTGCAAAAAGGCTCGTCCTGGTTTTACCCCCTGGATGGACAATGAAGCCATTTATAGCTTGGTGGGGCCGTCCACCTATGAGCCGACCGAAGAAGTGGAACCAGAAGAGGCAGAAGCAGCAGCACCGTCTCTACGGACAGTCCCGACACTACGGCACAGCGCAGCCCAGCAGAGCAGCCAGAGCGAGCTCCTCCCATCTGAACACCGCTCGGAACGAGCACAGGTGCCAACCCCCATTGTGCCAGAGAAGGGACGGCGTGCAGAAGAGATTGATCTAAGTATTGCGGTTCAGGTCTGGAATGGCATGCTGCCTTCCGTCCGTCAAATGGAAGCGATTTTCGATCTGAACAATCACCAAGCCCGCCGCTTGCGTGACAGGATTTTACGGCAAGCCGATGCAAGAAAACCGGAACAGCAAGAAGCTGAGTGAGTGAGTGAGTGACCCCACAGAGGGCAGTGGTGAGCGTAGAGGACACTTCTTTTCTCACTCACTCACTCACTCACTCGCGGAAGGAGAGCACCAATGCAACAACGCTATGGATGGAAAGAGCGCTTAGCCGACTCAAGTTGGGTGACGGTGTGCTGGGACTGGTTCATGACGCTGGTCGGGCGAGTGGTGGAGGCGGTATTATGGGTGACAATGGCCTTTTCCTGCTATCAACTGATACCAGCAGTGCCTCAAGCGCCAGCAGGGGTGAGTGCCTGCGCCTTTATTGCGCAATTTCTGGCGCTGGATGCGGGGGGACTGGGCCTCTCCAAGCTGGCAGAGCAGCAAGGCTTAGGGACGTGGGCCTATGCACGGGTAGTCTCCTACGTGCTCATTGGCATTACCCTGGTAACGGTGGCCTATGCGGGTGTCACGCATGCGGTGCAGGTCGATGCCAGTCTGACCAAGTGGGTAGAGGTGAGCCTAGTGACCGCCCGCTCCATCATGACCGTGCTCTATGGCCAGGCCATGCAAAGCTTGCGAGCAGCCAAGCAAGCGCACACCAATCAAGTGACCAGTTTGCAAGAGGAACTGCATAGGGCACAGCAGCAGGTGTCCAGTGGACAGGCAGAAGTGTCCAGGCTACGCGCTCACCTGGACACGAAAGCCAAAGAGGCGGACGGGCTACGTGGACAGGTATCCAGTGGACAGGGGGAAGTGTCCACGTTACGTATGCAACTGGACGCCTTACGTGGACAAGTGGACAGTGGGCAGGCCGAGGTGGACACGCTACGAAGGCAGTTGCAGAGCGCGGTAGCGCAAGTGGAGAAGGTGCGTGCAGAGATCAGGGAAAAGCAGCACGAGCCGGAGGGTGGACAGAGAGCAGTGGACGCAGAACCGCACCAAGTGTCCAGTGGACAGGCATACATGGACAGTGGACACTTGGTGCATCCGGTGTCCAAGGTACGTGTCCAGATGGACAGTGGACAGGTGATCCCCCTAGACAGGAAAAAGCGAGAGCGTGGACAGCAGGAGGCCGAGCAAGTCTTGGGAGAACACATCAAGGCACTACTCAGTCAAGAGCCAGAGTTATCGAACCGAGCGATTGCCACCAAGCTCGCGTGCTCACCGACCACGGTGGGCAAATGGCGCAAGAGTCTTGCCTCTGCAAGCATGAACGAGCAGGCGAGCTTTGCCCACCGTGGGAGGAAGAGCAGATGTTGATCGCAAAAAAGATCAGGCTTGAGGTCAGTGAGCAGGACGCGGCGACCCTGGAATTCATGCAGGGCAAGTGTCGCGGCCTCTACAATTGGTGGGTGATGAAGCTACGTAATGGGGAGAAGTGGCCTGGATGGGAAAAAGCCAAGAAGACGCTGCAGGAGAGTAAACAACATGACCCTGAACTGTGTTTTGTCTATGGCAAGCTCTTAGCAGAGGTGTACTTCCGGCTGCATGAGGCGATGAAAGCCTTCTTTCGACGGGTGAAAGCAGGAGAGAAGCCAGGCTTCCCTCGTGTGCGTCCACGACACTGCTTTTTCACGCTCATCTATCCAGCAATGTATCTTAGGGTGGAAGGTAGGCACCTCACCTTGCCAACGGGAGGTGGTGGTAGGCACGGACCGAAGCGGTACCCTGATATTATAGCCACCCTCACCGAAGAAGCCCCCACAGGCTACAGAGACGTAGCCATATCCAGAGATGGACAAGGACACTACTACGCGTCCTTTGTCTATGAAGCCAAGGAAGAGACGCATGAGCACGACGGGGTGCTAGCCATTGATCTTGGCGTGAAGACGCTTGCAACGGGCGTCAATGAGCAAGGCCGCTTTTATCACATTGGTGGGTTCAAGGGCAATCGCTGGTACAATCGCCAACTGGACAAGATTCGCTCCAAGCGCGACAAGTGCAAGAAGAAGTCACGTCGATACAAGCGATTGAGCCAAGTCTACAAGCGCGTTTCACAGCAGAAGCGCAACAAGCAACAAGACAGTCTGCATAAAGCGTCACATCTCATTGCACACAAACTGGTTGAAAGAACCGTTGTGATCGGGGATTTGAGTCAGCGGCAGATGGTGATGAAAGAGCATCGAGAGCGTAACAAGCACTTGAATAGAGCAGTCTTCAACGATTGGGGACTCTACACCTTCACTCAGATGTTGGTGTACAAATGCATGCTCTATGGGAAAGACTTAGTGATCTTAGACGAAAGAGATACTTCAAAAACCTGTAGTGGATGTGGACATAAGCAAAACATGCCACTCTGGAAACGAACGTATCGCTGTCCTGAATGTCGCTTAGTGGTAGACCGTGATGAGAATAGCGCGGTGAATATCCTCAAGCGGTATCTTGCCCGGCTAGGGCCACACACGGGCGATCCCGTGCGGTGTGCGGATGGGTTCACCGCAATCGACGATGTGTTGAATACATTTGAACACATTTAGAAGAGCAGATACAGCATAAGGAGTTTTTCGGGTTCTGTCCCCTGTCCAGGTTTGTGTGTACGAAACCGTCCCTGTGGCAGAGCAAGCGGTGGTGGGGCAAGGGGTAGCAAGGCGGAAAATGTTGTACTCACCCATAAGAGATAGTGGAGATTCCTACTTGACAACACCTAGGGACAATGCTATCATTGCACACATCTGAGGGCGATTAGCTCAGTTGGTTAGAGCGCTACGTTGACATCGTAGAGGTCACAGATTCGAGTTCTGTATCGCCCACTTTTCAACAAGACACATCTGCCGACAGGGTCGGCAGATGTGTCTTGTTGCTACGACTTTAGAATAGGAAGATACATCCCCTCATCACGCGTACGATGAGTACCTGCAACCTCCTTGATGCCTCCCTCTGGATAGACCAGCTTGGCCTCAGCTTCTGGCAGCAGGCTCGCCACCTCTTTCAACACGGCGTCCAAGAACTGATCTTCAGGAACAGTTTTGAGCACCTTGCCCTTGCGGAAGATTACCCCCTTGCCCTTGCCACCAGCAAGACCCACGTCTGCATCCCGCGACTCGCCGGGACCGTTCACCACACAGCCCATAACGGCAACGTGAATGGGAGTCTGCACCTTGGCCAGGCGCTTCTCGACCTCATTGGCAACCTGAATCACGTCGATCTCTACGCGTCCGCAGGATGGACAAGATACAAAAGTAACACCGCGATTACGCAGTTCCAACGAGCGTAGAATCTCATAGGCCACTGGAACCTCTTCTTCTGGCTCAGCACTGAGGCTCACACGGATAGTATCGCCGATACCTTCGGCAAGCAAGATGCCCATGCCCACAGCGGACTTCACTGAGCCGGAGATGAGCGTTCCCGCCTCAGTGATGCCTAGGTGCAGAGGATAGTCTGAACGCAGCGAGAAACGGCGGTAGGCTTCAATAGCGGTCATGACGGAGGAGGACTTGAGCGACACATCGACCTCGCGATAGCCTATTGCTTCACACCAGCTAATATACTCCAAAGCTCGTGTTACCATGCGCTCCGCCAGGTGTTCCCGCTCCTTGCGACGTGCTTCAGCCGGATCGCTACGCTCCAATACACCATCGTCACGCAGTCTCACCTGGATGCGCTGCATCTGTGTACGCTGGTCAAGTGCGTCAATAGAGCCTGAGTTCACGCCTATACGCATAGCGATATTGCGCTCTTTGGCAGCCGCAACAATCTGCTGCAGGGATGTACGCCCATTAATCAGGTTGCCAGGATTGATACGCACCTTATCGACACCTTGCTGAATCGCTGCGGTGGCGAGAGAAGGGTTATAGTGAATGTCAGCAACGAGCGGAATACGAATACGCTTCTTAATCTCGCCGATTGCCAGCGCGTCTTCCATCTCCGGTACCGCAACACGCACGATTTCACAGCCAACATCTTGCAGACGATGAATCTGTGCCACTGTACTTTCAACGTCACGTGTATAGGTGGTAGTCATTGATTGCACTACAATAGGTGCCTCACCGCCAATAGCTACATCGCCGACATGAATCTGTCGGGTCTTCCTTCGTACGATTTCCATCACAAAATCATTGCTCCACATGTCTAACTGCCCCAGTGGAATACGTCGTTAATTGTGACAATAACCACCAGGGTCAACAAAATTGCCATACCAATCAGGTTAATAACGCCCTCTCGCTCTGGCTTGAGGCGCTTTCCGCCGCGCAAAACTTCAATCAATACCAATAAAACGCGGCCACCATCCAAAGCAGGGAAAGGTAAAATGTTGATGATCGCCAAGTTAAGGCTTAAAAACGCTGTGAAGCTCAGGAGCGGTGACAAGCCGACTGCTGGCACAGTTTGCGCTACTTGACCGGTGAACTTGACAATACCTACCGGTCCGGTCAACATATGCAGATTAATCGCTCCTACAACCAGCAGACCGATCTGGCTGATAATCACACGCATTAGCTCGAAGGTCTGTGCGATCCCTTTTAAGGGAGCTTGCCAGATTGGCGAACTGACGAAGACGACTGTTCTCCCCGCGTCAATGCCCATTGGGCCTTGACCTGCTGGTGGGTGTACGCGCACATTCACCGTTGTGGAGGTGCTATGAGCATCACCCTTGTGCTGTATGAGCATGTTGACTGGTACCGTCGCGTGTTGACCCATGTCATCAGCGATAGCCTGACCGACGATAGCTTGTACATCGCTGAAGAGTTTCACAGGGTGGCCATTTACCTGGATAAAGGTGTCACCTGGCCGTAATCCTGCCTGCGCGGCTGGAGAGTTAGCAACGACCTGACCAATGACAGCCGGAGATGTTGGCACAGGGAGGCCATTGGCGATGCTAAACAACACAATGGCAAGCAGGACGTTCATAGTGACGCCAGCGCACAATACAATAATACGCTTCCCTGCGCTCTTAGCAGCAAAGCTCTGTGGGTCGTAGTTGCCATCTGGATCATGTATGTCGCCGTTCTCACCGGGCATGCGCACGAAGCCACCGATTGGTATAAGATTGAGCGAGTAGATCGTTGCTGCATTAGCAGGCGTACTAAATGTGCTTACGCCGCCGCTCGTACCACTAAATGGTGTTTGCTTGCTGTCGAGGTAGTCTTCTCCCTCTGAGCGATTTCCAGCAAACCAGATGACCTCCCATCCTCCACGCTTGCGTTTGCGAAAACCAACCAGACGGGGAGGAAAGCCCAGACCAAACTCTTCTACCCGAATACCCGCCCACTTTGCTGTAATGAAATGGCCGAATTCATGCACCAACACGAGCAATCCAAACACCGGAATGGCGGCCAGTAGATACCAGTTATTCATGCAAACATTCCCTCTATCTATCTAATAACCTCTTAAGCTATTACGCAGATCTCTTGTACAAGTGCTGTGCCGTTCTACGTGCCCAGGCACAAGCCTCTAGCGTGGCCGGCAGGTCCGGTTGCTGCACTGACTGGTGTTTCTCCAGTACGGCCTCGATCAGTTCGGCTATGTCCAGGAAACCAATCTTGCCTGTTAGGAAAAGTTCTACTGCTTCTTCATCGGCTCCCACCAAAGCACAAGGATAGGTTCCTCCCAGCTTGGCAGCCTGCAACGCTAGGCGGAAGCAAGGGAACCGTGTGATGTCAAGTGCCTCAAAACTGAGCGTCCCTATGTCGGCCCAACGCAATTCACGCACAAACCCACTGGTGGCACAGTTCAGCCGTGCCGGATATGTCAGAGCGTTCATGATTGGCAAATGCATGCTGGGAAGGCTGGCTTGCATTTTAATCGAGCCATCTATAAATTCTACCATAGAATGTACAATACTCTCGGGATGAATAACAACATCGATGTGCTCATATGGGATATCAAAGAGCCAGTGAGCCTCAAGCACCTCCAGCCCTTTATTCATCAGCGTCGCACTATCTATTGTAATCTTCTGGCCCATATGCCATGTAGGGTGAGCGAGGGCTTGTTGTACCGTTACCGAACGCAATTGCTCAACTGTGGCACGACGGAATGGCCCACCCGAGGCGGTGAGAAGCAGACGCTGAATTGTGGAATTCTCTTCTCCACGTAGGCACTGCCAGATGGCAGAGTGCTCACTATCGATGGGCAACAGTGGAACTCCAGCACGTTGTGCAGCCTGGGTCACCAGTGCGCCTGCCATCACCAATGTCTCTTTATTGGCGATAGCGATAGCTTTGCCAGCTTCGATAGCGGCTAGTGTTGAGTGCAATCCCATCAAGCCTGAAGTAGCCGCGACGACGATGTCCGCATCTGCATGCGTTGCGGCTTCCAGCAAACCCTCTTCACCGAGAATAGCTTCAGGAAGCTCTATACGTGCCAATTCTTCTGCTGCGGGCGTATCGGCAAAACAGCCGACAAAGGATGGTTTGAACTCATGTACTTGTTGTGCAAGAAGTGCTATATTCTGCCGTGCAGCCAGAGCAACTATGTGGAATTGCTCAGGGAAATGTCGCACTACGTCTAGCGTTTGCTGACCGATTGAACCGGTACTTCCAAGTAAAGCAATACGTCTAGGAAACTTCATCATGTGGTTTTTTACCTATATTGCTAGCTGCATTCACATCAATGTGTGCTGGCTCGGTCTGTGTA
Source organism: Ktedonobacteraceae bacterium (assembly GCA_019240835.1). Classification (GTDB taxonomy): domain Bacteria; phylum Chloroflexota; class Ktedonobacteria; order Ktedonobacterales; family Ktedonobacteraceae; genus JAFATZ01. The sequence continues at coordinate 24,823 of JAFAXQ010000302.1, forward strand.
CTCTCTTCGTATCATAGCACACACAACACTACTGCGACGAATACCCACCCTGACTTCTTTCTTTGCTGCTTCCTTTCGCCTGGAAAATGTGCTACACTACGGGCGGAGGGATGGCAGAGTGGACTATTGCGACTGTCTTGAAAACAGTTGGGTGAACGCCCCGGGGGTTCGAATCCCTCTCCCTCCGTAAAGTGGTGGCGTTGAGGAAAAGACGAAAACTGTAGTGGACTCTTGCGCTAGTAGACGCATTCGTGGGAAAAGCGTATTTTTGTTCAAGAAGCAAGAGGCTTATACGTGTTCAGCTTCTCTATCTTTGCGTGGCCCCTGGTGTCTGCCGCGGTAAGAGCCGTTTTTGGATAGCGGTGAAGGAATGCGTTACTTATTTATAGGTACATTGGAGCAGCTTGATTTGTCGATGGTCTTGCAACGGCTCGAGACTCATGCAAAAACTGGGGTGCTTGTTGTAAAGCAAGGAGTGCAGTGGGTAGAATTTTATTTTCGAGGTGGGCAATTAGTCTGTATTGGCCCTCTCCGCACGAACGCGACTCTTGCAGAGCGCTTAGTGCAGGCCAACATTATTTCACCTCAAGCGGCGCAGGATGCAATGCTGTGCATTGGAACTGAATCAGCAACCGAGATGCGTATAGCCCTCACTTTAATGGACTTAGGATATGTTAGACGTGAAGAACTGCGCTCCTGGGCTACAGAAAAGGTATTAGAGGTGTTGCGCGTCGTCCTTGCATGGTCGCAAGGTGAGATGCACTTTGCAGACGAAGCTGTACCTCCTGCTGGTCGGCTACTTGTAGGTATGTCTATCACCTCACTGCTTAATTCCCTACATCCTGCGGCTGATGTCTTTTCAAGGCGTAATCAGCTCACCTTTTCGAGCAAAGAGGAAGGGGGCGGCCCTCTCCCCGACAAGCAGACTCCGCCTCCTGCACCGCTTATTCCTCCATCAACACTATCTCCTACTAGGGGCGTCGATCCCTGTTCTATGCGACCAGAAATGCTACTGATGCCCGCTAGACTTTCGCATCAACAGGATCAGTCTCGCTATGTGACCTTAACTCCACAGCAATGGCGAGTGCTGACATGTGTCAATGGCTACACGTCATTACAAGAGATGTGTCAAGAACTAGGTATGACACCTGCAACAGTCTGTCAGATCGCTGCTGAGTTGCTGAACGGGGGACTGCTATACGCTGTTGATCCTACCTCTGAGCAGAGCAGTATGTCCTCTTCAGCAGTTAGAGAGGTTGTTGCAGCCGGTCCAAACAACAAGCATGCTATGCCAGCCTCTATTCCGCACTCTCAACCACTGCCTAGCTCCCTTATACCATCATATATGTTAGCAACAGATTCAGCTAAAGAGCAGTTACCATCAAGCAAAGATGAGTATGGTGCAACATTCATACAAGGTCGTGCCCAAACTGCTTCAGCACAGCCCGAGGCTCCAGTGCCCACGTCTAGTAACGCCGCCTACGCTGTTGTAGGAAGTGGACGCTAACTCCAACTATCACTTTTCGGGCCAATCTAGCATCATAGCCCTGGCTGTATCTCCAGCATTTATTTTGACACCTCCTTCTGGTACAATGATCAGGGCGTTGGCGTTGAGCAGAGATGTCAGCAGATGGGGTCCCTGGTTGCCAGTGGTGTGAGCGATAAAACGCCCGTCATGCCACTCAACGTGGGCGCGCACATAGTGGCGGCGCATCGCACGGTCACTGATACCGTCGACAACTACAACGTCGACCTGTTGTCTCTGCAAGCGTGTATGACCTAGCATCTTGCGCAACAGAGGGCGACCGAATAACTCGAAGGTTACAGCGCTCGACACTGGGTTACCAGGCAATCCTAGCAGTGGTACGTTGCCGATATGACCAAAGGCAAGAGGTTTGCCCGGACGCATATTGATACGCCAGAAACTCATCTCTCCCTGCTCCGATAGAATGTTCTTGACAAGATCAAACTCCCCCACCGAGACGCCGCCGGACGTCAGGATGAGATCATAGGTCATGGCTTCGCTGAACTTCTCACGCAGACTTTCAGTCGTGTCACGGGCAACGCCAAGACGATGAGGTTCGGCACCCGCACGTCGTACGGCAGCTTCAAGCAGATAGCTATTGCTGTTGCGAATCGTACCCGGGCGCAGAGGTTCGTCTACATCTAGCACTTCATCACCCGTTGCCAGAATCGCCACACGTGGGCGTTGTACCGCTGGTACACGTGCCCATCCCAGCGTTGCCAATATGCTGATTTCCCATACGCCAATTTCGGCACCGCGTTGTAGCACGATCTGCCCCTGACGCATATCCTCACCTGCTAGGCGAATGTTGTTTCCCGCTGGGATTTCTTGTAAGATTTCTACCCAATCTGGGGCAGTGGAGCGCGTCAACTCTATCTGGATAACTGTATCTGCTCCAGGAGGCACAGGCGCTCCTGTCATAATACGCATTGCCGTTCCCGTTTCGACTGCCCGGTCGGCCACATAGCCCGCCGCAACCTCTCCAATCACACGAAGGCGGGCAAGTTGCTCAGCTTGTGGTCGACTGTCCTTGCTCAGTAGTGCAAACCCGTCCATGGCAGAGTTGGCAAAGGGAGGAATGTCTTCTTGTGCGATGAGATCCTGAGCTAGTACTAGCCCAAGTGACTCAGATAATGGAACCTGTACAACAGGCAATGCTTTGATCTCGGCGAGAACTAATGTAAGAGCCTCTTCGACGCTCAACATAGCAAACACCTCCTACAATGTGCAGCGTGGATGGCTTGGCGATAACAGGCAGATAGAGAGAAGCCCAGCACGACTCTTGACTTGGGTGCCGGGCTCCTTTACAAAAACGGTACCTCGTACGGGATTCGAACCCGTGACCTCCGCCTTGAAAGGGCGGCGTCCTTGACCACTAGACGAACGAGGCATACAGCGTGGCTTGCACATCGACTCTAGGATTGTACTGCATTGCTGTTGCTTTGTCAACCAAAAAATCTCGCCGTATGCTTGTCAGCTTGCGGCTTCGCTCTCTCCCCTGATACAATAAAAAACAACTGTGCAACTCTACTCCATATTGTGTAAGAAGTTGAAATTCAGCCAATGTACAAAAAAAATTTAAAAGCTTTGCTAGCTACCGCTGCAAGCTGGATACGTATTGCATGGCTCTATTTGGATGCAGCTATCCGCTTCTTGTGCTGGCGGGTGCAGCTTACACAATCTTGTAGAGTGGGAAATAGACATTCATACATGAAACAAACACTACTTCTAATTCGACATGGGCAAACGGCGTGGAATGTTGAGCATCGTTTGCCAGGACAGCTTCCTGGCGTAGAGTTGAATGACAACGGGCGACAACAGGTCATACACCTCGCCGAGGCATTGTCTGTTCTACCCATCAGTGCCGTCATTACTAGTCCTCTCGAACGGGCACGTGAAACTGCCAAGGTTATCGCACAGGGACGAAATTTACCTGTGCAGTTGGAACCGGATTTGATGGACACCAATATCGGCAAATGGGCAGGACAGGTGATCGAGGAGCTTGTAAAGCATGATCCGACATGGGGGCAGTATGTGAGCAACCCAACCGAGGCTCCAGAGGGGATTGAGACATTTCCTCAGGTACAGCAGCGGGTCGTAGCTGCTGTTGAGCGTTGGCGCAAGCAGGAGCAGAGTGGAGCCTATCCCGCTTTTGTTGCCCACAGCGATGTGGTGAAGTTGCTACTGGCCCACTACAGCGGTCTGGAGGTCAGACACGCTGGCTCACTATTTATCGCTAATGCGTCAGTCAGTTTAGTAGAAGTGGAAGACGCAAAAGTTCCTCATGTTCTCGCCATTGGTTGGAGCCCCAGCCCTGATTGGCTCAAGGCACCCATCCCTGATGTACTCAAAGACAAGAGTGAATCTCAGGAGCAAGGGGAGCAAAAGACGTAATCGCTCACGACGCAAGATGTTGTATCCGCAGGAAGGGAACAAACATGTTTGACCCACGTGATCCCTACGAACGCTACTTCTGGCACTATGAGTCTCGGCGACCGCTCACGATAGCGCAAATTATCGCCTTGGGCAGTGTCGATACAGAGACAGCGGCTCTTGTATGGCTCATGCTAGAGCAAGGAGCATCGCTGACTGTGGCTGGCCCGACGGACCCGCAGCCTGGCGTAGGGAAAACAACAACGCTTAATGCTCTGCTTCAATTTTTGCCCGAGGATAGTGCTCTGGCTTACATGTCGGGCATGTATGAAAACTTTGCCTTTACGCACATACCTGATATCGATCCCGCAACGACCTATGCCCTCTGTAATGAGGTGAGTGACCATCTGCCCATCTATATGTGGGGGCGCGTCGCCCGCCGCTATCTGGCGCTACCCAGTCAAGGCTATCATATCGCAACCAGTGTGCATGCTGATACCGTTGACGATGTTATTCACATGTACCAGCATGATTTGCGTTTACGCGCCGAAGATGTACGCCTCCTTGGGTTGATCATCAACATTGGGTTGGTAGGACATATCTATCCACCGCGTCGTCGCTGGCTCACAACTCATTTCATTCGTCCTCAGGCCGACCCTGAAGATCCCTACACTATTGTGACTCTACCTTTGTCGCTGTGGAATCAGTTCGATGACACGTTCCTGCACGCGGACTCAACTATCCTCGATGAGTTAGCTACTATAGTCGGTATGACAGAACAGCAGTTTAGTACTGCTCTTGAACAACGTGCTGATTGCCTACAGGAACTTTCGCAGGGAAGAGGCATCGGCCCACAGGAGATGCGTAAGGCTGTCCGCGACCTGCGTAGCCGTAGCTAGGAAATAGAAAGCTTCTGCGCACTTGTTCTCTTGAATGGAAACTGAGAAAGGAGGGAAACAGGTGCTCACACGTGATCAAATTGTCAGTGAAGGACGCTGGCCCCGCATCTGCAACAAATGTCTCTAACAAGTGAAGAATTAGGAGTCTTTTACCATGTCTTTTTCTGTAGCCATGCTCAGCGTTCACACGTCTCCTCTCGATAGTCCGGGCAGTACAAGGGATGCGGGTGGCATGAACGTCTACATGCGTGAACTTGCTAACGAACTAGGCCAACAAAACATACACGTCGATATCTTTACCCGCTGGGCACACGAAGACACACCGCGTATCGTGCAATTGAGTCGGAATGTACGCGTCATTCATATTCAAGCTGGCCCACGTGCATCCATTTCCAAAAACGACCTCTACCAGTATCTGCCCTCATTCGCCCAGCAGGTTGAAGAATTCCGCTACAGCGATGCCAACTACTATGATCTGCTCCATAGCCACTACTGGCTCTCTGGTGTAGTTGGGTCGCGTCTGGCGAAATGCTGGCGTGTTCCACACGTCACGATGTTTCATACCTTAGCTCGTCTTAAACAACTTGCTCATCCCGGTGAGCCTGAACCGCAACTGCGTCTGGAGACGGAGCAGCGTCTCATTCAACACGTAGACCGTATCATCGCAGCTACTGAAGAAGAACGTATGCAAATGATACGCCTGTGCGCAGCGTCTGTAAGCCAAGTACAGATTATTCCCTGCGGTGTCGATCTCAAGTTGTTTGTCCCCCACAAGCGGCAGCGGGCAAGGCAACAGTTGGACCTGCACCACCCTATGTTGCTTTTTGTGGGTCGGCTAGACCCTTTCAAGGGTGCCGATCTGCTCTTACAAGCTGCTGCTATGATGGAAGAAGATGCTGAGATAGTTATTGTTGGTGGTACACTTGTAGGTGATAGTGACCTGCAAAAGCTCCAGAAGCTGGCTGAGGAACTGCGTATTAGTCATCGCGTACGCTTCCTTGGTGCGCGTCCCCAACCGGAGCTGCCTATGTTGTACAGTGCCGCTGATATAACTGTCGTGCCGTCCTATCACGAAAGCTTTGGCCTCGTCGCTGTCGAATCTCTCGCTTGTGGTACACCGGTTGTAGCCACACGCTCTGGGGGCCTGACAAAAATTGTGCATCACGGCGAAACGGGCTATCTCGTCCCGCGCTGTCCTGGCTTCTTCGCTGAACGACTCGATACTTTGCTGCGCGACTCCAACTTGCGAGCGCACATGCAAGCTGCCGCCCGTCCCTCCGTCCTGCAATATAGTTGGAGGAGCGTTGCTAACAGCATGCATAGCGTGTACAAAGATGTAGTAAGCGAGACGCGCCTAGCCAAAGCGACATAGACGTTACGGCGATAGCTATCCCCCAAAATAGCAAATTTCTGAAAAATAGGCAGATTGAAGTCTCCAGCAGTGGACTTTCGGCGATCTCTATGGTATAATCGTTGGTATCACCAGAGACATTGAGATTCAGCTTAGCGCATCAATGGTGTAGGACGATACACCAGAATCTTTCCAGAAGCCCCACCTTGTGGGTATGGGAAGTTGTCACGTGGCCCGTATCTTTTGTTTTATCTATACAAGCTAAAGTAGCGGGCGTTTTAATCCAGGGAATGGCCTGGCTGAGGTTGCAGCGCTTATGTGTTCAGTCTCATCGGCACCGCAAGTGGCATTTCTGTATGTGGAAGCGACGATGAGTACTGACGTGTAAAAAGAGACACCGGGGTTTGTTTTCCCTGGTGTTTTCTATTTTTCAGGGTTTTTGTAGTAAGTGCAAGTGGAGTGATTGCAAAATTTTAAGGAGAGTGCAGACATGAACTCGAGCATGATAAGCAAAGTTGCGAAAGCCAAACGCTATGCGGGAGAACCCGAACGGATCCAATTCACTCGCTTTGAAGCAGAATTTCATGGCGAAAATGATATTCACACCACTACCTTCGATGACGGAGAATGGTACTGCACCTGCCGCTTCTTCCATGATTGGGGCGACTGTTGCCATACTATGGCTATGCAACGCGTTTTGGGCGTCACTATTCCAGCAGCGCACCGTCAGGGTATTCCTACAGGTTTAGGCACTAGCCCGCTAGTTCACTAACTGAGGACTGCGTCTCGCTGGGATGCATTGTAGTCCACAATCACAGTCTATGAGAAGGCACCGGTCATGTCCGGTGCCTTCTCGTTTGCTTCTTTACGAGCCTATTCCTGGGACAAAATGAAGAATGATTATTACTAGAAACATGATCGAAGCTAGAACTGCGATAAGAACAAGGTCCTTACGAACATAGGAATAGTGTTCGGGGGTAATAAGAGCCGGACTACTACGCTGCTGCGCTTTTTGTGTGCTCTGACGGCGAGCTGCCAGACGTGCAGCAGCACTCCCTTTCGGTGATGCCTCTGTACTTACTGTGCTGGTTGTCGTAGTGGTGGCTGACGTGGCAGTGCTCTGCTCTGCGCGCACTTTCTGAGATTTTTGAGCAGTAGAGCGCTCTGCAACGCTGTGAGTCTTGGGAGCCGTTCTTGTCGAAGCATCGGCCACCTCCGGTGTGGTAGTATCTACAGTATTTGCTTGCTCTGTTATCGGCTTCTCTGAGGCAGGGCGTACGAGTTCAATATTTTTGTGCGCCTTTGCTTTACTGCGTTGGGTTCCGCTACGTGGGGTCGCGGACTTCTTTGGCATTATGGCTCATCCCCTTGCTCGGTAATAGTGTAGGTTTATCGGGCGTGTTTTTAGCCAGTATACATTTTTTCTTGCCACAGAACAAGAGTATCGCACGACTTTCTTTTTCCTCAAATTGCTTGACAGACCCTAATCAGGGTGACAAACTTTATTGGAGCGTGTCACACACAAATAGTGGAATCATGCTTGGCAGTTCCATGGGAAATCGTTCGCATGAGGAAAAGCATGAATGTCCCAATGTCGGTGTACCGACCAGAGGTCACGCCTCTGAGAAGCCTCAAGCTTTCGCTGAAGGGGGTCGTCGTTCATCATTGAGGGCACGAAGCGATTTGCGCGTAGCGGGGCTTTTTCTCCAATGGCAGGCACATTCCAGATACATATTTCAGGGAGGTTTCCATGTCAGCTAAAAGTCGTCCTGGTGATGGATCGAAACATCAAGGAGAAAAAGGCGGAAATATCAGCTACGTGAGCCATCCTTCCAACGGTGCTTTAGGGTTGAGTATCCTGAGGAACTTGCAGAAGCTCTGGCAGATCGTCAAGAGATAGGAGATGTTTCAGATGCTCCCTGATCTCTCAGAGGGCGATCCCACCGGACGTACTCCTCTGTATGCCTCACGTGATGGGCAGATCGGACCCGATTCATTTGCCCTTGCTGGAGAGCGCCCACGTTTTTCACTCTCGAAGCTCGCGCTATACCTGGCTCCGCCAGCCCTGGTGGGGGAGTTTCTGCCAGATTGTCCCTGGACGGAGGTCTCGCGATTGCGGCCTTCTGTCCCTTGGCCGCCTGCTCGGGCGACGCGTGACGATCTTCTCATGCAATTTCGGCAGAGTGTGGCTAGCTGCATGGGAGATGCTTCTGTTGTCGCAGTTGCTCTTTCAGGCGGCCTGGATTCCACTGTTGTGCTGTTCCATGCTCATGAGCTGTGCCGACGCGAAGGGCACCGACTTCTTGCTATGACCATTGATTTGATGGACGACTCTGGCCGGAGCTGCGCAGTTGTCGCTCGGCAACTCATTGAATCGCTCGGCCTGTCTTGCGAACTCCATGTAATTAAGGATGTGATCGACCCGTCTCTACCTCTTCCAGAACCATGTTGGCATTCCGCAGGGCCGCGTAATGATGCGATGCCACGGTTTAATCGGGCGATTGCCGACGTGGCCGCTACCGCAGGAGCCGAGGTATTGTTATCCGGTGACGGCGCAGATGAACTGTTGGGAGCAGTGCGGTATCTCTTCCCACAGTTTCTCCGTGTGCAACAATGGCACACGGCCCTCTCTTACCTTCGTGATCTTATGGTTGGAGGAAGCACGCGCCGCCTAACAACCGAAGCCCTGGCAATAATGGCATCGTTGCTTCCCACAAGCTGGTCATCCTGGCTCTATTGGGCGACCAACTGGCCAGAGTTGTGTACCATCCAGGCACCTTTGGTCCTCTCGGAATGCTACCAATCTCATGTTGAGGAATGGACAAAATCATGGGTGCAGCAGATCCTGACGTTTCATTCAACACACCATCGCTCCTGGGCCATTGCAGATGCCTGGGATGCAGTCTTCCCCTCAGATAGCATTCCGCCTGCTGGGGGAATACCAGAGCGAGACCCCTTCATGACCCCCTCATTCACGCGGTATGCACTGTCATTGCCGCTGATCGATCGGTATGCTGCGCATCTTCCTACCCCGTATCATCGGAGTAAAGCTCTCGTCGTACAATTATATCCACGTCAGGCCCGCGCAGCCCTTCCTCGTGCCAAACAGACGTTTTCTCGCGCATTTGAGACCTATCAGCAACGATATTTGAACGTGGAGCGCTCTATCGCCTATGGTCTCATTTCCAAGAAGCACTTGGACATGTGTCGCGACTCCTCGCTGCTGAGAACAATCCAGGCCATCGAGCAATGGGTGATTGGTGCCGAGAGACAAGGCGCAATCGCTACGGAGTAGCAAGCCAGGGGGGTGGTGTTCCTCTCCAATACGACCAGAGATGATCTATCACTTCAAACCCGTGACGCTGATAGAGACGAATAGCAGGTGTACGATCACGTTCCACAGGATCATCATGGTCAACAAACAACAGGACAGTATGTGCGCCAGCATCACTAAGCAACTTTCTTGCTTGGAAGAAGAGGCGAGTGCCTAAACCGTGACCACGCCGATCTTCCCGCACCCAGAGCCAGTGGAGAACACCAAGCCTGTTCTTCCCCAGACTGACATCAGCCTCGGCGATCCGCTCATCTCCCTCCTGGAGAGAGAGCTTCCACCCATGTGCAGTCCTTTCCACATCGGCGACTTGCTCAGCTTGAGTCGTAATCGGGCCTGCCATATAGAGCCAATCATCTTTCCCAACAAAGTGGTGCTCACAAAGCACCTGGTGGGTCACTGGACGATGAGCGAGAGGCAACCCCTCTATTCCCACGGTCAGTGGCGTCGCGAACCAGAAGGCGTAGACGCGTGGACACTCCTGCAATGAGGCAAGAACGGCTGCCAGCAGTGCCTCTATTACAGGACGATTTTCACGAGCATGAAGCCAGAGAAGACACCCTGATCCATCTGGCTGGAGTGTTCCCCTCCGATCTGTCTTTTGCACTCCATACGAGGCAGCGCCAAGAATGTCGTTGCCTTGCGTAGCAACAATTGTCCGTATACCTGCAAGCGCCTCCCACCACTTCTGATCAATGGTGGTTTGTCCAGCTAAGGCACATTGCACATCGTGAGCGGTGGTGCGTGGTTGTGCGGGGAGTTGGTCGGCATGAAGCAACTCCAGGAGAGGGGGAATATCCCGCTGGGAGAAATCACGCATCTTTATCATGATTGCCCTTCCTACTTCTACAGGATGATAGTGGGCCATTCACACTTGACAAGGCCCTGGCTTCCTTCTATGATACACCCATGAGCGAGCTTATTGCAGACATACAAGAGCATCTCCATACCCTTTTCTCTGACACAATCCAGAGCATTCATCCCTGTTGGGAGCCGTGCGATTGGTCCAAGGTCTACCGTCTTGAATTGTGTGACGGAACCCGCCTGTTTTTGAAAGGCACGCCCCGGAGCAGGAACGAGGCGCTGGTGATGCAACGCCTCCACGATCTGTATTCTCCCTGCATTCCTCGTGTGCTCATCGCGGATTCGTTCCTTCTGCTGCGTGGTGCTGGTTTCTGATGGAAGATGCTGGGCGTTGTGGTCCCTCGGCTCTTTCCAGGCCAGTTGCCATTAAGGCAGCCAGGATACTTGGCCTGCTGCAACAACGTGCGTTCCGTGACCAGACGTTGCCTTCACTGCTTGTCAAATGCGAAGGAGACCATCTCCAACAGCAGGCGCTCGACGTCTGCCAATGGGCCATGAAGCGGCAAGCAGCCGAAGCGCGAGACTCCCTCCAGCGGATTGCCTCGCTTCTTGAGCAGGCTTCTTCCTTCTTTCGTGGGCTAGCGGAGCAGCTTTCCGCTCTTCCCTCAACTGTTGTCCACGGGGACTTCTGGTCTGGCAACATTGCGGTTGCGGGAAAGGACATTCATTTCATCGACTGGGGAGATGCGCTCTGGGGCGTCGGCGGCGTCTCTCTCGTCAATGTGATCATGACCAGTAGCGGCCAACTCGACGACGTCATTTTTCAGCTCTGGGAAGCCTATGAGCAGGGATGGGAACGTTCCATCAGTCGTGCCTACCGGCAGGCTTGTCTGGTCGCGAGTGCGGTGACTGATCTGGTCATCGATAAAGCGATTGCAACCAGTTGCGGGCAAGGACCCGAGCATCTTCCAGGACTGCGGGATCTTGAAGAATGTATTACAGGCACTTGGTCCTTGGGAGCAGGAGGAGAGCGGCCTTGATGAAGAGGCCATCACTGCCTTGCTCCACGTTTTGCACGATGAAGGATGGATTCTGCTTTATTTGTTTCTGTGATCTGTTCTCGTAATGCAACAAGCCAATAGGTATCCCATGGCTTGAATGGCCGTAACTCACTACTGCGAGGTAGTTGTGCGAGGAGATCGATCAGATGAAGGCTCGCCCCAGCATAACAGGTATCCCAGTTGGAATTCAACGCACGTGCCTTAAAGCTTAGAATGAGCCACTCAGGAAAAACCTCCCGACTCAGTTCGTGACTTTCCCGTGCGTTCGTAGCAGGATGATAGGGAGACATCCCATCCAGGTTCCAGTAGCGTGAGCTGTACAGCAATTCATGCAATGCTAGTCCAGCGCAATCCCAGTAGATTTCTTCGCTCGTAATCACGCCATCCAAGTCAAATACAATGATTTTTTCTAACGCAGTTTCTACCAAAGTGTCTTTTTATCCTTTTCTCTTATCCATCGTGTCAAGAGGCACTCATATCTTTCTATTCACGAGCATTCTTAGAATTGACGACGATATCTCGCAGCGAACGCTCATACACTACACGATCACGCCCTGGCCCCTTAAAATTTAAAGAAACCCAGATGCCATTCACGAATGTATTGGCAGGACGGTTTATAAAACCCAAGCTGCACCAGAGTTTCTGAGCGGCCACATTTTCGATCTCGCTGGTCAGCCAGATACGTTCGACCCCCCACCGAGCGGCAGTATGCATGACATCTTCCATTAGCTTTCGCCCGTAACCCAGACGACGAGCGCTGGTCGCAACCATGACATCGTGCACATACACCTCGTTCGAATCATCTTGGCTGCGAAACGCAATGATCACACCAACAACACTACTATCAACAACCATTGCCCGACAGGTCGTCGAGAAAAGCCGTCCATACATCCAGTAATCTGACTCTGATCGAGGTCTGACATATGGCATGCACTCTGTGGCAAGTTCCACCACCCTCTCCAGAGGTACTTGAGAAAGCGGTACAATCTTGCTGACGTTCTTCTCCAATGGCAGTATCTCCTATAACCTTTTATCCACTCACTGGGAGGCTTAGCAAGTACGGTGTGCGTGTGAAACTTGCTCAAGGAACTTGCCAGCCGCTTAGACGAACAAGTTTAGGGCGATTTGGCAGACAGCCTCACTTAGAGTTTGAAAGCAGACACACAACTTCCGATCGCACTTTTCGGATCAACTGCGTCAACGACACTTCTTCCGATAATAACAATATCACACTCCATGTTTTTCATCGCAGGTAAGTCATATGGACTAAAGCCCCCCGATACGGCTAGCGGCAGTTCGCTCCACCGACGGATGATTGCAGCCCGTTGTTCTGCAGATGGAGTATCAGATCCGATATCTATATTGGTCGTAATGACAAGTCCATCTACTCCAGCCTTTTGCACAGCAGCACACCATTCCTGCGATGCTTCAAGGGGCACATCGAGAAGCAGAATCAAGCCTAAGCGTCTCGCCATCGAAACTGCTCGTTGCACACTGACTTGTGATGCTGGACCAATGAGAAACACGAGATCAGCTCCATGCGTTGCAGCTAACTCGACTTGATCTTGCCCCCAGTCAGCAGACATCATTTCGGCGACAATCGGTATCTCAGATGTAGCTTGCTTAATTTTGCTGATCGCAGTAACGCCTTGGCTCTTAATAAGAGGATCTCCTACTTCTAAAAAGTCTGCACCTTCTTCTTTAGCGATCTTTGCCACATTGATTGCCCTTTCAATATCCAGACAGTCCAGTGCAATCTGAATACTTCGTCCTCCTCGGCGTCTGCGGAAGATAGCGTTATCAGTAGGAGCCTCCAACCAATGAGTTTTTGTCTCGCCTGCATAGAGGGAGAAATTGGGCATGAAAAAAACCATCCTTGAGGTGAATGCTAGGATGGTTTTCCTGTTAGACTATTTTACTTCTGCTCTTTGTCACGCTTTCCTTGCTTTGAGCATGGCTGCCACTTCTTTTACCCCATAGGTGTGAAACAAGAACTGGACTAAGCGCATCCGAGCCGTTGGGTGCCAGAGTACATCACTACTAAACAACTTCTGTAGCACAACTGCGGGATCTGTGGAAACAGTTGCAAACTTTGATGCTTCGTTGCGATCAGGGGCTTGTATCAGCCAGTGAGACTTCACCTCTTGGGAGGTTAAATGCGTTCTGATAATGGCTACAGCAGCAATGGCAAGAATGAGATATTCAATATTGAGAGAAAGCACCTTGATACTGTCAATCGCTTCAGCAGTGACCCCTAACTCTTCCTCTACTCCACGAATGGCGCACGCGAAGAAATCAGCATCACCAGGCCGTTTATTGCCCTTGGGACTCATCCCAGGTGCGTCCATCGTTTCCTCGAACGAAGCAGACCAATGGTTCGGGTAGAACGCAACAGAATGGGAACGTTGCATGAAGATAATTTGATGATCCTTTCTTTTCCGTACATCTTTCCGACAACGACTCTTTCTTCCGATCCTGTCTGTCTATTTTGGGGTCCATTCCAATCAGACACAATGATATTGGTTGCTGGCTCTTCTTCAAGTGGGGGCCTTAATTCATTCCCGTGAAGCGGCGCGAGATCATGAATGTCACACGCAATGACACGTGCAAGGGTAGCACGTTCACGACTCGGAATAACGCCATTTCCGCTAGCCCACCAGCGCAATGTACTCTCAGGAATGCCTGTTTCTCGATGCACTTCCCGAATATTGAGGCCAGCGTCTTTGATCAATGCTCTCAGCCTGTTCGGATACGGCATTTTCTGCATCATGCTCTACTTTTTAGCGCTTTCTTAGTACACTTTCACCACTTCTTTAGCAAAAAAAACCCGTTTTATACTCCCTTACTGGGTATATTCTCTGAAGAGACGTAGCCTGATGGGTTCACATCTGTTGGAAGAGTGAGACGCGCCAGGTTACTCTTTCCTCTCTTGGGACGAGGCTTAGAACGATCTGGTTTAGGTATAGCGTCCAAGGTCTCTTGCTTCCAGAGAGAGGCGTTGCCAAGGTGCATATCAGGTTGAAGATTCCATCTCCACCGGAGTAGCCGAAATGCAGTCGTTGAATAGGACTCAATGCCCCATTTCTCGGCGAGGTATTGCGCAGCTTCTCCTGCTGTGTAGTATTCTTTCTTCTTCTGTTCGTCCAGTGGGGCCACCTCCTCGAAAGGTGTTTCCTATCATGCAAGTAATCGTAACATACCGTTACTAATTTTACAAGATTCTCAAAGTTCCTGAGTAAAACACTTGACAATACGCACCGTTACATATAACCAGTGAAAGGAAGATGCTTATCGACTAGGATGGTGTAGCGACCAAGCGGGGCATGCCAGTAGTGGAGGCTAGCTGGTCGGAACAGTATCCCGTGACAGTCCGATGGCAAGGACACCATGAGAACGGGCGTGAGTGCAAGGCCTTCAAGGCGGTTCAAGTCCGTCCTCGCTGGACGTTTCTTCGCATCACATGCGTCTCCCGTTTCGTAAGAACTGTTTACGAAGGGTGTAATGATTAATGCATACAAGTAGAAAGGCAGGCAGCAATGCCCTGGTCACCTCTGTTCATTGGCGCGGTGAAGTCCAACCGCTTCCTGGTCGATCTCAACATGAACGAGCTCTCTTGCTATGACGGGGTCCCCTTGCAGGGACCACAGTATGCGGTGCTCTCCCATGATGCACACACAGAGATTGAGAGTACCGTACGCCATCTGTTTGTAGACATCACCAGCAGTCCCACCGTCTCGCGGCAGGTCTATGACTCTCTCTCCAAGCTGTTGACTGAGCAAGAACGCGGTCACGCCTTTCTATTCAGGTTCCAGAGCCGCGTCAGGTGCTCACGCGCCGCAGTCTCTAGCTATCGCGTCCTGACCGTCTACCCCCTCAAGATGCTCAGTCACGGCGAGGGGACCTATATTCGGGTGCGAACCCCTGATCCTCAAACAGAGCAGGCCTACGCGACTTTTGAGGTCTATAGTGTCAACCTGGGCACAGCAGCAGAGTGGTTCTGATGTGCGAGCAGGCGGAGCCGAATGGAGCAAGAGACTGCCTTCAGCCCCGCGCTCCTCTCGTATGTAGAGCGAAGCCTCTTTGCTGGCAAAGGAGCGTTTCAACGATGTCACTGATCAACCTGGCCAAACGCGAGATCAACTGTAAGATCGTCTACTATGGCATGGGTCTGTGCGGCAAAACGACCAACTTGCACTACATTCACCGCGCTGTCCGGCCACACGAGGTCGGCGAGATGGTCTGTCTGGATACCCAGATCGAGCGCACGTTGTATTTTGACCTGCTGCCCCTCGACCTGGGCAACGTGCATGGATTCACCATCCGTTTTCACCTCTACACGGTTCCTGGGCAAACCTTGTATCAACACACCCGTTTGTCAGTGCTGAAAGGGGCTGACTGTGTGATCTTTGTGGCAGACTCTCAGGCAAGCAAATTGCAGGACAATATCGAGAGTTGGAACGAACTGCACGAGCACCTCGGACGGATGCACAAAGAGGTGTCGGTCTTCCCACTGGTGATGCAATGGAACAAACGTGACCTGCCAGATATCCTCTCGCTCTCCGTCCTACAAAAGTTTTTGAATCCTTATGGTGTCCCCAGCTTCGAGAGCGTGGCGGTGGCAGGCAAAGGCGTCATCGAAACGTTACGGATGGGCATCAACCTGGCGTTGCACAAACTGCCAGCACCTTAATAGAAGGCAATCACTTGCTCAGGCACAATTTTTTAGGGAGGCTCAGCAAGTGCTGAGCAGTTGCTGCGAGAGGAAAGCCCTAGCAACTTTGGGTGCGTAGGTGCGCGTCACTTTTTTGCATGGCTGGGGCAGAGCCGCTGCCACTACTAGACAGGTGACGAGGCGGGCGGAGCGTGGATCGTAGTGGCGATCCCTTGCGGTCGTCATGCTCGCTGCAAACATGTGACGCGCACCCTGGGTACGTAAGGTGTTTGACAAATTAATGTGGCTATGCTAATCTTAGCTTGGTTATAAAGGGCAACACTAGCGCTACATTTCAGTAAGAAAATAACAGTAGACCGTACGGAGGCTAGCCCACGAGGCTAGTCCTTTTTTCTACGTCAAGAACACGGGAGCACAGAACTATGGCACGTATAGTCGTCGCCATGAGCGGGGGTGTGGATAGTTCAGTCGCCGCCGCACTCTTAAAAGAGCAGAGACACGAGGTGATAGGCATCATGCTGCGCCTTTGGTCTGAAACTGGCGTGAGCGAAGATGACGGCATTGAACGGGTTGTACAAAATAAATGCTGCTCCCTTGAGGCTGTTGACGATGCAAGGCGTGTAGCACGCATGCTCGATATTCCGTTTTACTTGGTGAATGTTGAACAGGAATTTAAAAACAAGATCGTGGACTCTTTCTACGAAGAATATGTCGCCGGGCGCACTCCTAATCCGTGTCTGACCTGCAATCGTCATATTCGCTTCACAGTACTGCTTGCCCGCGCTCTAGCGCTTGATGCTGACTATCTAGCGACGGGGCATTATGTGCGCGTTGATGATCACCCTGTGACGGAGAAGCGACGTTTGCGCCGTGGGGTAGACCTCGACAAGGATCAGTCCTATGTGTTGCACGTGCTCAACCAATACCAGTTATCGCATGCCTGCTTTCCATTGGGAAGCTATACCAAGCAGCAGGTGCGGGCAATGGCGGCCGAACGAGGTATGTCAGTAGCAGCCAAAGCAGAGAGTCAGGAGATTTGTTTCGTTGCGCACAACGACTATCGTGGCTTCATCGACCGCTATGCCACGATGGCGCAGCATGAATTGGTCGGGGCTGGTGCAGGCATGGACGCCACAGTTACTGGGGCAAAGCCACTGATTACTGTGCCCAAGCCGGGTCTCATTTATGACCAGCAGGGCGAAGTACTGGGTCGTCACCGTGGCCTGGCGTACTATACGATTGGGCAGCGTAAAGGGCTGGCTATTACCTCAAGTGAGCCTCTGCACGTCCTCAAGATTGATGCGGCGCAGAATGCGCTCATCGTTGGACCGGCAACAGCCTTAGATGAAACAGAGTTTAGCGTGAGCAATATGCATTACGTGAGCGGTGAAACGCCCTCACAGCCTTTCGAGGCACTCGTGCGTGTGCGCTACAAGGCACCCCAACAGTCTGCACGAGTTATCCCTCTAGAAGGAAACCGTGTACAGGTAATACTACGACGCCCGCAGCGTGCGATCACGCCGGGGCAAGCAGCAGTCTTCTACGGAGGAGAGGATGGTGATGAGGTGTTGGGTGGAGGAATCATTGAATCTGGAGGAAACGCTTCCTCCTGCGCTGGAGCCAGATGACCAAGCAATCACATATTAGAAATTTCTGTATTATTGCCCACATTGATCATGGTAAGTCGACTCTTGCTGATCGATTACTAGAGTTTACTGGCACTATCTCTAAACGTGAATTGGTCGAGCAGACGCTCGATCAGATGGATTTAGAGCGTGAGAAGGGTATTACCATCAAGGCTCAGGCTGTACGCATGAGCTATACTGCACTTGATGGTGAGGTGTATGAGCTAAATCTCATTGATACACCTGGTCACGTTGACTTCACCTATGAAGTCTCGCGCAGTCTTGCCGCGTGTGAAGGTGCTCTGCTCGTGATTGATGCAGCGCAGGGAATAGAGGCGCAAACGCTGGCCAATCTTTACCTTGCGGTAGAAGCTGACCTGAATATCATCCCCGTTATCAATAAGATCGACCTGCCAAGTGCTGATCCTGAGAAGGTCAAACAAGAAATCGAGGATGTGATTGGTCTACCCAGAGAGGACGTGATTCTTGCTTCGGCCAAAGAGGGCATCGGTACGAGGAATATTCTGGAAGCTGTCGTTAAACACATAGCGCCTCCGCGAGGCGATGTGCATCGTCCCTTGCGCGCCCTGGTCTTTGACTCACACTACAATGCATATAAAGGAGTCATTGCCTATGTGCGTATCGTTGACGGGCAGTTACGCACAGGTGAGCGCATCGCCATGATGGCGGCGGGCAGTAGCGCAGAGATACTCGAAACTGGCTACTTCCAACCGCGCCTCATTCCTACAGAGATGCTTACCAGCGGCGAGGTCGGTTACATCGCAACTGGTTTCAAGAATGTCAAAGATTGTCGCGTTGGGGATACAGTCACCGTTCCTAGCGCGCTGGGCAAAGTAGAGATGCTGCCTGGATACAAGCCCGCTAAGCCGATGGTGTTTGCCGGACTTTATCCTGTAGAGGGAAATGACTATCCGCTGCTGCGCGATGCTCTGGACCGTTTAAAGCTGAATGACGCCTCACTCTTCTACGAGCCAGAAACCTCTAATGCGCTGGGTTTTGGCTTTCGTTGCGGCTTCCTGGGCTTGCTGCATATGGAAATCATCCAGGAACGGTTAGAACGCGAGTACGATCTCGCTATTCTGGCAACTGCACCGAGTGTCGAGTATCACGTCGAGAAAAAAGGTGGCCAGATTGTAGAGGTTGATAATCCATCAGAAATACCCTCGCCTGGTGAGATCGAGAAGATCGAAGAGCCTGTGATGGATATCTCTATCTTTACTCCTTCTCGCTACATTGGTACGATTATGGATCTGGTCACGACGCGGCGTGGTGTGCTCAAAGAGATGAAGTACATTGAGGCTGAGCGCGTCTTGCTCACCTACAGCATCGCACTCGCAGAACTCATCGTAGACTTCTACGACCAGCTCAAGTCGCGTACTCAGGGCTATGCTTCACTCGATTATAGCTTCGGTGGTTATCAAGAGGCGGATCTGGTCAAGCTTGATATTCTAGTCAATGGGCAGCCTGTGGATGCACTTTCGCTGATCATTCACCGTGATAAAGCCTACCAACAGGGACGCGCCCTCGTCGAAAAACTGCGTAGCCTTATCCCACGCCAACTCTTCGAAGTTCCTATCCAGGCAACTATTGGCTCACGAGTCATCGCACGCGAGACCGTGAAGGCTCTGCGCAAGGATGTACTCGCCAAATGTTATGGTGGGGACGTCTCGCGCAAACGCAAACTACTGGAAAAGCAGAAAGAGGGCAAGAAACGCATGAAAATAGTGGGGAATGTAGAGATACCGCAAGAGGCGTTTATGGCTGTACTTTCACTAGGCGAGTAGTAATTTACTCCCTCCTAATACAACAAGGACTGGAGCGCACTTCTCCAGTCCTTTCTGTTTTTTTCTTCTACACAACTCCTGTGTTTACATCAGATTGACTGCTAATCTTCTCAGGTAAACGAACAAGATAGTCATCAGTGATTTCCCCTGCTTACCTCTGCCAACCTGCGACGTGTGCCGTCGTATGGACATTGCTCATCGTAAGGAGCAGTCAAGATAGCGGAATTGGTCAGACGCTCAGGGGCGCGGTAGGCCCGTATCTACGGGCACTCCTAGTCAATTTGAAACACCATCCCAAATAGACGAATTGGTTTCTTGCTTAGTCTCATAGGACCTCCTTTCGGATTACCAACGCGAGACCTACGGCCTCATGCCAGGGTCTTGATGTTTCCCTGGTATGTCCCTAACTTGGGAACACAGTAATCATAACATATTTCCTTGGGAAAGTCAATACTTTTTTGCGCCTTTGGCATATTCGTGCTTTGAAATGATGGTATGTTTTTGCAGTGCTCTTCGGCCCACCACATCACCATTTCATTTCAAAGTGTCTTCTACAGTCGTAATCTCTTCTGGTGTGAGATCATAGAGCCTGTAGACGACTTGGTCTATTAAATGCTCACTGGATGCGATATGCGTGTCCAGTTCCGCTATTGGTGGCTGGTATTTTCTGTGTACTTTTATCGGAGGGACTAAATCGGGAGGATTGACACGGTTCTTCAGGAGCCACGTCCACTGCCCCTCGTTCAGCTTGCCAATATCATCGCGTAGGTCGAGCGTTTGTGTTGCCAGTAAGCCTAGCTTCTGCTGTGCCTCAGTAATCCTCTTGCGTGTGTTAATGTCACTTGCCGGGGCTACTGGAAGCGGAGTCCATAGCCTGCCAATCTTCTGTAGTTCCGCATCAGCAAACACGCTCTGCAAAGCGAGCAGAAAATCTTCCAGGGCCTCCTGTCGCTGCTTATGCAAGTCGATCATCCGCTCTGCTAGGTACACTAGCAGGTCGTGTACCACATCGCTCTGTTCTGTCTCATGGGCAAGGCATGCCTCTACAAGTGCGAGAAGCTTCTCCTGCTGATTGGCTTTGTAGTATGCGATACCCCTATTGGTGAGCGTTGTTCGTTCGTCTGGGGAGGTAGTAAAATTGATACGCCGAATGGGAATGTTCTTCATGAACACATAACCTGGCTCAAAAAAACCGCCTCGTAGCATTGGCATACTCACATGGAAAATGAAATGCGTAACATGACTATTGAGAACTGTCAGGAGATACTTATCCTGTTTTGGGATGATATACGTCTTCTGGTTGCTATAGTAACCGCTCACATCGTAGGTGAACTCGGGTTGTCTACAGATGTTAGGGAAGATAATCTTGGGCTGCTCAAACTCAGCGTAGTAGTCGCATGCCCTCAATTCCCACCAATACTTGCCCTTATCCCAACGGTTTTCAAGTTGAGTCTGATACTGCTGAAGATGAGCAAAAATTGCAGGGTATCTCTCAATGGGTGTTCCTATCTTTGACAGGATGATGTAGCGTTGCTGATAGTCTACTCTGTAGCGCTTTACATCTTTACCTATTATAAACGGCTTAATGATCTCGGCACTCTTCGGGTCAGCCGCTATAAGTTGGTCTCGTATGCGATGGTCTATGACGAATGCTGTATTAAATCCCGTAAGTATGCCTCGGTATAACTTTCTATCAACGTGTTCACCTAGTGGTGTGCCAGCAGCTTTCATCTTTTCTACTATAGCCTGTATCATTTCACCAGAGAGCGACCAGTTGTTTGCTGTGAGCAGAGCATTTGGTAGTAGTACCTCGCCGCTTGTAACGTCTTCGCTGAGGTTGCCAGGGTGAAGCTGCTTCAAATGAGTGTATTTCACCTGTGACTTGGTCGCAGAATGTTTTGTGGTGAGCACGATCATTGGGTAGGTACCAGCTTCCGCGAACACGCGCAGGTCGCCAAAGTCGATGAGCCGTTCGAGTCGTACCTGTTCGCGCAAGAAATTGCGTAGAGCAAGGCCATAGCTAGCTCGCACAAACTTGTTGGGAATGATGAAGCCGAAGCGTCCTTGTGGTACGAGGTGGTTGTTGCCGAGTTCGACGAAGTAGGTGTAGAGGTCGGCGACACCGTGGTAGACCTGGAAGAGACGCTTGAGGGCAGGTTTGTCTGCACTAAATGTCTCCTGCCGTATCCAGGGCGGGTTGCCTATGACAGCATCGAAGCCTGCGTCGCTGCTCTTTGGTTGCCCATGTTTGTCGAAGAAAATTTCTGGGAATTCTAGCTCCCAGTGGAAGAAGTGGCGCTGCGCGGCAAGAGCGTTTGCCTTGTCCGACCATTCTTTGAATTGTGGGAAGCCCATATCCGTACGGCCTGTGGCGAAATCCACCAGCGGCTTCCACAACGCTGTATCGATAGGCACACCATAATAATATGCGATGTATAGATTGGCAACTCTCCCATACTTTCCACTGAGCTTTTCGCGCATTTCGGCATACAGTTGTTCTTGTTCCTTGACTTGGGCAACCGTCTGTGCCGGGTTATCCTCTACTAACCACATCAGGTTCACGGCAAGGGTCATGCTCTGACGGAAAGCCTCGTCATCGAAGAGCGATAGTTGCTCTTTTGGCGCTTCTGCTTTCTTTGTCTTGCGCGATGAACCATTGCCGTTTGGTGAGGTAGCGATATCGGCCAATCTTGTGCCGATCAGCGCATTGCCTGTGCGCACATGGTGATCGAGGAATGATAGCGGACGGTCCTTGGCTACAGTGCTTAACCATAGTGAAAGTTTGGCTAGCTCCACGGCGAGCGGGTTGACATCCACTCCGTAGATACAGGATTGCACAACGCGCCGTTTCCAGTAGGCCAAGTCGGCGTCTTTGAGCACACTGGGTGTTTGTATGTTCAGTTCTACCAGGAAACGGGCAATGTACTCAGTCGCCTCTACGAGAAAGTGACCGCTACCCATAGCTGGATCGAGCACCTTGGTGGCTAGCACTGCGTCAACTTTGCCCTTTTCATCAGGGGTTTGCTCGACTGCGCTTTGCAATAATGGCCCTATCGTCTGCTCAACAATGTATTTGACGATGTAATCGGGTGTGTAATAGCTTCCTGTTGCCTTGCGTTCACCTTTGTCGTTGCGTAGGTCAATCGTCCAGCCGTCCTCGCTATCTTCTGCTTTCTCCAAGTGGTACTCTAGCAAGCCTTCGTAAATGGTGCCCAGGTTGCGCACAGAGAGATCGCGGTAATCGATAAACTGCCCATCGACACGAGCTAACAGGTCAATGGCCTGCTGCAGCCGCTCGTCGCCTACTCGATAGTGTTCGAGAAATGGATAGTGCTGTGCGTCGAAGAGACCCCCATTGAATGTAGAGATGTTCAATGGTGGGTCACCTTGGTTAATACAATCGCATATATATTTCGTTGCGCAGTAGAGCTTCTTGCTGTTAGAGCGTAATTTTCTTCCTGCTTTCAGATCTCGCTCGATAGTCCGTGTAATAGAGCGCAGGCTATAGCTCTCACGATACAAATCGCTGTCGTTTATCGGCAACAGGTTGCGTGCCTCAGCATAGAAGATAAAGAGCAAACGATATAACAAAATAAGTGAGTTGTCATAAATCTCTGTGAGATCATCGCTTGTGAGTTTATTAGCTGAGAAGTCGAGAAATCCCTGCGCGACGTGGCGCAGCGCTTCGTATACCTGGTCTTTCAGCGACTCGCTGACACCTTTAGCATAGTCACTACTCTCTTTGAGTATCGCGGCAACGCCCAAAGCATGTGCATCAAAGGCAGCACGACAAAAGAAGACGTAGAAGTACAGAAAGTACTCGACATCGCCACTGTGTAGCAAGGCGGGAAGATCGACTTCGTAGTAATGATCAAGTTTGTGGGCAGTTTGCGCGTGATAGAGTCGCCACTGCCGCCCATTGGTAAGGATGCCCCATTCCAAGCCGCTGTGCTGCATGTAAAAAGCTATCTGATACGATGGATTCTTGTTTGTGAAGGGGTCGCTAGTCTTCTTTTTCACTGGAATGTCAAGTGGACACTCCCAGTACTTAGCATCTCCAACAGCGAATGCTGCTTGTACAAGCTTATCGGTCAGTTTCAGTCCCTTGTTGGCACGTAAAGCATCTTGGTCACGGTAGAAAATATAATCTGGCTGTTTCGTACCATCAGGAGTAGCCAGTGATGCTTGTACTTCAAAGGTATGTCCTAGCACCCTTAATATTGGCTTGATAAGATCGTCTTCTACTTGGGCTTCTTTATCGCCTGGTTTATACTGTGCAAAAATGGTTGCAATTTGCTCTTTGGTTGGCTCAGCTTCAAACATGAGTGCTTGCCAATCATGTCGGCGTGGCAGTGTTTCGTCAAGATAGTGATCGGAGAAAAGCTGTTGATTATTATGTGCTCTTGCTGGCAATTCAAGCATGGTTTGTCTACACCTCTACCATCATTATGTATCCATTGCGGCGTCACTCTCGCAGTTTGCTAACAAGCTATTCTTCATAGCGGTAGCGATCGCGGAAGGAACCTCTCACGTAGGTACCAGTATCCCTCAAGATCGACTTGGATGCAAGCGCAGACCTGAGTCCAAACCCTCGCTACCCGCTTGCACCAGCCGGCTATATTTGCTATGCTAGTGATAGGACAACTATCCTCGAGTATGAGAGTCCTCGCTATTAATTAACACATGCGCGGAGGAAAGCGAGAGCGTATGGATACTTCTCTTCAAAATGCTAATCTTACGACCGTCGGTTCGTCGGTGGTTAGGGAGCAAAGTGCTGCAGAGGTGGAACTGGAGGAAGAGCAACATGTTCACCTGCCCAATCCGAGCCTCTGGCCTATTATTTTGAGCATTGCGGTCGTGGTGACAATGAGTGGCGTGTTATTTGTGCCGGATAATCCCTGGCTCTCCATCGTTGCTGCACCCTTTGTGTTCATTGCTATGGTAGGGTGGGCGCTGGAGGATCCAATGGCAAGCCACAACGGTGAGACTCACGGCACTGAGCAGCGCGTGCATCTTACCCCTGATGAAGTGTTAGCCCAGGCAGAAGAAGTGCTTGAGCGCACGGTTACGGTTAGTAGCACGGCGTACAGCGCTCATCCTGTCAGAGTTGAAATAGACGAGGTTGAGGGCGATGGTGTTGTGCTGGCGCTCTACGGGAAGGTTGAGTTAGAAGCCCAGCGCCAGCTAATTGAGGACGAGATGTGGAAGATTCCTAATGTCGTTAACGTGAGGAACTTCATCGTCGCTGAAGATGCTATACTCAATCTGGCATATGAGCGTATTGAGAATATGAGAGCGAAGGGCAAGTTGGAAGGAGCCAAGAATATCTCTGTATTGGTTGAGAACTACATTCTGAGCTTGTATGGAGATGTGCCGAACAGTGACATGAAGCTAGCCCTGGAGCGCGAGATGATTGGTATTCCCGGAGTGCGCGTGGTGATAAACCATATCGGCCTCGATGAGGATATACCGGGGAACTTGGGAAGAACACGCAACAAGATTTAAAACAGTTCCGGCCCGGCCGGAACTGTTTTAAATCTTGTTGCGTAACGGACTATTTGTTACCGTTTGCGCAGAAAGGCAGGGATGTCTATTATGTCGCCGGAGCCTGAGGGAGTGCGGTTCCCGCGCAACAGATCACGGTCAACGCGGCGCACAGGACGTTGCTGGCCCGTACCGGATGCAGGACGCTGCAGCGCCTGAGCCTCTGGTTCGGGCATCGGCAATACTCTCGGTTCATTCTCCTCTTCAAGTTCATCGTCTAGTTCAAAATCCCGGTCATCGACATCTTGAGCAGCGGGGACGTGCTCATGTGCGAGCCCTGCGGGATGCTTGGGAACGTTAAGCACGTTTAACGGTGGTGGTGTTGCAGGCACATAGTTCTGGTATGGGGAGCGCGCTGGCGAACTGCCGTTGCCGCTATTGGCATTATGCAGAGCACTACCACTCGTTGACGCTGAGTGGAGCTTGCTTCTATCATATTCAGGACGCGCCAACGGGACTTGATAGGGCTGCTGGGCGGCAACAACCTGTGGCCGTCCATGCACAGTAGATGCGTGGCTCGGTGCGTTGTCAAAACCGGTCGCGATCACCGTGATCTTGACACGCCCATCGTAGTTGGGATCTTGTACAGCACCAAAGATAATATTTGCATCCGGGTGGGCCGCCTGACTGATGATATCGGCAGCTTCGTTGACCTCGAACAGGGTCAGGTCTATGCCACCAGTTATATTGAACAGTACGCCGTGCGCCCCGCTGATATCAATATCCAGTAGAGGGCTGGCAATAGCGCTATTGGCGGCGTCTTTAGCGCGATTGTCGCCGCTGGCCTCGCCAATAGCCATGAGAGCGGAGCCAGCGGCTGACATGATTGTCTTGACATCGGCGAAGTCTAGGTTGATCAAGCCAGGCACGGTAATCAGGTCGCTAATGCCCTGAATACCTTGACGCAACACGTCATCGGCTAGACGGAAAGCCTCTGAGAGCGGTGTCCGCTTGTCAGCCACTTGCAGCAGGCGGTCATTGGGCACCGTAATCAGCGTATCCACGTGCTGCTTCAAATTGGCAATACCCTCCTCTGCTGCCGCCTGGCGCTTCTTGCCCTCGAAGCTAAAGGGCCTAGTGACTACGCCCACGGTAAGCGCGCCGATCTCACGTGCGATCTGGGCTACTATCGGGCTAGCACCCGTCCCGGTGCCGCCACCCATACCGGCAGTGATGAAGACCATATCAGAGCCTTTGAGGGCCTCGTAGACCTCTTCGGCATTCTCCTCAGCCGCCTTAGCCCCAATGCTGGGATTACCACCCGCCCCGAGGCCACGAGTGAGCTTATCACCGATGCGAATACGGTGAGGGGATTCGGTGAGCAGCAAGGCTTGAGCATCTGTATTAATTGTAATAAACTCAATACTCATCACGTTGGCTTGGATCATGCGGTTGACCGCATTGCTACCTCCGCCGCCAACGCCGATGACACGGATCTGGGCGAAGCCTTCAAGTTGATGATTTCCCATTGGTGACATAATCGTGGCCCCTTTCAAGTTTTCTTTTTTTTCGTAGGGGCCCGATTTATCGTGCCCCCAGGGTGACCGCAAGAGTCGCCCCTACCATACGCGTCCCCTGCATTAGGGAAGAAATGCACGTAACCAGCGACTTAGGCGAGAGATCATACCCGCTGAGCCTTCTCCTCTCTCCTCCTCATCCTCGTCGAGCAGCAACGAGGTATGGCGCAAGCCCCATAAGAGAAGGCCAACGGCTGTCGAGTATGCAGGCCGACTGATAGAATCTGCTAGACCGTGCAACCCTAGTGGTGAACCAATACGTGCAGGCAGATCAAGCGCTTGCCCTGCCAGTTCAAGGATGCCCGGTAACTCAGCAGTTCCACCTGTCAAGACAATGCCGGCGGGAAGCAGGCCATCGTAGCCCGACTTCTTAATCTCCTCGTGTACCATGAAGAAGAGCTCTTCTACACGAGCCTGGATGATCTCGGCCAGCAATTTACGCGGTACAAGGTCATTGCAATTAGGCATGAATTGTGCTAAGTCGATCATATCGTCATCGGCAATGGTCGAGGGATCACAGTGGCCATAAGTAATTTTGAGTTCCTCCGCTACACCAGAAGAGAGGCGTAGACCGATGGCGATATCATTAGTAATGAAATTGCCACCAATAGGCAACACCACACTCTGCCAAATAGCCCCGTCGGTGAAGACAGCGATGTCGGTGGTACCACCACCAATATCGACTAGCACCACCCCAAGGTCGGTTTCTCCGTCGGCTAGCACGGCCTCGCTAGAGGCGAGTGGCTCTAGCACAAGGTCTTCGATTTCTACTTGTGCCTTATGTAAGCACTTAATCAAGTTATGAATAGAGGATACTGCGCCCGTAATGATGTGTGTCTCTACCTCAAGGCGGAAGCCGGACATGCCAATAGGATTCTTGATGCCCTCTTGTCCATCGATGACGTAGCCGCGTGGGATGACATGGATAACCTCGCGGTTCGCGGGGATGGGGATGGCCCGTGCGACCTCAATGGCACGACTAATATCGTTTTGCACGATATCACGGTGGCTGGGCGAGATCGCGACAAAGCCTTTGCTGTTCTCAGACTCGATATGGCGACCCGCTATACCTACGTAGGCTGAGGTGATTTTTTTCCCTGAAAGGCGTTCTGCACGGTCTAGCGCCGCTGCGATAGAAGTGACGGTCTCTTCTATATTCACTACCACTCCACGGCGTAATCCCTGTGAAGGGCAGGTGCCAACACCAACAATATTCAGCTTCCCGTCGCGGTCTAGCTCGCCTACCAGGACACAGATTTTTGTTGTCCCAACGTCTATTCCGACGATCACCTGCTCTTGCACCATCTTTAGCTCCTAAATTGGGTGCTACGAGACACACTACGAATACTCTAGATGGACTAGCTTTTTAACGTGTACACGGGGCGCAGGCCATAGCGCACATCAATGGACGCTAGATGAAGCTGTTGCTTTTGTACTAGAGCCAGCACTTGCTGCAATTCAATCAACCTATTCTCCAGCGGGTTGCGATCCTGTGCCCCCCCAAGTAGGCGAGCCAACCTTCTGGGCTTTCGACAGTGTAAGTAGCGTCTCCACTTGCAGATGTTGCCTCATCATAGTGCAGCTTGAACATTGTTATCCCTGTCAACTGTGGTAAACGGGTGAATACGTCGTGGGCAAATGCGATATCTGCAGCATTCAAACGTGAACCCGGATGAATGGATGATGTCTTTCCCTCACTACGCGTATCTACGACTGTCATGGTGTGATCGACCCCCGTGGTTTCGCTGCTAGCAGCAATCACTTCTCCTTGACCGTCTACACTATATGTTCCCTGCTTTGTTTGCCAGAGTAATACCGGTGTCCGTTCCACGATGGTGACGGTAATCTGGTTAGGCCATTGCTTGCTAAGTGTTGCCGAGGCTACTAGGGGATAGGCCTGCATCTGTTTCGTCAGAGCGGCAATATTGATTAGAAAGATATTCTGACCCTGCATGCCCATACGCTGGATGTTTTGCATCAGCGCATGGTTGTGTATTCCTACGATGTGTACCTGTTCAATGCGTAGGGCGTTGCTGGCGAAAACAAAGTTCATCGCCAGCAACAAGACAATGCCAATCGCGAATATACTTAACAATTTATGCAGGACACCGTGCTTAGCAGTACGGCGTCCGCTGCGTACCGGGATGGCTGAACGATTGGAGCGAGGTAGTGGTCGCACTGTTTTGAGACGGCCGCTTGTCGCTCTCATCCCTGTCTGGACGTACGTGCGTGGTACAAGTTTTGTGTAATGCTGAGGTTGTGCGCGAGCACGGCGCAATTGTGCCTGACGCTGTGCAAATGTATTCCACGCTGTAGATGGATCAAGCTGCGGTATCGTTACAGCACGTTGTAGCTTATGTGTGGCCATTACAGGTCGCTTCACCTCTGGCTCATGCATAGTCTCCTCACGCTGTCTCCTTGCAAGATGGGTTGGTCCCGCTAGATACGTGTGTGAAGCAATTTGCTCTGGTAATCTGCTCTTCTCTGTCATGATTGAGTCACCTTCCACTCGCCGCGCAGTTCGACTTCCAATTCTAGGTCTACCCCAAAGCGCTCGAGTACACGTGTATGTGCTTCCTTAATAAGCGCCGCCACGTCTGCGGCGCTAGCTGCTCCTACATTGACGATAAAGTTTGCATGACGCTCAGAAATCTGGGCCTTTCCCCTCATCATCCCTTTCATACCAGCCGCTTCGATGAGGCGACCAGCATAGTCTCCCACTGGATTTTTAAAGATCGAGCCAGCACTTTGCTGCGGTGGCTGCGTTCTTTTACGGTGCTGTTTATATTCTTCTATTACCATACGCAGTTTCTGGGGATCCTCGCGGTGAAGATAGATACCCAACTGCATAATAATCTCTGCCGGTTCGATCAACTGGCACGCTGCCGCAATAGGATACCCCTGCGCGTCGAACTGAACGTGCCGCTGTGTACGGAAGCGGCTGTGCCGATAGCCAAGGGCGAGAGCGCTATGCTGATAACGCTCTACCACGGGCACTGCTGATCCACGTTCGGCATAGCGCACATCCAGCACATCAACCCACGCGAGTACCTGCCCCAAGTCGCCGTGGTGGGCACCAGCATTGCTAATAACTCCACCGCCCAATGTGCCCGGGATGCCTGGCCCGAACTCCAACCCTCCCCAGCCGAGAGTAACCAGATCATTTAAGAGACGAGGCCAGCTTACACCCGCCTCTGCTAGCAAAAGCGCATTCCCATCTCCGCTATCCTCAATTGTATAGCTATTTAAGGCTATACGCGCTACGATGCCGCGCACGCCTGCATCGGCATACAGGGTATTGGTTCCATTACCAACCAGCAATAAGGGCCAGCGTCGCTCGGCACACCTTGTTACTATATCTACAAGTTCTTGCTGTGTTTCCAGTGAGACCCATATATCGGCCAGACCGCCGACGCCAAAAGTACAATGACGTGCTAGTGGCTCATTGCGGCGTATCCGTGCCCCAAGGAGCTTGTGTAGCTCGCTATAGACAGTCTCAGCGTCAAACGTCATACAGATTTCCTCTAGCGCATGCTTACTTAATGCTAGGTTACGCAACCATATCATCTGTTGTGTCCTACTATCAGCCTGTTCATTTTCAGCCAGACTTTGCGACAGTTCCCTACGAGCTGCCGAGGATTGAAACAGTAACAGTATAGATATCGCCAGCACCCATTATTACTACCAGATCGCCTGAACGCAGTATTGTGCTTAACACATCTGCTGTTGTTTGTAAGTCTGCTCCATAGAGCACCTGTGCTCCCCCTTGTCTAAAGTGAGGCTGCTGTGCCATTGCCTCTACCAGATCCCGCGTATGGACGAGACCAGTATCGCGTTCACGTGCTGCAAAGATGTCTGAAATCAGCGCCACATCAGCAGCATCGAATGCACATAAAAACTGTGTGAAGAAAGTCTTCGTGCGGCTATACATGTGCGGCTGGTAGAGCGCGATCAGCCGCCGCTGCGGGTAGCATCTGCGCGCCGCCTGCAGTGTTGCTGCAATCGCCGTTGGGTGGTGTGCATAGTCGTCTATGATGATGACATCAAGCACTCGCTCATTGATATGTAACGCGCCCTGGTGGCGTATCTCAAAGCGCCGCCTGATTCCGCTAAACTGCTCTACCGTTCGTACTATCGTCTCTGCACTCGCCCCAACTGTATGTGCGGCAGCGAGTGCTGCCAGGGCGTTCTGGATGTTATGTATACCAGGCAACTGTAACCGCATGGCGCGCTCTACGAGAGGCTGCCCATTAACACGAACACGGAAGCTTGTTTCGCCATCAAGCTGTACGTCGTATGCCTCAAAAGTAACAGTATTCGCGTTGCGTACTATGCTTGTCGGATTGCTTGCACCACCATGCAGGAGTGTGTCTTCAACCGAATATGAGACAAGCCGTCCCGGCCAATCGTGCAGACGACGCAGCAGATGCAGGCATCCGGCACTACCGGCGTTTAGTACCAATGTCGGTGGCAGTGGCCAGTCGTGCTGCATATCCATGCCGCGTATGAAGTGCTCGAAAGCCTCCAGAAGAGCAGCATAGTCGGCAAAAAATTCTGGATGTTCAAATTCTATGGAGGTCACGACCGCTAGGCGAGGAGAATAATGCCAGAAATTGTGATTGAACTCGTCGGCTTCGTTCACAAAATACTGACTGTGGCCCAGACGGTAATTGGCCCCGAAACGCGGCACAACGGCACCGATTTCAACCGTTGGGTCCAGCCCGGCATCAACGAGCATGAGTGCGAGCAGTGCTGTTGTCGTTCCCTTGCCATGTACGCCGCATACTGACAGCACGCACTTGCCTTGCATGAACTCACCAAGCAACTCCTGCCAAGTGACAACAGGGATGCCGCGCTCTTGCGCTGCGAGCAGTTCTGGATTGTGCGGATTGCGCGCTGTAACTGCTGGGCTGAGCACAAGGGTATCGACATTTTCCAGATGTGATGCATCGTGGCCTATGCATACAGGCATCCCTGCTTGCTGCATGGCCTGCGTAGTTGCCGACCGCTGTTGATCGCAACCGGTCACAATGTTACCAGCCAGTAACGCCATCTGCGCGACTGCCGAGATACCTTGCCCCCCTATACCCATGAAATGCAAGCGTGACGTTTTCAAATGCATACACCCTCAGAATTCGTTGTCTTGACTACAGGTTTTTTTGCTAGTTGCACAATCGTCTCTACAATATCTCTCGTCGCTTGTGGCTTAGCAAGATGACTGACTGCCTCTGTCATTTGCTGTAGACAAACTGAAGATGAAATTATAGATTCTGCACGGTTTAGCAGTACTTCTGGTCTCATGTGAGCGTTTAGAATGACTTCTGCGGCCTGCTCGCGCTCGAACATAGCGGCGTTGACCTCTTGAGGTGAACTGCCTAGGGATGGTGGTAGAGGGACCAGAATACTTGGTTTGCCGAGCACAGCTAGTTCGCTCAAGGTTGAAGCGCCTGAGCGGCACACGACAAGTGTTGCTGCCTGCAGTGCTAGCGGCATTTCGGCGTCCATGTATGGGACTAATCGGTAGCGGCGTTTCGTTCCCTCGTCTATCCCTATTAGCATATGCGCAGCCTGTGCATTGGTCTCGTCGAACAATTTGCTCCCGCTAATCTGCAACACCTGACAAAAAGTGAGCAACTGTGGTAGCGCCTGACAGGTGACTTGGTTCAGGTGTCTTGCTCCCTGGCTGCCACCCGTTACTAATAGCAGCGGCAAAGCGGCATCAAAGCCAAGGTGGATGCGTGCCTGCTGCGGCGCTGTCTGCTGCACGTCCAGGATAACCTGGCGCAGTGGGTTGCCCAGTTGTATCGTCTTTTGCATAGGGAAATAGCGTAGCGAGTCGGCAAAGGCCACTGAGATACGCGTTGCCAGTGGAGTGAGCAGTCTGTTCGATAGATTGGGCGGTACGTCCTGCTGATGCATCAGCAAAGGCACGGCATTGAGATATGCTGCCAGTCCGGTGGGAACCGACACGTAGCCGCCGCTGGTAAAGGCGACATCGGGATGGAATCTGCGCACAATGCCTATAGCCTGGGCAATGCCCACAGGTACACGTGCGATGCCGCTGAGCGTCTTCCAGGAGACGAAGCGTTGCAACTTGCCAGCCCTGATCACTTCTAAGCACAACCCCGCGGCCGGTACTACCCGCGTCTCCAGGCCATCGTCACTGCCAAGATAGAGAATGTCAGCCTGATATTCTTTGTGCAATTGCGTGGCTACTGCGAGGGCCGGATAGATGTGGCCCCCCGTGCCTCCGCCTGATATGAGAACCCGCATAGATGTCCTATCGAGCCGTATTATGTTGCGGCTCTCTTTTTTATATTTATAGTCATATTCTGCTTGGAGAGCATGGGAACTTCTGGCTCCTGAATATAACGAGAAATGTTAAGCAGTACGCCAACAGCAGCCAGAGAAATAACCAATGATGAGCCTCCGAAGCTAATAAACGGCAGCGGAACTCCTGTATAAGGAATAGAGCCTGTTGTCGCAGCGATATTGATCATCGCCTGTAAAACCAACCATGTCGTAATGCCTGTTGCTAGCAGCGCTCCGTAGATATCAGGGGCACGTCTGGCCAGCCGGAAACCGCGAAACGCGAGAAAAAGAAACAGGACGCTAATGACAACGCAGCCAACAAAACCAAGCTCCTCGCCAATAATGGCGAAGATTGAGTCGATATGTGGCAGTGGTAGGTAGCCTGCCTTTTGGCGGCTGGCACCCAATCCTAGCCCAAACAAACCGCCTGAGCCTAGGGCCAACAGTGACTGGTAGAGCTGCAGGTTGATGCCTGTGATATTGTTGAAGGGATTCAGGAAACCTATCAAGCGCAGATAGCGGTAGCCCCTGAATGCTTGGACCAGGAAAACTAGGCCGCCACCCCCCAAGGCGAGCAGCAACTGGGTGATGTTGGCTCCCGCTGTAAAAAACATTGCTATTGCCAATACTGCAATAATGATAGCTGTGCCCATGTCATTCTCAAGTAAGATGAGGCCCAGGATAAGCCCAATCAGGATAATGAAAGGGGCTAGACCGTAGAGAAAGGTACCAACCTGATTCCCCTTGCGGGCCAACCAATCGGCTATGTACAGCGCTAGCACAAGCTTGATTAATTCGCTAGGCTGGAACGAGAAAAACGAACCAAAGCCGAGCCAACGCGATGCACCATAGGCACTTGTACCGAAGCGCAAGACAATCACCAGCAGGGGCAATGCAATCGCCATGCCGACCAATGAAAGACGGCACCATACCCTGTAGTCGATGCGCATCGTCACTAGCATAATCACGACCCCTATTACTGCCGAGAGCAGTTGACGTACAAAGAAGTACGAAGCATCGCCGTAGTAGCGCGCCGACAAGAACGAGCTTGCACTATAGAGCATCACGAGACCAATACAGAGCAGTGCCAGCACG
>JAFAXQ010000092.1 GCA_019240835.1 Ktedonobacteraceae bacterium
CGATGGCTACCCTCATCCTGGTCAGGTGATCAGGTGGTACCGCGAACGCAAGATGAAGATGCTAGCCGATGGGAGGCACAAGCCCTGGACGCAGGCGGATGTAGGCCAGGCGTGTGATCCTCCGATTACCGAGGAAAGTGTGAACCGAATGGAAAAGCGCAATAGGGGTTTAGACTCGATGAAACGGCGCGAAGCCTTGTCCTTCATGCTCGCTATTCCGCCAGCGTTGTTGGGGCTGGATGGCCTCTGCCATGAGGTGGGAATGCCGCTGAGCATGCCAGCCGTCCACCTACCAGGACTCAAGGTAGAGGCCGCCCTGTTACAAAGTTATCGCAGCAAGCAGACGCGTCTGTTTACTAGCTACTATACCTACGACGGCCACGAAGCGCTCGGTGAGGTGGCCGGGTGGATTAGCCATCTACACCAGGAGGTGCTTCCTCTTGCCGATGGAGCCAACCTGATGGCAGCCCTGGCCATCGAAAGCCTCTATCACGATTTCATCATGAATGTTGCACATCAACAACGGGACGATGAGACGGCATTGTCGCATGCTAACACCTCGTTGTTCCTGGCTCAGCAGGCGGGCAACGATGAGGCTATCTCTGTGGCCTTGTTGCGACGTGCGTCGGCCTTACAAGGACAGAGCCAGATCCTAGAGGCCAAGCAGGATATCGACGGAGCGCTCTTGCATCTCAAGCAGGCTGCCAATCCCTCGCTCATCGTTGTCGGGGCAGTCTGCACGAGGGCCGGACTGATCCATGCGCAGGCGGCTCAGACCGAGACCGAGATGACGATTGCCTTTGGGTTATTGGACCAAGCAGAACGCGTTGCACAGAGACAGGAGCTTGGGGAGGATACTTACTTTCTCAAGTTTGATCGAGGCAACTATCATTTGATCCGAGCGACTGCTCTCACGGTGAAGAAAGCCCCTACGGGTCTGCAGGATGCGCTAGATGAAGCAGAGCGGTTAATCTCTCCCGACTTGACGCGCCGCCACCTGAGCATTACTATTGTGCGCGCACAAGGATTGCTCAAGCAGGCGGCTCACAGCAGCAGTCCGCTGGGCAAAGAGCAGTGCTACTACGAGGCAACCGTCTTGGCCACGGAGGCACTGGATGTGGCCCAACAGATCAAGTCGCGGCTCAACCGAGATCGCATTGAGCAGCTCTATGAGCAACTCAAAGCCAGTATGTTTGGCCAGGATCCTGCGGTGGTGCGCCTGGGCTGGAAGCTGAGTAGATGGTAGCGGGGTTGGTCATTCCCTCAGTTCTTCCAGATGCGATGTAAGACGAATCTGAACGTTGTTGCGTAGCGCGTTTGAGACAGGGCAAGCCTGCTCAGCCTTTGCGGCAGCTTGGGCAAAAGCAGAGTGCTCCATCCCTGGCACCTGCCCACGCACATTGAGGTAGATGGCGCTTATTTTGAAGCCGCCTTTCACTTCCTCGAAAGCACAGGTTGCGTTGACAATTAGCCTCTTCGGGGGCGTACCCGCCTGGGCCAGGGTGTGCGAAAAGGCCATTGCATAACATGCTGCGTGTGCAGCAGCTATTAACTCTTCTGGGCTAGTCTTGCCGTCCGAACGCTGTGTACGCGAGGCCCAAGTGATTGGCAGGTTGCTCAGCGCTCCACTGCCAGTGCTGTGTACTGTCCCACTGCCGTGTGTGAGATCTCCTTCCCAGGTAACTTCGGCTCGTCGTTCTGCTTTTATCATAGATAGTTTCCCTTTCAGGACGTTGAAAGTTCCTCCTAGTGAGGAGCAGCAAGTGCATAGAAATAATGACACTATAATGGCTTATAGGGCTTTGGCCCGCAAAGAATTGTATCACGAGCAAGTGATACAAACAAGACAGACATACCCTCCTCAAGGTCCGGCTTGCAGATGCATCTTTTTCATTCTATGATATGTGCAGTTAGGAAACGAGCGTACAGATAATTACCATGTATTGTCAGGAGGAAAAACCATGCCGCCACTGCTGGCTGCGCGCTCTCAAATGGGCACCTCGCTGGTATTTCATATTATCTTCTCCGTGCTAGGCGTTGGCTTGCCGCTGCTAATGTTCATTGCGGAAGGAGTCGCCATAAGGAAAAAAGACCCGGTCTGGTTTACGTTGGCACGACGCTGGTCGATAGCGGCCGCCATCATCTTTGCTATAGGTGCCGTCTCTGGCACTATCGTTGAGTTCGAGCTGGGCCTGCTCTGGCCAACCTATATACGCTATACCGGAGAAATCATTGGACCAATGTTTGCCTTTGAAGGTTTTGCCTTCTTCCTAGAAGCTATCTTCTTCGGCATTTACCTGTATGGCTGGAATCGCCTGCCGCCACTCGTCCATTGGCTTTCTTCCGTTCCTATTGTGATTGGGGGTGCAGCTTCAGCGTGGTTTATTGTGACGACTAACTCATGGATGAACACGCCGACGGGCTTCCAGTTTAAGGGTAACCAAATCACAGGTATTGATACTATCAGTGCTATTTTTAATCCTACCACCCCCTATGCAACTGTGCATATGATACTTGCTTGCTATGTTGCGTGCGGCTTTGGCGTCGCCGCGGTCTACGCCTACTTTATGCTACGCGGCAGGCGCAGTGACTACTACCGCAAAGGTATGCTGCTTGCCCTGGCTGTAGCTTTGATTGCGACACCACTACAAATCGTCAGTGGCGACTTCAATGCGCGTTTCCTCTCGTATGCCCAACAAGCGAAGTTCGCAGCTATGGAGGGCGTCTTCAAGACAGCCAGCCATGTACCACTGCACATCGGCGGCATTCCTGACCCGGCGACAGAGCAATACTACTTCTCTATCGACATTCCAAATGGCACAAGCATACTGGCAAAAGATAGCCCGAATGGGGTCATCAAGGGCCTTGACGCATTTAAACCACAAGATCGTCCCAATCCGATAGCAGTCCATCTCTCGTTCGATACTATGGTCGGCATTGGCTTCTTTACGCTGTTCGTCGTTATTATCTTCTGGGCATTGTACTTGCTGCGTAGGCGTGTCTTCCCTGAAAATCGCTTGCTCTTATTAGCCGTTCTGCTGTGTGGTCCACTCAGTTTCCTGGCAGTAGAACTGGGCTGGATGGTCACAGAACTAGGCCGCCAACCGTGGGTCATCTACAACTTCTTACGCACCAGCGAAGCTGTCACTTCGGCACCTTTCCTGAATATTAGCTTCTTGGTCTTTTCTGCCGTCTACGTCATTCTAGCGATAACACTGATTGCTCTCTTGCTGCGGCAGGCGCGCCAACCGCTCCCCGAGCTCACGTGGGAGAAGGTCACAAGCCAAAGTGGCGAACAGGAGTACGAAGAGGTGGGTGTTTAATAAGGACGACACACGTGTATAGTAGGGGCGACCCTCGCGGTCGCCCTGGAGAAAGGAAGCACGTCATGATGTTCCTACCGTATATCATCTTGAGCATACTGTGGCTCTCTCTGATCGCTTATGCTGTACTCGGTGGAGCTGATTTTGGCGCAGGCATGTGGGTATTGCTTGCCTTTGGTCCCACCAAAGAGCAGCAGCGCAAACTGATCGACATGGCTCTCGGGCCAGTGTGGGAGACAAATCACGTATGGTTGATCTTCCTGGTGGTTGGTTTGTTCTCGGCATTTCCCATAGCCTTCTCTGTACTCTCGATTGTGCTCTTCGTCCCGCTCTCGCTAGCTCTGCTCGGCGTTGTGATGCGCGGTTCTGCCTTCGCCTTCCGCACTCATGCAAAACGGAGAGGCACTACAGAGGCATGGAGCTATGTGTTTAGTCTATCAACTATCATCACTCCATTCTTTCTGGGCGTTTCTGCGGCAGCGGTAGCCAGTGGTAAGATTCTCGTACGTGAGGGGACCGTTGTAGCCAACCTTGGCACGTTCTGGCTCAATCCATTCGCTTTGGTGATAGGGGCTATGGCCATAGCGCTGTGTGCTACCCTGGCCGCCATTTATCTCACTGTCGAGGCCACCAGTATGGATGACACGGAGATGGCCAGAACGTTTCGCCTACGAGGTCTCATTGCAGGTGCAATCACGGCGCTACTCGGCGCGCTCGGTCTGCTGCTGTCGCCACCGTATGCTCCGCAACTATGGCAAGGTATGCTCAATCACGCCATCCCTGTCGTCGCCGCCACCATGATTATTGGATTAGGCGCTGCCGCCGCTCTATACCTTGGCTACTACCGTATAGCACGCCCGCTGATTATTGCTGAAACCGCTTTTCTGCTCGGCTCATGGGGAGTATCGCAATTTCCCTATCTCATTCCACCCGATCTGACCATAGACAACGCAGCCGGCGCGCCTAGCACAGAGCTGTTACTACTGATTGGTATCATCATTGGCATGCTCATTATCATCCCTTCAATATTCTACTTGTTCTACATCTTCAAGTTTCAAGGTAGCATGGGAGTGTTAGAGAAGGGAAATGTGCCAGAGACGCGGGTACCGGGTAGGGGCACGAAAGTCCCTTCGCTTAAGTAGGGCCAATTCCTGCAATCAGCATTGCTTCGGGCACCAACTAGAAGCGTCACCTTAAGTGGGATTGTGAAGGGCTACCACCCTTTGCAATCCCGTTCAACTGTAGGGAGTGTGAGCTACGAAAAGCACGTCAATTGCACCTTGGAAAATATGGCTCAAAACAAGTCGCCCCTTCACGCTAGGCGCATCGGTAAGTCCTATACTTGTTGGCACGGCTGTAGCAGTGTATCAGGGCACGTTCCACCCTTTGACCTTCTTCGTCACACTGTTTTCCTGTCTGTGTTTGCAGATCGGGACAAACTACTTTAACGAGTACTTTGACTATTGCTATGGCCTGGATCATGCCGAGTCGCTGGGGGCGACAACGGTGATCTTCCGCAACGAGATGACAGCTCAGCAGGTGCTCGCTGGCGGTATCGTGAGTTTTGTCATCGCCGCCCTGCTCGGTATTGTCTTGATCTTTATCGTCGGTCCCGTCATCATGCTCTTTGGCCTGGCGGCTATGGCTATCGCCTACTTTTATAGCGCTAAGCCGTTCAAGCTGGCCAGCCGGGGGCTGGGCGATATCATGGTCTATATCGCGATGGGCTTTCTCATGACGTGGGGAGCTTATTACGTCCAGGTTCCGCAGTGGTCATGGAGCGCGTTTGCCGCCAGTGTGCCTGTCGGCTTGCTGGTGACAGCTATTCTCAACATGAACAATGTGCGCGACTACCAAGACGACTTGGCAGTGAATAAGAGAACGTTGCCAGTGCGCTTCGGGCAACGCTTCGGCCAGCGGTTCCACGCGGTATTACTGATTGGTAGCTATATAGCCACGACTTTTTTTGTCCTGATAGGACTGTTACCCCTATCCAGTCTAGCAGTGTGGTTGACATTTCCTCTCGCCTTCATAAATGTACGTTCCGTCTTACTGGCAACTGAGCGCCAAACGTTCATTGTCGGCATCAAGAAGACGGCGCTCTTGCACCTGCTGTTTGGTCTGGTGCTCTCCATAGCGATTATAGTAGCGCGACTATAAATCGAAAACGTTTTATCCCGACAGCCATTATCGCACTGCGTTACGGTGGTGGCCTCGGCACGATGCCAGCCTTCGCCGCAGACGTGTTCGGTTCAAAGCATGCAGGCACGACCTACCTGTGATGTTGGCAGCCTGGAGCGCGGGTGGGATTGTAGGTTCGCCGCTGATTGCCAGCCTGTCGTACAAGACGGCCCTCCACATTGTTGTAGAGATGAAACACCCCTCTGGGAAAGTTGCACTAGAGCCATTACTTAATCCAACGGCTAACGTTACATCTTATAGTATATGTATTGCTTACTTTTAAAACATAGTCATTATGGGTCAAACCTGGCTATGATTACGTACTTAAACGACAAGAACACAAGGGGGATCATCACATGGCAACCCAAGGACATATACCTATCCTTCAACTAGGAGTTTTATGACACAGCAGTATCCTCAAAGTGATAGCAGTCCAGTTCCACCCCGTCTGACTCGGGTCAGGTTAGTAACAATGACAGGTCAGCATCAGCCTTTAGTGCAGCCAGATGAACATCCACCAGAGAATCAGTGTGAGGTGCAGACCATTCCAGAAGTGGAAAAAAGCCCACCTGGCAGCAGATCGGATCATTCCCTCTTACTACGTGGAATAGCTGGGTTGCTCATTGGCGTGCTTCTCCTCGCTTTGACCTTGCGTTTGGTCAAACTGGCTGACATTATACACACACTCCACCAGCATCTGACGACACCACGAGGGATTTTCTTCCTGCTTTTGGCTAGTCTCGCCTTTATCTCGGCCTTCATCTTTCGTGCTCTGCGTTGGCGACTGTTTCTTTATCCAGTTCGGCAGGTTGCTGCTATCAAAGTCATTCAAGTCTTCTTGGTCGGCGTCTTTCTGAACTTTGTGCTCCCGTTACGCATTGGCGAGCTAGCAAAGTGTTTCATTCTCAAACGAACCAAAAAGATAGCCATTGCTCACTCTTTGCCCACGATCACCATGGATAAGGTCCTAGACTTACTGCCTGCCTTCGTAGTCATAGTCATGGTGCCAGTGCTTGGAAAGCAGATGGACATCAAGCTCTGGTCAGTGCTCGCCTTCGCTGTTGGAGGACTGGTTGGCTTGACTCTTTTTGTCGCTCTGTTAACTTGGAAACGTACAGTCGCATTGAGTCTGCTCCACAGGGCAACGCTTCTGCTCCCAAGGGCAATACAAGAGAAGATAGAATGTTTTGTCACCAGCTTTGTGGATGCTCTTCTTACCAGTGTCAGTCGGCCCAGGATTTTTGTGCCAGCAGTCCTGCTGACGAGTGTCGCGGTCTGCTTGGATGCACTCTACAATATGTTTGCCTTCTGGACGGTTGGCTACTCCATCAGCTTTGAGCAAGCCGTTTTTGGCTACCTGCTGTTTAACCTCTTTTATATTCTTCCTACTCCACCTGGGCAAGTCGGCAGTAACGAGGTGGTCGGTTTGCTGATCTTCACGGGACTACTCAGCATTCCAGTAGAGAAGGTCATCACAATGATCGTGCTCTTTCACACGTGGTCTGGCCTACTGATGTGTGTCATGGGGATGGGCAGTTTGAGTGCCTTGGGGATATCGCTTGGTCATGCTGTAAATATCCAGCACGCACAGGAAAGGCACACAACGATGTCAGACCACACTTAGCCAGATGAGTGGGGCTTTCCGCACTTTCGAGGAAAAATACTGCCTGTTGCTTCGATTTCATAGAACTTGCATAGCCATCGAGGAGGGTCAGCAACACTTGCATGTGTAAACCACCTTGCTCACGGAGCGCAAGGTGAGCAAGGTGGTTAGTGCCCAGTGTTCACGCGAACAGCCGTGCTCTTCGCTCACTCATTAAGCCAATCCCTACCCCAAGCAGCCAGATCAGGAAGAGGGACAGCAGAAGCCTGCCCCACAACGTGGCCAGAAGGTTGACATTGGTGTTGGTCAGAGCTAGGGCTTGAAGCACAATCAACGCTAGCCCGATGGGCACGAGCAGGGCACTCATTTTCCAGAGTCCCACGTGCATCCAGCCCCCAGCCCAATCATAAACAGGGCTACTGCGAAGACGAAGAGTATAAAAAGGGCGTGGACCAGCAAACCACCCGTACCCAGCAGCATCAGGAGACCGGTGACGAAGAGAATTACTGCGGCAGCATACCCAAAGAAGTTCAATATACGAATCCAGGCAAGGCTACGCATCCAGGTGAACCTTCCCGCGTAATAGGTGAAAGCCGCTAGGAAGATGCCCCCGACCGCTAGAGCAAGGCCATCCCAGTGAGCAGGCAACAGCCAGATTCCCAGCAAGATTGCCAGAGCAGCAACAAACGCACTATAAGGAGCATACCGACGATCCAAGACAGCAGCCATAACGCACATCCTTTCGCGCAAAAGCGTATTCCATCTTCATAGAAACATGAGACTAAGTCCGCATGAAACAATCTGTTCCCCTGGAAGATTCACCCACTGCATCCCTGTGATCGGTCTCGTATGCTCTCAGTCAGAAGCGTGGGAAGAACCTCAAAGGGGCAATCCAACGTTCACTTGTAATACGCGAGAGAGCGACCTTCTAGATGAAGGGGAATAAAAGCAGAGGTTTTGAGGGATAGTTCAGTAGAGATCCCTCTCTCTGTGGCTACCCTGGCTGGGACAGCCCATGCAGTTGTCGGTGATGGCTCCGGTAAAGTCAGCACCATCAAGGATGGCACAGGTGAGGTCGGCTTCGCGCAGGTTGGCCTCGCGCAGATTAGCTGCAAGGAGGCTAGCCTCGATGAGCTTGACTCCGCTGAGATTGGCTCTGTAGAAATTGGCCTCGCGTAGGTTAGCTCTACTGAGGTTGATTCTTTCGAGGTTGGCCTCACTCAGATCGGGCTGAGCATCCGCATGCTCCTTTCTCCATTGGTTCCACACCTCTACGCCTTGCTTAAGTTTGTCGACGTGCTCTTGGTTTGCCATGAGATGTCCTGCTTTCATCGTATTCCAAATGAGTGCTAGTGGTAAAAGACTGCCACACTGCTTACCCTTTACACGGTCATACCCGATAAGTAGACTCCAATTGAGCAGAAAAACCGTTTGTTTCTCTCAAGCGCTCTTGGCAGAGAACAACGTTTCGAGCCGTAGAACTTCGGGATTCTGCGATTCGAGTTGTCGGCACTGTTCAAGCAGCGAGAGAACACGGTCCTCTTTGGCTGAGAGGTTGATAGCACGAATCATACCCATAGCCTCGATAGCAATTTGGCAACAACTGGTCACATCTTTCTCTGCTAGGTAGGCACGTGCTTCTGACAGCAGCAGATTGACCTTCCAACGGTTCTGCTCTGGACTCACATGCTCACGAGTGATGGCAAGGGCATCATGTGCATCAGCAATACGTTCATAGAGGATGAGCGCATCCGCTTTCTCGATGAGGATACTGGTGATGTCTACCTTGACAAAGCTACCATCAGGGGTCATGTTCCCCTTTTGAGCGATTTTGAGGGCTTTATGAAAGTAGTCCATACTCTTCTTTTGCAGCACGGAATCTTTCTCTGCCACGTATCCAGTGGCCTCGCCAGCCATCTGGTAACATTTCCCTTTCAACGGATCACGCACGAGATCCGCATAGGGTAACATTTGCATCGCATCCTGATAGGCCAGTACATAATCTTGCTGCCGGATATAAATTCTGGCGCGTCGTAGCAGCGAGGAGGCAATCAGTTCCGCATTCTTCAAGCGAAACGCAATCTCGACAGCTTTGTGTTCATCCTGGACAGACCGTGCGAACTGCATCTGGTCACGAGCTACCAATGAAGAAAGCTGATAGAACCGGCAGAGCATGGCGTCATATTGATCCTTCCTGACGCCCGAAGCATTGGCAGAAGCAAGTAGTAACTTCTGAAGGCTTTCTGCAATGCTGCCTGTCGCTTTCTGGACCGTACTCGTGTAGTAGAGTTCCCAACTCATCGCTAGCAGTCGCTCGTATTCCAGCATGGTCGCAGCGCCAACTGCTTCGCCATCAGTAATGGCATGCACAACGTGGCCAGGAAGAGCGGTTCCGTCACCCAACTTTTGCAGCGTCACAGAACAGAGACCGAGCAGGACCGGAGGAATGCCAAGCACCTGCGCTAAAAAAATTCTTCTTGAGAGGAGATCTGGCATGTTTGTATTTCCTTTACTCACTAACATCAGAACGTATCTTTTTGAGCAGTCCAATCGTGTTGCTGCTTCTGCCGTCGACCATCCAGTGATGGTCAAATAGTACCGTATGACGTCGCCCATGAGCGGCAGGTTTCCCTCTCCTGGGGCAAACCGCCCACGAGGCCCCCGCTCTCG
>JAFAXQ010000103.1 GCA_019240835.1 Ktedonobacteraceae bacterium
GTCCCGCTGCGTGTGGGCAAGTCCCACTTTGAGGTCTCGCCCACCTTCAAAGAGGGCTACCTTGCCGCACGCAACGCCTATGCGCAGATGGAAGAGCACGATGAATGGGGTCCCTCCCTCTTCCTGACGGGCTATGAGTATGCTCATCTCACTCGACAGCATATCCCTACCACGTTGTCTGCTACCGACAAGCGAGAATGGCAACGTGGCTTTATTGGGGGATGGACGGCCTGTTCCTACGGCTTCTAGCACGAAAGGAAGCGGTATCATGCAGCTTGTCGAACAACACGTCATCAAGAGAGATGACCCCCGTTTTGCAGCCATTGATGCTGCTTCCTTTGCCTCCAAGAATTTGTATAATGCTGCACTCTATGAGATACGTCAATCCTTCTTTGCCAATGGGACACGGCTACGCTACGCCCAGATGGACAAACGCATGCAGTCGCAGGAAGCCTACAAAGCCTTACCCGCCAAAGTCAGTCAGCAGGTGCTCAAACAGCTTGACGACGCCTGGGCTGCGTTCTTTGAGGCATGCAAAGCCTACAAAGAGACCCCTGCAAAGTTCACCGGACGGCCACGACTTCCCAAGTACAAGGACAAGGTGAAAGGGCGGAACTTCCTAGTGTACACCAAGCAAGCAGTCAGTAGGAGAGGGCTGAACCGTGGTCTCATCCAACCATCCATGTTACCTATCGAAGTACAAACCAAGCAGAAGGACATCTCACAAGTACGCATCGTGCCACGCAAAGGCTTTTACGTGGTAGAGGTGGTCTACGAAAAAGAGGTGAAGCAAGCAGCAGTCAATCCTGCATACTACGCTGGTATTGATATGGGCGTGAATACTCTGGTAGCGCTAACCTCAAATAAGCCGAAGTTCCAATCGGTGATTATTAACGGGCGTCCAGTGAAATCCATCAACCAGTGGTATAATAAGCGCAAAGCAGACTTACAGAAGTGTCTTGGCCGCACAGGCACTACCA
Source organism: Ktedonobacteraceae bacterium (assembly GCA_019240835.1). Lineage (GTDB taxonomy): Bacteria > Chloroflexota > Ktedonobacteria > Ktedonobacterales > Ktedonobacteraceae > JAFATZ01. Next base: position 981 of record JAFAXQ010000103.1, read on the forward strand.
AGCGCATGGAGCGCCTGACCAATAAGCGCAACAGGCGGATAGATCAGTACATGCACACCGCGAGCAAGCGGATTGTTGCTCTGCTGGTCAAAGAGGGGATAGGCACGCTGGTCATTGGCAAGAACGATGGCTGGAAGCAAGAGGCCACTATGGGCAAGCGCAACAATCAGAACTTTTGCTCCATTCCTCACGCTCGCTTGATTGCGATGCTGACGTACAAGGCGGAACTAGTAGGCATTCACGTAGTGGTCACGGAAGAGAGCTACACGAGTAAAGCCAGTTTGCTGGACCTGGACCCGCTGCCCGTGCGCACCAAGAGCGGTGAGCAGCACACCTTGAGCGGCAAGCGGATAAAGCGTGGTCTGTACCGTGCATCCGATGGGCGGGTGCTCAATGCCGATATCAACGGTGCAGGAAATACGATACGAAAAGTAGCCCCTGATGCCTTCGGGTCTAAGGGGGTAGAGGATGGTAAGGGGGTGCTGGCATCCCTGGTAGTCCATCCCGTGAGGTTCGTCATTGCCCCCTCACGAACCCAACAAGGGAAATCCTAGCTCGCTAGAGATCGCTAGCCTTTTTGGAACTATGATATATCGCACAACAATCACTACAGACGAGGAGCACAATCATGGCCAAACAGGCAAAGAAAGAGCAGACTGCTGCGAATGCTCCCGTAATCAAGGTCATTACTGTCAATCGACAGGCATATCACGATTACTTTGTCGAGCAAACGGTGGAGGCAGGCATCTCGCTGGTAGGTACCGAGGTCAAATCCATCCGCGAGGGCAGAGTCAATTTGCGTGGCTCCTACGCTATCGTGCGCAGTGGCGAGGTGTGGTTGGAGAACGCGCACATCGCTGTTTATGAACATGGGAACCGCTACAATCACGATCCCATGCGCAACCGTAAGCTGCTGCTGCACAAACGTGAGATTGTACAATTGATGAGCAAAGTGGCAACAAAGGGACTGACACTCGTTCCGCTTAAGCTGTACCTCAAGGGTGGACGAGCAAAAGTCGAGCTAGGTCTATGTCGCGGTAAGAAACTGTACGACAAACGCGAGACCATTGCTGAACGCGAGATAAAACGAGACATCGAGCGCATTGTGCGAGGAAGATAGACGAAAGAACAAATCTTTAGGCAAAAGCTTTCTTTTACGGCTTTTCTTGGGTATCTTCCACACGCGCTATTAGCGCCTTACGTAACCTATAAAATGTCATAAGAGCAATAGCAGCTCCAGTAATAAGTAAGACGACAGCTAAGAGCAGAAGCAACAGTAAAAAGTTACGTATTCCTGCGCTATTGGCGGCAAGCAATTCCAAGACTGCCATAGCATAGTCTCCTCTCTAACACTAATTGGTACACGCAAAATATAACACATGACTCACGACGCTGGATGCTGAGGCAAGAGCACTGCTAGCAGCACCGGCAACACAACAACCAACGCCGTAACGCCAAGCGCCCACAATGCAAACTGTGCAGCTCCTATTGCTCCACTTTGCTGCCACCCTGCTACTCGCTTCAACACTTGCCTGATGGCAAGTGCAAACACCACGACCGCCAGCACAAAGCCAGCAATCAGTATAACCAATGCTGCCTCTTGCTGTACGAAAAACCCTGAAGCAGCCACTAACTGCCGCGCTAGCACAGCACCGCTCAGGGCCATCAGGACAACACCTACTAGTAACACCAATGGTATCACACCAAGCAGGGCACCTGATAGTGCAGAAGGGTTACGCCCGGCAGGCTCAGAAGAACGCACAGACATGTTATTTTCCTCTCCCACTGATCTAGACAACCTTATGCGGTTCCTCTAGCTGATCCAAGCTCAGCATTATAGAAAGCGACAACACGCGCAACATACTCGGCTTTGTTATTAACGAAAGACCGGGCGTGTTTGGCACCATGCACCAACCAGGTTTGTGCATGAGCATCAGGTCCACTGCGTGCAGCGTTTGCTAAAACAAACATATTAGACGTTGGCACATAATCATCGGCATCACCGTGGATAAAGAGAATCGGGCGGGGCGCTATGCGAGCCACGACATC
>JAFAXQ010000129.1 GCA_019240835.1 Ktedonobacteraceae bacterium
AGACAAAGCGGTGACCAGGACGGGCATTCGCGATGCCCTCAAGTGGGATAACAAGCAATACCAACGGGTCATCAAGCCCGTCTGTGACAAGCACCACATCGCCTCGACAGGGGCATAAGAGGCACACAGCAAGGAAGGAAGGTGAACGATGAGACAGCCGCAGCCCTGGCCAGAGCGTGCGATGGAGCAAGCCGAGGCGATTAGTGACGCCTGGGAAGTGTGCAAGGCGTATGCGGGCCGCCTAGCCGAGTGGGTGCTCTTTGGCTGCATGGTGGCCAACATCGTAGAGGTGCTCGCCCCCGTTCCGCCCGTGGTGGAAAATGTCGTGCTCAGTGTGCAGGCGATCACGCTGGACATCGCAGGCTTTGGCTTAGCCACGATGGCAGGCCAGGCACGTAGGCAAGGCCACGAGCGGGCGGCCAGCAGGGCGCGGGTCACCGCATGGGGGCTGATCGGGCTGATGATGGTGACGCTCTTGTGCGTCTCGGTGGGCGTGCTGTGGCCCGATTGCAAGCCGTCCACCGACGCCGTAGAAAAAGTGCTGATGCTAGGACGCGTGGTGATGACGGTGCTCTACGGCCATGTCGTGCAGAGCCTACGAGAGGCCAAGCAAGAACACACCAACGAGGTGACCAGCTTACAAGAAGAGCGAGCGAGGCTGCAAGAGGAACGCGACAGGGCACAGCAGCAGGTGCAAGAACTCACTAGAGCGTGCAAGCAGAAACAAGCAGCGTATGAGCAGGTGAATGGTGATCTGCAGACGGCACAAAGCACGGTTGCCGACCTGCAAGCTGCAGAGAAGGAGACGGCACACCTGCAAGAGGACTATCAAGCGCTCTGTGCAGACCTGCAGACAGCACACCTGCAGATTGCAGACCTGACTGCAAAGTTGCAGACTGCAGACGGCAAACGTGCCGACCTGCACCCTGCAGAGAGTGGGACTGCAAAACTGCGGTCTGCACCATCAGCAGACAAGATCACCTCGATTGATACGGCGCGTGCCAAACACGAAGCGGGTAGCAAAGTGAAAGTCAGCCATGCCGAGGTGGTCGCGTTCATGAGCGCCCACCCTACACTCAAGCGTGCGGAGGTTGCCCAAAGGCTTGGGATTAGTGAGCGCAAGGTCTACGATGCGGTCGCCTGGCAGAAAGGGCAAGAGCATGCAGCAGCACTGCACTAGCATGAGAGTGCAGACTGCAAGATGCACCTGCAAAACTGCACTCGGCAGAGAGTGAGACTGCACACCTGCAAGCATGGACCTGCAAACTGCAGATCAGACGGTGCATCTGCAAACTGCAACGTGCGCCTGTAAGATGAAGGAAGGGAGGAAACAGTCATGCAACTGGTTGAACAAACGATTATTAGCAAAAGTGACCCTCGTTTTGCAGCCATTGATGCCGCTTCCTTTGCAGCCAAGAACCTGTACAATCTGGCACTGTACGAGGTGCGGCAATCGTTCCTTCACGAAGGCATCTACCTGGATAATGTGCAGGTCTATCATCGAGTGAAGCACACGGAAGCGTACCAAGCATTACCACGCAAAGTCTCCAACGACATCTTGCGGCAACTGCATAAGAACTGGGTGGCCTTCTTTGAGGAGGGCAAAGCGTATAAACAAGACCCCTCCACGTTCACCGGACGGCCAAAGCCTCCTAAGTACAAGGACAAGACCAACGGACGGTTCTTGCTGACCTATGACCAGCAAGCCATTTCCAAGAAGGCGCTGAAGCGCGGCATGCTGGCCCCTTCTGGCTTAGGAATTGAAGTGCCCACAGAGCAGACAGCGGTGAAACAGGCGCGGATTGTTCCTCGTAGTCGGTTCTACGTCGTGGAAGTCGTCTACGAGCGCAAAGAGCAGGCACCTCGTGGGGACCCCGACTTGCACGCCAGCATTGACCTGGGAGTAGATAATTTAGCGGCGATAACATCAAACAAAGCGGGCTTTGTGCCCCGGCTGGTTAACGGTCGTCCCATGAAGTCTACTAACCAGTGGTACAATAAGCGCAGGGCTGAACTGCAAAGCAAGCTGGGACATCCAGGCACGACCGCACGGATGGAACGGCTGACCACCAAGCGCAATCGGCGTATCAATCAGTATATGCACACCGCGAGCAAGCGGATAATAGAGTTGCTGGGAGAGGAAGGCATTGGCACACTGATCGTGGGCAAGAACCCGTTGTGGAAGCACAAGGTCGAGATGGGCAAAAGGAACAATCAAACGTTTGTGCAGATACCACATGCCAGGTTCATTGATCTCTTGCGCTACAAGGCAGAACTGGCAGGGATACGCTTTCTTGAGCAAGAAGAAAGCTACACCTCCAAGGCGAGCTTTTTCGACCTGGATGAGATACCGACCTACGACCCGAAGCGTACTGAGCAACCACACTTTAGCGGGAAACGCGAGCATCGTGGCCTGTATCGGGCAGCCAATGTTCGGCGGATCAACGCAGATGTGCATGGCTCGATGAACATCGGCAGAAAAGCAGTCCCACACTCCGCAAGGCATGGGGTAGAGGCGCGTGCAGTCGCGCCAGTATGGCTTCCTGTGTTCACGGTTTGTCAGCCCCGTGCGCTGACTGACGCAGGGTCCGTACTAACTGATCTATAGTTCACTATGGATTGGACACTGTTGAATATTAGAGAGGCTTATGCTATTATGCTACGGAGTATAGAGTAATCACTGTATTTTATGCTACGGAGTATAGAGTAATCATTGTATTTTATGCACTACTTGGCGGCACTCTTGCCCTTCCTGGTACTTTCTACTAAAACCATGAGGAGTAATGCATGTCACACTCCCCCACTTGGGGCAACCCCGAAGCGTACAATGATAGCACCTACCTATTGCCGTTGCTCAAACATTTGCTAAAGCAGTTGATGGCTCAATTCGGTGCTCAAGGGGCATGTGTAGCTCTCTATGATGCAAGCATCGACCAGATGAGAGTGCAACTCCATCTGCGTATGCGCGACCTGCAAACAAATGCTGAGTTGCAAGGGCCTTCTACCAGATCATCTGGTTACCTAAGCATATACAGGGAGGGAGATATTTCTCCCGCTTCGCTTTCGCGCCGCACAAAGCCTACACAACCACTGCACTTTAACCAGCCATCGAACGAAATAGATGATGTTCCGCCGATGCAAGGTGATGTTTTTGCACTTGGCACAGCCTATCCTATAGGGCAAGACTTGATCGGCCAGACCTGGCAGCGTAGGGAAGTGTATGCAATACGGCACGATGACTATATTGCCATGTTTCACAGGGACTTTCACAGTAATCATCCCTCACTATTTGCACTAGATGCCGTGCCAACATCCTACCTATCTATCCCTATCCAAGAGTCAACGCTCGTTGATGAAGTGCATGGAGAAGAAAGACAAGCCAATGTGCTGGGCGTAATAGTGCTTTACCAGATGAGACCTGGACCCATGATTGGTCTGCGCGTGCGCCCTGAGGCCGCGCAGCAAGGTGAGCGCATCGCCCTCTACCTGCAAAATAATTGGCTACGTCAGGCGCAGCATCGTACTAGTGTGTACTTACGGCTCCTACAAGACGTCAGTGCAGCATTTCCAACAAACGTGTTGCTTTCAGAACTAGTGAAGCACGTCTACCGCTTTGCATCGAATGTAGTCCACGTCTGCTCCATGCTGCTCACGCTTTATGATCGCGATACAAACAAAATTTATGATGTGTTTGCCGTGCAAAACGGTGTTGTAGTAGAGCACTTGCCAGAACAGCCAGTTATTTCATCGCCCGAAGAGCGCCCCGTGTGGTGGCAAGTCACACAGATAGACAAGCAGCGGTTGCAATTCTCGCCTGCTCAAGAGCCAGAGAAATGCGCTCAGTACAAGGAATTGCTTACGGGTCAGTGGGGTGATCAGCATCCAGCAGGGACTTTTCTGCTCTTGCCCATGAAGATGTTCACGCGTGTGATTGGTTCTCTCAGCCTGGCCTATGTGGGCGTGAATGCCTACCGCCCAGAGGAGGTACAGGTGCTGGAGACAATGCTGCAGACCGCTACCGTGAGCGTGGAGAATGCGAAACTTTATGAGCGGGCCAAACTCGCAGCGCAAGTGGCTAGCAAGCGGCAGGAACAAGTGGCGGCAATGGATAGCGCTCTTCAATCCATTATTTCAGTGTTGGATGTAACGGAACTGTTGAATAAGTTCGTGCGCTCCGCAACGACGCTGGTACAGGCAGGGATGGGCATCTTCTTTCAACCCTCATCTGATGGAAGTGAAATCGTTGCTCAGGCCGCTTATGCACCTACCAGAGTATGGCTGGTCGATGATGAAAGCGACATGCCGGCTGTGACGCCACCACGCAGCAAGGAATTTGACAAGACCCTCGTCAATCTGATCAGGTTTTCCTTTAAGGATACTACACTGGCCGCGCTCTCCGAGAGTGAAGGCTTCTTCTATCTTGATCCATCCGAGCTGGAGCCGCTAGCGAGCAAAGGCCAGGATGGCGGATTACTTTTCCTGGAAATTACAAAGACGCGAAAGTTACTCTTTGTTCCGGTATCCTATCAGAAAGATTTGCTTGGTATTCTCGCGGTTGCTACTCCAAAAGAGAAGAACTCCTACGAACCCGAGCAGGTGGGAGCGCTGCTAGGTATCTGTGCGCAAGCTGCCACTGCTATTCGCAACGCACAGCTCTTTGAACAACGAGAAGAGGCTTACGCGGAACTGGAACGCCTAAGTAAGCTCAAGGATGAATTCCTGGTCACTGCCTCTCACGAACTCCGTACCCCGTTAAGCGCCGTCATCGGCTATGCGAGCCTGCTCAAAAAATCGAGCGCACGTAATATATCGCAGCAGACCTTGAAGTATGCTGTGCATATTGCCGAATCCGCTCAACAGCTCGCAGACCTTGTTGAGAGTATGACTGTGGCCGCTAACGTGGGACCTGTGAAGAGGAAGTTAGAGATGCGGGTCAGTTCGGTGCAAGTGCTGATGGCCGCCGAAATTGCGACAACTACGCTGGGGGTCAGCATTGGGCAGTCGATTTCGTTGAACATCCCCGATACATTGTGGGTCGGAGGCGATGGACTCTACGTACGCCAGGTGATTATGAACCTGCTCGATAATGCTGCCAAATACTCTCCGCTTGAAGGGGAAATACACGTTTCTGCGCGTGCTGCTCTGTTGAGCGAGATCGTACCGCTGATGTCGGAGGATCAGTTGGAGTATGGCAAGCTGATTGAGCAGGGGGATATGCCGGTGGTGATCGTGCGTGTGCAAGACCACGGCGAAGGCGTTCTGCCCGAAGATCAAAAGCGTATTTTCGAGAAATTCGTACGTGCCCAGCGCTCACTTACGACTCCCGTGCGTGGCTCGGGCTTAGGGCTTTACATCTGTCGCCAGTACGTAGAAGCGATGGGTGGCAGGCTGTGGCTAGAAACGAGCCAACCCGGTGAAGGTTCAACATTCAGTTTTTATCTACCGCGTGTAGATGCCCCTGCTGCAACTGCCGAAGAAGAGACAAGTACATAACAAACTTGCTCCCTGAGCTGTCAGGGAGCAAGTTTGTTATGCAGGCTTCGGGACGTTTGGAATAATAATCTGGTCAGGTTTCTGATCGGGCTTCTGATCAGGCTTCTGATCAGGCTTCTGATCAGGCTTCGGGTTTGGGATAATAATCTGATCAGGCTTCGGGCGTGGATCTGTTGTGTTCATTTTGCTATCCTTTCTCATGCGAACTCTTTTTTGACAAGTTTCCTTCGCTTTTTATATCACCACAGCAATAGAGGGATGGGAAAAACAGCGCTTACAGGACCTTTCTTGACAAATTCTAGACCTGTTTTGGACATTTTGTTTTTTCTCTCTTTTTCCTGTATACTGCCTTGGTAATAACATGCGACCTCACTCTTTATAATGGACGCAGACAAGAGTATTTTTCCGTGTAGCGTTTTGAAGTTCTTGAAGTCCACGTTCTTTATTAGATAGTGTCTAACGTAAAGTAATCCTAACTGGGGAACGCCATACGCTATGAGCATTGAAGAGATTTTTCCCAACGAGCGGCTGAGGCTGGCACGTATTGAGCAGAATTTGACGCAGGAAGCTTTAGCCGAGAAGCTAGGCACGACATTTGAAACAGTAAGCCGCTGGGAGCGCGGTGTGAAGTCTCCAGGTGCCTACTTCCGTAGGAAGCTCTGTGAGGTTTTGGGTAAAACAGCCGAGGAACTAGGACTACTTGTAGAGCGTAGCGAACTCGTTGCACGCGATCCATCTACCTGTATCTTTCTCTCCTCTTCTAGTGCCGATGCTGAACACAAATTTGTGACAGTGCTCAAGGATGATATTCAGAAGCGAGGCATCACGATATGGAGCAGCGGTACAGTAAAAGGACAAGAAACAAGGAACAAGAGAAACGTGCTCCAGGAGGCAATTCGCGGCGTGCGGGTCGTTTTATTAATTGTCTCTCCCAATACACAGGCATCTTACCTCGTGCAAGATACACTTCGCCTTGCCATGTATTACAAGCGTCCTGTATACGCCATATGGATAGGCGGTGAGCATCTGCCCGATTGCCTTCCCAGGGATTTCGCTGAAATACCTATTATGGCGGATGCACGGGGTCGAGATGATCAATTGCTGCGTGCTGAGATCATTGCGACACTTGAGCAGGAATGGCTTACTCCCCCAAAGTCGGAACCTCTTATGGTAGCCGGACCAATGTGGAAGGTACCAACCCTTCTGGCACCTTTGATCGGGCGAGAAGAGGATCTGGCAAGGGTACGTGAGTTACTGCTACGTCCAGAGGTTCACCTGCTCACGCTGCTTGGTACAGGCGGTATAGGCAAGACCCAACTAGCTCTGCAGACCGCAATAGAGATGCGCGAACGCTTCACTGACGGCGTTTGCTTTGTCTCGTTAGCAGCCATTAGGGACCACACACGCGTCATTTCCACTATTGCCGAAGTGCTTGGCATCAAAGAGATCCAAGAACAAACGCCTTTTGAACAGATGAAGGTTTCCCTGAAAAACAAATACCTTCTGCTCATTCTCGACAACTTTGAGCAAGTACTCATGGCCTCACCGCAGCTTCCCGAGCTACTGGCTGCGTGCCCACAACTCAAGATCATGGTCACGAGTCGCTCCTGCTTGCATGTGCGCGGGGAATATAAGTTCCAGGTGCCTCCATTAGCACTGCCTGATCTCACACACTCTCTCAACAGCGAGGGACTTTTGCGATACGCGGCAGTTGCCCTCTTCGTCCAGCGTGCCCAAGCTATCATGCCCTCCTTCCAAGTGACCGCGGCAAACACTCGTGAGGTCGCTGAGGTTTGTGTGCGCTTAGATGGACTTCCCTTGGCGCTAGAGCTTGCAGCAGCCCGCATCAGGTCACTTGAACCACAGGCATTAGTAACACGCCTGCAGCACTCACTTGAAATATTGACAAGCAGAAAACAGGATGTAGATGAGCGTCAACGCACACTACGTAATACGATTGCTTGGAGCTACGACTTGCTCACTGATGAGGAGCAGCGCCTCTTCCAACGCCTCTCCGTTTTTGCTGGTGGCTGTAGGTTAGAAACGGTGGAGGCCATCTATAGTACACTGGGAGAGAATGCATTGCATGTATGGGATATGCTAGAGTCTCTACTGGATAAAAGCTTGCTGCAAGCTGTAGAAAGGCAGGGAGAGAGACGACTACAACTGCTGGAGACCATTCGCGAGTACGGGCTAGAACGCCTAGAAGAAAGTGAAGAGGCTGAGGCCGTTCGACAGGCGCATGCGGACTATTACCTAGTCCTAGTAGTGCAGGCTGCACCCGAACTGAGAGGGGCACAGCAAATTGCGTGGTTGGCTAGATTGGACCAGGAACACGAGAATATACGTGCAGCCCTCTTGTGGCTTGTCGACCATGAAAGGGGACAGCCCGCTCTACGCTTTTGCGTTTCATTGTGGTGGTTCTGGCGTCTACGCGGTCACTGGAGTGAAGGACGGTATTGGCTAGATAAGGCATTGCGGCTGACGGAAGCGGGCAATGTCACAGTGATGCGAGTCCAGGCATTATGTTGTGCTGGTGATTTAGCCTACTACCAGGATGATTATGAAGCAGTGCGCTCTTTGCTAGAAGAAAGTGTCAAACTGTGTAGGGCGCTGAGTAGCGAAAAGGATCTTGCCGCCGCTTTAGGTACCTTAGGAGTGGTTAGACATGCGCAAGGTGATCATGCTGCTGCAGGTCCGCTCTTAGCCGAAAGTGAGAGACTCCATCGCAAGCTAGGTAGTCACTGGGAGCTTGCATATTTGCTACGTAAATTAGGATTTCTTGCCGTACAGAGGGGTGAATTACAAAAAGCTGTGGAGTATACTCAGGAAAGCCTTACACTCGCACAGAGGTTAGGAGATAAATTCCTGATAGCTACGATACTGAGCACGTTATGTGGTCTCGCAGCTCTGCAAGATGACTTAAAACAAGCTATAGCCTATAACCAGAAAAGTCTCTCCCTCGCACGGGAGTTAGGCGACAAACTACATATAGCTATTACTCTACAAAATCTAGGGTATATCGCGGCACTGCAGGGCGATCTCTCGTTAGCAACATATGCGCAGGAGGGTCTTATGCTCATGCGCGAGCTGGGCAGTAGAATGAACATTGCGGCTGCTCTCCATAGTCTGGGCTATGTCATGACACGTCAAGGCAATTTGGAGCAGGCTAAATTATGCTACCATGAGAGCTTATTGCTAGCTCAAGAAATAGAGTCTGAGACACAGATCAAGTGGAATCTCTTCGGGTTGGCTCTGGTTTATGTGGAAGAGGGACAATTTCTCCATGCTGCACGCCTCCTTGGCGCTGTGGAAACGAAGCTTGATGTGAATGCAGACTTGAATGCTGCCGAACGTGCTGAGTATAAACGTGCTGTGGATAGCGTGCGCTCCAACTTGGGCATGAAGGCGTTTGTTGGGGCATGCAACGAGGGGCGTGCAATGACACTAGAGCAGTTTCTTGCGCCACCATCAGCGCCCACTATGGCTCATCCTCCTCCTAACTATCCCGATAATCTAACGATGCGAGAGGTGCAGGTGCTCTGCCTGCTGGCCCAGGATTTGACGGATGAGGAGATTGCACAATGGCTGGTGATTGCGCCGCGCACCGTCAATAGCCACTTGACCTCGATTTACAGGAAGATTCAGGCTTCTTCCGCTGCTAAGGAGAGACATGGGACGCCGCGCAGAATTGCGGCTCGCTATGCTATTGAGCACGATTTGTGTTAAGCTTTATTTTCCTCACACCATATACGTACTAAAATTACGCTCTTCTACGCATGTAATCCGCGTTCAAGATAGGTACAATCCACAATGGGTAAGATTCACATAGTACTGACACAGGAGCTGAAACACATGGATCAGCCATTAGAATACCCATTGCATTCCATGAGCCTCCCTCTGCTTGGGGAGTATTGCGCCTGGGAGCTCACACTCTACCAGCAAGGCGAGGCTCACAACGATCAACACTGCGTGGAGCTTTTCCGGCGTGTGACAACACTACGCGATCCTGGGGCATGGCAAGTTGTGCGGTATTGCTTCAGCGGCATCATCTCTCATTGGCTGCGTACTCACCCCTATAGAGAGGCAGCGAGCCAACTCAATAGCGAAGAATACTACGTAGCTACAGCCTTTGCACGATTCTGGCAAACTACCACTGTTGAGGGACAAGTGGTCATACCGTCTCTTGCCGTGGCGTTGCATTACCTAATGATGAGCCTAAGTTGCGCAGTTCTCGATGGCCTGCGTAGTGCAGAGAAACTCGCAACACACTCTGTGGCGGAGCCCGAGCAGGCAGAGGCATTATGGGAGAAAATACAACACTTGCTCTCTGACGAGCGTGAACTGCGTCTGGCTTACCTGCTCTACTACTGCGGCCTCATGCCACGCGAAATCGTCCAGCTTTACCCACAGGAGTTTGGCGACGTGCAGGAAATCTATCAATTGCGCTCTCGTGTTCTAGAGCGTTTACAAGACGTTTTGTAGGGAGAAAGAGTCCAACATTCCCCTGGCACATGGCCAGGGGAAATTTTTTGCATGGCGACCGCAGGGTGAATGTACTCCTTCCTTATTTAAGCAGCTACTCGTGGTGCAGGAATGGGCCATCCCAAACCCTCGGCAACTTCAATCCAGCCTTCAATAGCCTCCCTGCCCTGGCTTACCGCCTCTTCATAAGTTTTTTCGTGTGTCATACATCCTGGGAGTTCGGGAACAGTGAGCACGAAAATTTTATCCTCTTCATCCCATTGGATCATCATAGAATAGTGAATGTCTCTCATAGTCTCTCCCCTAAAGCTGCTAGTGCTTGCCTGACTTGTTTTATTTGGTACTTCTCAGCGTCTGCTCCATCTTTTCCTGAGAGGGTCACAACAACTCCTGGCAAAGGGGAATGCGTCCAGAAGGTATGGCTTCCTTTGTTTCAATTGCTGCCTTTGTCGGTGAGGTTACACCTTCCAAATGATAACTACGATGAGCACCGCCAGGGCAACCGAACCGAGCGCGAATAGCACACCAGCCACGCGTAAACGGCGCATCTTGTAGTTCATAAATGCCTTAAGTGCTTCACTCATGCGTGTGACATTGTACAAGAGAACATCGTAGAGACGCGGCAGAATCGCCAGCAGGTAGAGCACGAGCGTGACAATCACCATGATCTTGGCGGGCAGATTCCCTTTCAGGTACGCGGGAGGGAAATTGTTGCTGAAGGCTGTCACGGCAAATAGAATTGCCAGGAAGGTTGCGATACGTTCGATCATGCTTTTACCCGACGCATCGAGAAAGTCGAGTTGCTTGCTTCTCATGTCGGCGAAGATGCTAGCAACCTGCTTGCCCTCTTTCGACGGTTGCTGTGGGTCCTGAATCTCAATGTGTTGCTGGTGCTGATGGGTCATCTGTAGTCTCCGCAATCAACACGAGCTACCACCTCAACACCGCAGGTATCACATGTGAGGTACAGCTCGTCCAACTGCCTGCCCGCCCTTTGCACAAACTCACGTGGCACTTCGACGCTCGCCTTGCACACATAACGCTTATCGAAGTAAGAGACGTGCCCATTCTTGCAGCACACGACCAAGGTGTGGCGCGAATCACCTGAATGTGGCGATGGTGGTGCGGCAGCAGCTTTGCTGGCATCGGCATCCAGCACCTCCTGCGCCTTCGTGCGCACTCCATCCATTAGATCATTGTGTGCCAGGTATTCCAGGAGAGCCAGTACCGCCTCACGCTGCTCGTCACGTTGCAGCATCTTCGCCGCTTGCTCAATCGCGGCCTTGCGCTCACGAATGAACTCATGCGTCGCCCGCTGCGAAAGGGCAATCAGTGCGTCCGTGCTCTTCACCGCTGGAAGCAAGGGCACCAGTTGAGCGATAACATGCGTACACGACCCCTGACTCTCGATGGGCGAGACGGCGACCAGCGTCGTGGGCAACGCCGTGCCGTCAAGCAGGATCGGCACAATCAGCTTTTTCAGTTGTTGCGCAAAGAGCACGTGCCGCTCCACCCACTCTGCCTGTGCCGCTGTGCTGCTCCACAGCAGCACAACGGCAGCACTCCCCAGGATCACATTCTCAATCGTGCTTGGGTGTAGAACGGATTCCAGCGTCAGCGATGGTAGCTCGCGCCAGACGTAATAGCCACACTCCTCAAGCCCTGTGCGGATATCTTCTGCATACTCTGCGTCCTCTTGCGTGTGTGAGACAAAGATGCTGATCATGATACAATTTCCTTCTGCCCACCATGTCCCATGAAAGGTATGACAACGAGCAAGATGCGTTCGGGTGCGGCGTCGAGCGCCAGACGAGCGGGCGTTGCAGGCTTAAAGAGCGCGTTCATGCTGTCCAAGCAGTGACACAGCCGCAATGGTCAACAGATGGGGGTGTCACTCTCTGTTGACAACCAGCTTGCCGCTAAAAACGGGAATACTGAGCCATGGAAAGCCACCTGTGGACTGCACAGGTGTCAGCCGCATGGCATGAGTGGCAGGCAGCTCGCAACAGTTTTCCAGCATCCATGCCCACCACGCGCATCTGCTTATCAGTATCGCCTATGCAGACTCTGCTGTCAATTGAATGATACCACGAGAGGGAAGAAGCATGAACACGTTCGTGATGGTGATAGATGACTTAGCGATGGAATTATTGAGCGCCTCAAAGCGCGGCTGATCGGAGCCAGAACCTATATCGTTAAACCGTTTAAGATGCAAGATATGCTTTCGGTGATTGTAGTACACCAGGTATACTACAATCACCGAAAGCATGTTCTCGCACAAGAAGCCTACAATGGCAGAATCACTTCTTCTGCTTTCCCTGCGAGAGGAACCACGACGTACGTCAATTGCGCTCCTGCTCTAGGCGGGATCATGCCACTTGTCGCTTTGATTGCCAAAGTCTCAAAAGTCACGGGATTAGTCCTAGTTACCCCAACGATAGGTGGCAGCAACAGGG
>JAFAXQ010000206.1 GCA_019240835.1 Ktedonobacteraceae bacterium
TGCTCAGCGAGATCGGCAGGCGCAACGCCCAGGAAGAGCAGTATGATTTTTCCTGGCAGGACCAGCCCGTCTTCGTCTTCATCGACGAACTGCCCGAAGTGGTGGCCAGATGCCCCGAAGCCCTCAAGCTGCTGGACAGCATCGGGCGCATGGGCCGCCAATATGGCCTGTTCCTCTGGGTGGCCAGCCAGACCGCCAACGTCAACGATATCGGTCTTTCTACCTCAGCACAGGCGCAGTTCAAGACCCGCATCTATGGTGGCGGGGATAAACCCTCGGCTGATCGACTGATGAAAGGGGCGTTGTCCAAGCAGACCGAGCGCCTGCTGCAAACCAGTGGGGCGGGCCTCACGGTGATGCTGGCTGACGGCATAGACGGCCTGGCCTTCGTGCGTGCGCCCTTAGTCAGTAACGAAGCGCTCTTTGCCTACCTGGGGCTGCCAGCCTTCCGTAAAGCCGACTGGCTGAGGTCCGCACTCCCACGGCGAGAGAGTGAAGAACAAGACTCTGCCGCCTTTGACCCTTTTCCGCTTTTCCCAGAGAGACCAACCACGCTCGAAAGCGAAGAGGAAAAGGGGAAAGGGAAAAGGGGGAAAAGGGGAAAAGGTCCTCACGAAGAGGCCATCCTGATCGCGATGGACGAATTGGAGGAGGAAGAACGGCCATTAACGTTGAATGCCATCGCTAAACGGGCAGGGTTAACCCGCCACCAGTACGACCAGATCGAAGAGGTGGCCGACTACTACGGCTACGCTCTTGCACGAGGAACGGGGCGGCCAGGCAAGGAAGGGAGTTGAACCGTGACACAGCAACCACAGCAGCGCCATTGGAAGGAAGCGGCGCTGGCCAAATCCGAGGGGATTAGCGACGCCTGGGAAGTGACCAAAGTCTATGCAGGCCGGCTTGCCGAGTGGGTGTTATTCGGGTGCATGATCGTCAACATTGTGGAGGTGGTGCTGCCTGTGCCAGCACGTCTTGCCAATGGCATCCTTGGGGTGCAGGCGGTCACCCTGGATATCGCGGGGTTCGGCCTGGCCAGCATGGCAAGCGAGGCACGCAGGCAAGGCCATGAGCAGGCAGCCAAGCACGCGCAGGTGACTGCCGTGCTGCTGATCGGGCTGATGATCCTGACCTTGCTGCTGGTGACCGTAGGGGTGCTCTGGCCAGCAGCCAAGCCGTACACTGATCTGGCCGAGAAAGTGCTAATTGTCGGGCGGGTGGTGATGACGGTGCTCTACGGCCATATCGTGCATAGCCTGCGAGACGCCAAACAAGCGTACACCAACCAGGTGGCCAGATTGCAGGAAGAGCTAGCCAGGGCACAGCAGCAGATGACCAGTGGACAGGCCGAGGTGTCCAGGCTACGCGAGCACCTAGCCACGAAAACGAAAGAGGTGGACGGGCTACGTAGACAGGGAGAGGAGCTACGGGCTACCGTGGAACAGGTAGCAGAGCAGTCGGGCTATGAGCTACGGGCTACGGTAGCCCGCTACGAACAGGAGAAGCAGACGATGGTAACCAGCTATCAGGAGCAAGTAGAGAGCCTGTCGTGTGAGCTACAGGAGGTGGAGGACCAACTCGCCCTGGCCAACAAGCGAAGCACAAAGGCTACGGCATCCTGCGTAGCCAAGCACCGTACGAGCGACGAGCGACGGGCGACGGATAGCTCAGAGCAGGGCTATGTGGCCGTAGACGATGGGGCGACGGTCGCGGTGACCAATGGCTACGGTAAGACGTTGCTAGCTACAGGCAGCCACCGTGACCGTATCAAACAGGCGATGGTTCAGGCAATGGGCACAGGGCAAGCAATGAACTACCAAGACATTGCCCAGGCGGCAGGGGTCGGCTACAGTACGGTCAAGAAGTACGCCTCGGCCATTCGGCAGGAACTTGAGCAGGTGATGAGATGAGGTGCAGCCCTAGACACCATAGCAAGGGAGGGGAACAGCCATGCAGGTAGTAGAGCAGCATGTCATCAGCAAGGGTGACCCGCGCTATGAGGTGATTGACCAAGCAGCGTTTAAGTCCAAGAATTTGTACAATGCGGCCTTGTACGAAATACGTCAAGCCTTCTTTGCTGATGGCATATGGCTACGCTACGCGGCACTGGACAAACGCATGCAGTCGCATGAGGCGTACAAGGCGCTTCCCGCCAAAGTCAGCCAGCAGGTGCTCAAACAGCTGGATGACGTCTGGACGAGCTTCTTTGAGGCGTGTAGAGCCTACAAGCAAGCCCCCTCCACGTTCACTGGACGCCCAAAGCTTCCCAAGTACAAAGACAAAGCCAAGGGGAGAAACCTCCTGGTCTACACCGCACAAGCCGTGAGCAAGAAGGGACTGAAACGCGGTCTCATCAAACCCTCCATGTTACCTATCGAGGTCCAGGCCAAGCAGAAGGATGTCTCACAAGTACGCATGGTGCCAAAGAACGGGTTCTACGTGGTAGAGGTGATCTACGAGAAAGCAATCAAGCACGCGGAAGTCAACCCTGAGTACTACGCTGGCATAGATATGGGTGTGAACAATCTGGTAGCGCTAACTGCAAACAAGCCTGGCTTTCAGTCAGTACTCGTTAACGGGCGTCCAGTCAAGTCCATCAACCAGTGGTATAATAAGCGCAAAGCAGACCTGCAGAAGCAGCTAGGGCACACAGGGACCACCAAGCGCATGGAACGCCTGACGAACAAGCGGAACAGGCGGATAGAGCACTACATGCACACCGCGAGCAGGAGGATTATTGACCTGCTCGTCAAAGAGGGCATAGGTACCCTCGTGATTGGCAAGAACGATGGCTGGAAGCAGGAATGCAACCTAGGCAAGAGGAATAATCAAAATTTTGTCAGCATCCCGCACGCTCGCTTGATAGCCATGTTGACGTACAAGGCGGAACTGGTCGGCATTCGTGTGGTGGTCACGGAAGAGAGCTACACCAGTCAAGCGTCCTTACTGGACCTGGACCCATTGCCCGTGCGTGACCCGAACAATGGCGGTGAGCAGCACACCTTTAGCGGCAAGCGGATCAAGCGTGGACTGTACCGCGCATCCGATGGGCGGGTGCTCAATGCCGATATCAACGGTGCGGGTAACACGATCAGAAAAGTAGCCCCTGATGCTTTCTCGAAAGTGGAGGGGGTAGAGGATGGTAAAGCGGTGCTTGCATCGTTGGTAGTCCATCCCGTGAGGTTTGTCATTACCCCCTCACGAACCCACAAAGGGAAATCTTTAGCTCATGCGAGAAAACGCTAGAAAACGCTAGAGATCGCTAAACTTTTTGGAACTATATCTCCCGAAAGATCGGTAGCTACCACAAAGTAGACACATTGGCCAGCCATTCGCTGATTTTCCAAGTAGATCTGTGCTTCGGCGTCGTCCGGTTCTTGTTTGAGCGCGTTTTTCCATAATTGTACCGCCCCATTCCCATGAAGCTCATCATCAATATGATTGTGACGAAACTCTTGTGCAGCCGAAATCTTATCAGCAGCATCGGTGCGACTATTGATATCGAAAACAACACTCCCATCGCTCACCCCCACCTCTTCGCTTCCACTAGCTACGGGTGTCTCTCCGATTCCTCTATTGTCCGGCAGATAGAGGCTCTGCTTCTGCGATATGAATTTGGAGGGAGGAAGTTGCGGATGAGAGAAGATGTTCGCCAACGGTCCAATAAGAACAGCCACAGCAATGGCAAACAATGCCACTACCAGCAGCACTTTTACCCACCCTGCCCCTACTATCCTGTGCAGAGGAGACAATATACTATGTAGCTTATCTTGCAGCCTGGTTCTTGGTGGAGAAGCAACAGGAGAGATAGGCTCTCTAGGCGGGTCAGGGGGAGGAGGGGGCGGGGGCTCTTCTTGCGTTCGTATGATCTGATCTTTAATCTGTATGGCCTTATCCTTTGCGAAGGAAGCATCTTGCACATCTCCGTCTGGTAGGCAAGTATAGGCAGACCCCAGCCTATCCCACAGGCGTGCCATGTCCTGCTTATTAGGCATTGGCGTGGTCAGAATCCAGCGGTAGAGCACAATCGCGGTTATGGAATCGCGTAGCTTCTGCTGTTGACTATCCCCCTGCTGAGCGCGGGACAAAGCCTGCTTTGCCTGCTGTTCGAACGCACCACTTCTGGCCTCGGCAGAGCCTACTGGAGCCTGAGCTACAGCATCCATTAATTGTCGCCACAAAGCATGGTTCTGCTTATACACAGAACAGCCCAGATCAATAGCTGGTTGTGGATCACCCGCCGCCAGAGCATGATACGCCTCCTCGACCTTGACTTCTTCATTGTCAGGGTGCAGAGTATACAGTTCTTTGAAGTACTGTCGTAGGCGCTCATGAATCCGATAATAATTTTGATTCTCTGGTGTGGGAGGAAGTTCCTGCAACAGCAAGTCACGTGCAAGCGGGTGGAGCACTAGACGTTGGCGATGCTTACGCACAAAGGGGAGCTGCCGATAGCTATCCAATATC
Organism: Ktedonobacteraceae bacterium; assembly: GCA_019240835.1. GTDB lineage: Bacteria > Chloroflexota > Ktedonobacteria > Ktedonobacterales > Ktedonobacteraceae > JAFATZ01. The sequence continues at coordinate 4,468 of JAFAXQ010000206.1, forward strand.
TCATTTGCTTCTAGTTCATCAGCCAATAGAGTGTGCTTGAGTATAGACTTGTCGACCTCACGTGGAAAGGCAATCCAGATTAACTCTCGGCGGTCTAGGCCACTCAACTGATCCAAGAAGATCCGCAACATGGACGCGGCAACATTTCTGCCATCTACAGTCAAATTTTCTTTGGTTAGATTTCTCAGATCAATGTCTACCTGGCCTTCTCTAGCATTGGGCCACGTCCTGTTAATAGCAGTTGCGACCAGAGAGAGAAAAAAAGGGTGACCTTTGGTAGCTTCATAAATGTTATCGCACAGCCCAGGGTCATTCTCAAACGTCGTAGTATTGTAATATCTGCCAAAACGCCTCAAGAAGAGCAGCGTATTCTGCTTGTCAAAATCGTGGAGCATACACGGCAGGATAAGGTGTTTCAGGTACGGGTTGGCACGATGCAACGTGAATTCGTTATACCAAGTAGTGTAGACGGCATGCGCGACATCTGCAAAACTACTCATGTGTGCAGCAGATTGACCAACTTCGCGCTCGTGATTAGCGATGATAGGCCGCTGGCTTGCTACTACTAGCAGAAGAGGATTCCCCTCCTTATATGTGCCACGCTCGGTTAAGGTAAGGATTTTTAACAGCCGTATACCCACGTCGGCAGCATCACCGAGCAAAGCATCGAAACCATAGAAAAACAGCGCAGCAAAGCGTGCATTGGGCCAAATTCGGGAGTTGCTCTTATCTGCGAAAGACTCGCGCAGGTCGGCCAGCAGGGCCTCTGGCAGTATCTGTTCGACGATAACGCGGCGTTCATTATCGTCAGGCTCGCTTTTCTCAAAGATACACCGTATAATCTGCTTAATCTCTGGCTCTGACGGCAGGCCTAAGAGGCAAGAGCGTTCCTCATCCTTGTACCAATCCCAGATATGCTTTTCCTCCAACCAGCGCCGGAATTTATTCAGTGGTTCAATCCTAGTTACTTGGCTAGCAGCAACGGCGACGAGGGGGGCCAAAGGGACGATATTACCCAGATCCCTAACTGATTCGACCCACTCATCTAGCCTGGGTTCTTCTTTTTTAAGGACGTCTTCTAACTCTTTGTTGTGCAAACGTTGATAGCTTCCACTTTCGCCTCCTTCCAGCCTAGCCAGGACTAGGGGGGCTGCAAAATCGAATCTGGGGAACTTCAGATGCCGATTGTTTTCGTCAGTGCGTTCGCGTAGTTTGTTACGTATCTTGACCAGGATCGGTAACAGGTCATCCTTTGGGGCATTAGTATGACTAAAATCGACGCAAATCTGCGGGATGGGTGGCTGCTCACACTCTTTTTTACGGAGATAGTCAATCAGCATGCGTTTCCCACTCCCGGCAGGTGCGATGAAGTTGACAATTGGGCATGCACGCTCGGGTGAACACTGCTCACGAAGCAGTCTGAACAGTGCAATCTCCTCTTCTCGACCAGTGAACAATTCGCGAGCAGGCGATTCATATCTGCCATCTGGCGTGCTCACATCACTCAAACTGTACGTGTCCTTCGACATAATGCACGATTTCCTTAATCTGTTAACACATTAAGATTCGCTGCAAAATTTCTATTTTTCATACATTATACTCCTTCAATAGGAGTTATTTGATTATTGCCGATAGGTTTCATTCTAGACAGCATTGCCCACAACGTCTTCGGCAACACAAGCTCATACTCGCTGCCAAGCTGCTGCACGACCTGTTTGAGATCCGAAGGGGTCATTGACCAAGCTAGTATATAGACGTTCAAGAAGAGCGGACGCTTTATATATGCAGAGGCGGCGTTTTTAACTAATCTCACCGTTTTGGCGACATCACTAGCAAGACCGAGGTTTCGCAGCACTGGCACACTATCAATGTGCTTCATGCTTGTAGTGCTTAGCCCGGCCCCACTGAGTATACCACGTAAACCGAATGGATGCAGAACCTGAACATAATCATGGTATCGGATAGCGTTAGTAAAGGCCATACCGCTCATACTGACTGGTAGACCTGCACTGTGCAAGAAGTCGGTATCAAGTACCTGCAATGTGCTCATGTTCATGATTTGCATCAACTGCCCGGTACGTTGTAGGAACGAAGTAAGCCGCTTGGCAGGCCAACGCGACGGGAAGATGTAACCTAGGCCACTTGGCCCGGCAATGAGTTCGTCGTTGCGAGTTGCACGACTCATATAGTAGTTGGCCATAGCTGGCGCGGCTTGTACAATGGTCGGAGAGAGAGTCCAGCCGATGGGCAGCGAGCCGCGATTGCTATCACGCCACAGGTGTAGCATGCGATGCTGGCAGTACTGGAGATTATCACCATCACTCATAGTAAAAGAAACGTAGACCTTGTCTGTGGTCGGAGATGGCACTTCGTCCACAGCAGCTTGCTTCGGTGCAGCCAATGACTGCGGTTGTACAGCAGTCCACGTCTCCAAGTTGAAAAAGAAATCGCTGGCAAGTACAGGTATGCCTGCCTGCGATGTCAGGCTTACACCGCTGCTCTCAGCAATGAACCAACCCAGATGCACTATTGCTGACGAGAAATGACCCAGGATCGCTTGCATCAGAGCACGTTCGGAGAGCAAATTGCTGCTGAGTTTAGGCAGGTGTTTACGCGAGTCGAGCCAATAGACAAAGGTACGCGTGGCAATAAGAAACGAACGCAATCCACTCACGTTAGTAGGATCAAGGCCAGCCACCAGACGGGCTGATGCACCACTGAGCAGATTGTGCCGCGCCCAATCGTATGCCTGCGCTCGCGTACGCCACTTGTGGTTGCGCAAGTCTTCAAGGACTGGGAGACCGTACACCTGCTGCAACGTCCGAGCAAGCTCAGGAGAAGCAACGATGCCATCGCGTTGACCAGCCAGCGTAGTAGCAACATTCACGGTATCAATGAGGCCGGGATCGTAGACAATCGCTCCCTGAACACTGCTGCGGTAAGTGACAAGTATCGCCTGCAACGCATCATTATTCTTGAGAACAGCAACGTTCTGTGATATAGCTGCAAAAGCCTGCGTCAGCCAGAATTGGTCATCGGCGCTATTGATAAGATACACACGGGGCTGTGGACGATTAGCGAGACCAGCTAGGGTAGTTGCGGCCAATTGAACTTCACGTGATGCTCCCCGCATATCATAGACATCGAGATGCTGTGGCGCTTGAAAGGCTGGTAGTATTCTATCCCCACCCCAATCCAGCCCTGCCACCTCTCCGCTACCCATGTATTACCCCCTCGTGTCTTTTTACAGTATCTATTTTACTCTGCCTCCACTTGCTCATTGTAACATTATGGCTCTAGCAAAAGCTAGAGACGAAAGACCTATTGACAGGTAAGAGCAAGAGAGCCTACCATAAGGACACCCAGCAGGACAATAAGCCAGTACCTTTTTCTATTAGGGTTCTAAAGGTTCCTGAACAGGATAATTTCTATAAGAAAAGGATAGCATAATGCCCCTAGCGTACACAAATAATCATACTATCATACTTCTCATCTCATGCCCCGATCAGCCGGGCATTGTGGCAGCGGTTTCTAGCTTCATCTTTCAGCACAATGGCAATATCATTGAGTCCGATCAGTACTCTAGCAGTCAACATAACGGCACGTTTTTTATGCGCATATCCTTTGCAGAAGATAGTTTTACTCTGAAGGCTCCCGAGCTAATAGATGCCTTCCAGCCGGTTGCACACAGGTTCCACATGGACTGGAGCGTGTACTATTCTCGCCAGCGTAAGCGTGCCTGCATCTTTGTGTCAAAGTCGGACCACTGTCTGATTGACCTACTGTGGCGTTGGAGCAGCAAAGAACTGATGATGGACATCGTATGCATTATTAGTAATCACCACGACCTAGAACCACTGGCTGCAATGTACGATATCCCCTATTATCATTTTCCTGTACACAAGGAAAGCTGTCGGCAAGATCAGCAGAGTATCCTTGACTTTCTGCATGGCAAGGTCGATTTCCTGATACTGGCCCGCTACATGCAAATCCTAGAACCTTTTCTTGTGAGCGCCTATCCCCGCCAAATTATTAATATTCATCACAGCTTCCTACCTGCCTTTGTGGGTGCTAACCCCTACGAGCGAGCCTTTGAGCGCGGTGTCAAACTCATTGGTGCAACAGCTCATTACGTCACCGATGAACTGGACGAAGGCCCTATTATCGCCCAGGACGCCATTCACTGTAACCACCGCGACACACTAGAAGCGCTCATCCGCAAAGGAAGAGACGTCGAACGCCGCGTGCTAGCCGAGGCTGTGCGCCTACACATAGAAGATCGTGTGCTAGTACACAAAAACAAAACGATTGTGTTCTGAGTAAGAGATATATAGTGGGGCACAGCAAACTCAATACAGTAAATGCTCGTATGCTAGGAGAAACAGGCAGTTTTAAGCACATCAGTCGTGACAGAGGAAAGAATTGTGGTATGATGTTGAAGTGCATCATCAAGTATTCTTTTTCCATAGCAGAACAAAGCGTGATCTTATTTTATGTTTATAGATAAAACTGGCAAAAAGAATGAGATGAGAGAGAACGCGGTAGCAATGCCAGTTGTGCAATAGAGGGCAACTGATGTGCTCCATCCACTTTGCTTAATGAGGAGGATTTTATGGAACTTTCGCTGCGGTTAGACACCCTTGGAATAGTGGATATGCGCTATCTACGAGGCAGACAGCGCTATCGTGATTGGCCTCAATTTCAATTGTTTGCAGCATCACGACAGGCAAGAATTACAGCATATATGAACCGCGATATAGCAGAGCAGTTACACCAGCAAATATTGATGGTGGAGACCGCAATAGGAATGGATGCGGCCAACGAGGAAGAAGAAGAGGGAGACGTTAATGGGTTAAATGGCGAAGAGCCTGATACAGAGGAGAATACGAAACTTGCTGAACGGGAAAGTAGTGCTTTCTCTCCAGCTCTTGCCCAGGCACTTAAACAGTTGAACGAACTAGCCAGGCAACGCTTACCCGAAGCCAGCACAAGTCAGCCGAGTAATGAGTTGATAGCAGACACTGAGGAACCATCTGAAGAGGATGCTCTGGAGCAACTGCAAGACGCCTTTGTTCAGATGATGGAAGTTGTGCGTGAACTTGCAGAGGAGTTATCGACGGACGCTCTAAAGATAACTGGTCGCTTCAAATGTGGCCGCACCAATATTGAGTTCGTCTCGCAAGTACTCGAAACCGGTGAAGATGACGAAGAAGAGCAGGAGAATGGAGAGCATGGAGAAAACAGCATAGCGGGAATAGTTGTTGATGAACTTGAGCTAGTGATGATTCTGCAGCTATTTGAAGAAGGACGCACGAAAGCCGAGGATGTGCCCGCAGTAGAATTGCAACTCGACGTGGACGATTTCGAGCGGCTGCACGAAACACTCGATTACGCTCTTGATATAGAAAGAAGGAGTGCCCGCCGCCGCCGCTAGCCGTCGAGTTTCCTATCATGCTCTGGCACTGTCAACGTTGTCAGTGCTATACCAGCGTCCACAAGGTTTCTAGCGCGGGTAAATGCCCCCATCGACCAGCAGGGTTTGGCCCGTTATAAATGGGTTAGCGACAAACGATAGAATCACCTCGGCCACCTCTTCCGGTCGTCCCAGCCGCCCCACAGGAATACGCAGGGTCAGCGCTCGCTCTTCATCGGCATTGCCTGGTAACATCCCCGTTGCCGCAATCAAGGCCGGCGCTACCGCGTTGACAGTCACGCCATGTGGGGCGAGTGAACCTGCCAGCGAATGCATCAGTCCAATCAGCCCAGCTTTTGAGGCCGCATAATGCGGACCAACGATGCCACCTGTAAACGCGGCAACCGAGGATACGAGGACAATACGGCCCCAGCCGCGCTCACGCATTCCCAGTGTTACCCGTTGGGCAAGCAGAAATGCAGAGCGCAGGTTAACGTTAATTGTCAGTTCCCATTCCTCTAGAGAAATTGCTTCGAGCGGTAGACGTGTACCCACTCCTGCATTACTGATCAGAATATCAATCGAACCCAGGTGTGCTTCTATGGTGTCAACCAGCGTCAGAAGCTGGTTTGGGTCTGCTAGGTCGCCTTTCACGGTGACAGAGCGCTGACCCATCTGGCGGATATGCTCCGCGAGAGCTTCCGCTGCTTGTGCATTCCCCGCATATCCAAGAGCAAGGTCTGCTCCCGCCTCTGCAAGTCGTGTAGCAGTAGCGTGTCCAATGCCACCACTGGCACCTGTTACCAAAGCAACACGTCCATGAAAATCCATTCTCATCCTCTCACAACTCTCAGTCCTTATCGATATCCGTAGTACTCTTACGGTACTGTTTTAAATCTTCATTTGTCATCTCTTCTGGGGACACTAATCTATAGTGTCTTTCTTGATAGAGCCCGACTCCCTCCGCATCTTGAGCGAACTCGAATAGTGCGATGCGGTTCTCTGCTATAAACTGGGCTGCTATTGGCCGACATACAAGCTGAGGGAATTTCTCGCCACAAAGTGCCATATCTTGTTCTATTTGCGTGATACCTATCTTGTCATTTCCGCCCTTTGCCTGAAGAGGAAAGATATATTGCACTCCACTGCGATCTACACCCACGTAGATTTCATCCGTCTCTACCTGGCCAATACCACTAATGGTTGTACGTAAATGATTCTGGAGAGAGTAGCACGTCACACGCGTGAAAATGTCGATTAAGCGGTTATAACGTAGCTTTGCCAAAAGAGCTTGTTCATCTCCTAAAGCATATTTAGCCACTATCCCTGGTGTGGCATCCGGTATCTTGATCCCGGTCATTAATGGATGAGGCTTGATATGTAACACGTTTTTTGCGACAAAACAATAGCGAGATCTACCAGATGGACTAATTGTCCACTCCTTACCCTCAGGAGCTTTTTCCCTGATTGATTTAGGCAACGCAGTCCTGTAACGAAAGGAATAAACTACATCACCAAGATTCTTGGGTAGGCTAATATTGAGGACTTGTGCGGCAGTTTCAAGGTCTTCTCGTTCAAACACGACCTCGTAAGCGTCATCTTTATACTTTGAGAGGAAGATATACTCTACAAGCTTCTGATAGCGGTTTAGTTTCTTGGGAGAAGGCGACGCAAAGTCAACTGCTCCTTCTTCAGCATCATTTTGATATTCTGAGGAAACATCCGTCGGTTCACTACTTAAATTTCGTCCATCTTCTGGGAAAGGATCGTTCATTACACCACCTCTAACATTTTCACCAGTTTGGGTAAATATACCAGAAGGAATTTCTAGCATCTTATGGATGCTTGCTTTTCCAGGCCAGCGAAGGACTACTATCTCCTCACGCAATTGTTCTTTAGTTGCCGTAGAAAAACGAGTACGGAACAGATCTATACCTAACGTTTCATATCCAAGAGATTGACTAATCTTTGCCAGGATTCTCCCTGTAGGAATCATAACACGAAAGTATGATGCTTGATCCCCTACAACATATGCCAACTGCGCACCAGGGCGTAAAGCTGTTCTTAGAAAGGCTAGATGCCGAGTCATACCGCCAAAATATAGCTTGGTAACTTTTGCATAAAGTTTTTCAAAACCTGATGTTTTACCAAGTTCGATTCGTTTCGATTCGATAATCTTGGCAAGGTTCTTTACTTCTGGATAATCTTGTATCCACTTATCATCAGTATCTCCCTTATAGACAGTCCTTGTATTTGAACACAACAGCGCCTTTTTGAGCGCTTGTAAGTCAACCCTATTATGGAGAAACCCCAAAAGAACCGACTCAAGACGTGTTGTACGTGTGTAATCCTTTTCATTAGGATAAGGAGGCGATGTAATTACTACGTCAACCGAACTAGGTTCTAAAATCTGCAAAATATTTCGAGCATCCTGAAGATGCACCCGTGACGGTGTATCGGTACATACTCTCAAGTTACGAAGATCAGTGGCAATTGCCTGGACATTATTAAGCCAGACCGATATAACAGGGGCATCGGCCTTGATCGTGCCTATACCAACTTCAGGACCAAACCGCAAGTTACTGCTTGAGTAAACAACGGTCTTAGCAAGAGCTAAAAGTTCATGCTGAGAATAACACTTATGCACGTTCTGTTTAATGCAACTGAGTAGAATGAGCGCTTTATGTAATGGAAGCGGACTAATAGAGTTTGTCAGAAGCAGTTCTGTTTCTTCTAGTGATAATGTCCATAAGGAACGAGGCTCATTCTGAACAACATCAAAGAGTGGATCATCTTCGATACCATCCGAGCCAAGCATATCTACGGCCATTGCAGCAATTTTGCGAGCATGTTCAAGTAACTGATCTGGATGAGGTCTCCAGTCTATTTTTACCTCAGCGGCAAAATGAGCCACCGGATTAACTTCGATACCTTCACTTGGTATGCCCAACTTCTTGCACTCTACTAGAACCGTCCCTGTACCACAGAACGGGTCTAAGACTCGGTGAGTACTATTTACACTGAATCGCTCAAGATAATCTCGGACAAGGTGGGCAGGAAAAGAAAGAACAAAACGATACCACTCATGTATAGCACAATCTTCGGGGTAAAGTCTGTTTGTCTCACTACCACCCTCAAGACCACCACCAGTAACACATTCCATCACCATGACTCCTATGTGACCTGAAGAGGTGTTTACACTCGTCAATGGCACTTGGCAGAACTCTACATTTCAGGAACAAACACTTTTTCTGCTTGCTGCACACGTTTGAGACGGCGCAGACTAGATACCAGAACGTAATCTTTACCCGTGGGATGCCGCTTTAGCTCCCCCTTAGTTACTTTGCCCTTCAGTGTGGCGACGGTATAACCGGTAAGATATGCAGCTTGCTCAAAGGTGATATAGCGAGGAGCCGTAGAGGGATCCTTAGGTAGGGAGACGTTCTCCATACTACCGAAGATGCGTAGACTTTCCGTATCCGGCTCGTCTTTCTCAGCATTGTATTCTACATTGTGAGTAACGGCTTGCTGAAGATCGTCTGGCTCAAATCGAGTAGTGTCCTCAGACAGCTCTGTCACTTCCTCATTGAGCGTCCAGGTCGAATCTTCAGTAGCAGGGCTTTCAATCCTCTCGCTGTTCAGCTCCTCCGCAATCACAGCTTGTCCTACGTCGGTATTCACATCGCTGATATCATGTGTTGTATCTTGCACTTCCTGCACCAGCATCCTAGCCACTTTCAAACGCCAGATACGCGCCATCTCCACACTCTTCAGGTGCAGCATATCTTTGATCATTGTATTCGCCAGCGCCTCGTTCTCTACGGAGAGCAATTCGGGAGCATCCCTGAAGAAGTTTAGCACCTTCTCTAGCCTTTCGGACTGGGGATCCCTTTTCTGCTTTGCTAGCTCATTCAGCAAGTCGCTTGCAGCATCAATCAGACCTTTACCAAGTTGCACTCCTTGCTGCATTGTACCCGGTCCTCTATATGCCGCACGGATACGCCGTTCTGCCTGCGCACGTTGCTCAGCCTCTGCTGCCTCGGCCTGCAATTCCGCGAGACTTTTAGCCGCTGTAGACTTCATGCGGGTCACTTTACCCAGCATATATGTGTAGGCAATGACGAAAACGGGAAGGGCAGAAATAATAACTGGCGTAACTGTCCCTACGCTCCAGCCGCCGATGACGCCCCACTGGGGAATGATTTGCATGTCCCACACATTCACGCCGGGATGAATCGGATCATGGGCTTTAGCATAAATCCAATTAAAATACCAGCTCATCACGACCAAGGCCCCAATGAAGGCCCAGACGAGCCATACGTCGCTGGATGCCTCTTCTGTGCTTTTTATATAGGAGAGCCAGCAGATAACTACATCAATAGCGATAGCAAAGCCGTAGGCCAGTGCCCACCAGATTCCGTCGAAACCATCGCCCTGCGGCTCAAACGCATGAAAAACCCAGGCAATGTGGGGAATAGACACCGCCAGAAAGATACTAAAGGCTACCCAGAATAAAATGCGAGTAGCTGTTCTTGTGCTCATTAGAGTGAGGCTCCATTCTAAAAATATGCGACTTTTTTCATGCTAGCTACTCTATGCTAAACAGTGAGTGCCACTACGCTACTCTTTCAGGCATGTTCGACTCCACACTGAAAAACACGCTTTCTCTATTAGAACGTTTGACCGCGCTTTTAGTCACATGAAAACAAGGAGTTTCACTTGCACAGCTAAAAAAAAGGAATGCAAAACAAAGCATCTTGTGCTATCCTAAAGCAAAACATGTTTTCGGAGGACTGCAAAGCGTTATGGCACGACCTATCAGCATAGAGGATCTCTATGAGATCAAGTTCCTGGGACAACCTCGTATCTCACCGGACGGACAACGCATTGCTTTTGTGGCAAGCACCATTGACAAGCGCAAACATGAATATCGCTCCTCCGTCTGGGTTGTCCCCACGCATGGTGGGGAGGCTAGGCGTTTTACATCTGCTTCAGCGCATGCAGATAGTCCTAGCTGGTCTCCCGATGGGTACTGGCTTGCCTTTGTTTCAAAGCGCGAAAGCGAGCAGGATCTAGGCAAGGAGGCGAAGAAGCGTGGCAAAGACAAAGCACAGATCTGGCTGATACCGGCAGATGGCGGCGAGGCAAGGCAATTGACTTTCATGGAGCATGGAGCTGCTTCACCCACTTGGTCGCCCAATGGCAAGTATGTGCTGTTCAAAGCCCACGTTGGACCTGCTGACGAGGAGACTGAAGATGGCAAGGTGCTACCCAAAGTGCGCGTGATAAACCAGATATGGTATCGCCTTGATGGTGTCGGTTTTATCTACGAACGGCGCTCACACCTCTTCTTAGCTGATGTAGCGAGTGGAGCTATTGAACAGCTCACTGACGGCGATTGGGATGATGGCGATGCCACATGGTCACCTGACGGATCACACATTGCTTTCGTCTCTGATCGTTCCGAAGAGCGCTGGCGTTCCGTAGGTGCAGATGTATACACGCTCGCTATACAAGATGGCAAGGCTGGAGAGCTCCGCTGCCTGACAGATGGGTCTCTCTTCTGTGGCTCACCATCCTGGTCACCTGATGGTCAAACTATCGCCTTCCTTGCGCAATACAAGTTGCATCCAGCAAACCACACTTACCTCTATGCCACCTCAGCCGATGTTAATAGAGCTGCAGCGACCTGCCTCTCGCACGACTTTGAAGGCTCCTGCATGGACGAGACGAATAGCGATATCGGCGACAACTATCTGAGTCCCGCGCCAAACTGGTCGTCCGACGGAAAGGCACTCTATGTGCTGGCATCTCATCGCGGGGCCTCGCGTATCTTCGCTCTTTCCAGCACAGGCGAGAACGCACAACCGCTAACGCTCACCGCCGGTGAGGTACACGTACGAGACGTCAGCGTCGATGCCTCAAAGCGTATACTAGCCCTGCTCCTGGGCAATCCAACGTGCCCCCAGGAAATCTTCGTCTGCTCCGTCGACCAGCCTGGTGACTTGCGGCGCATCACTGGTTTCAACGATGTTCTCTTTGATGAACTGACACTGACAATGCCTGAATATATGCCCTTCGAGGGAGAAGATGGGTGGCCGATTGATGGCTGGATCATGAAGCCGCATGACTTCGACCCATCGAAAAAGTATCCCCTGATATTGCAGATTCACGGAGGACCACAGACGCAGTACGGCTACGGCTTCTTCCATGAGATGCAGGTGCTTGCGGGACAGGGCTACGTTGTTTTCTACACTAACCCTCGCGGCAGTTGTGGCTATGGCTACGACTTTGCCCTTGCTGTGCGTGGAGCCTGGGGTGAGAAGGACTCGCTGGACATCATGCATGGGGTAGATGCCCTACTCCAGCGTGGTTACATCGATGAGCAGCGCATGGGCGTAATCGGTGGCAGCTATGGCGGCTTCATGACCAATTGGCTCATCGGCCATACTGATCGCTTCAGAGCAGCAGTCACCGACCGTTGCGTTAGCAACATGGCCTCGATGTTCGGCACGAGTGATATGGGTTGGAAGATCGCCTACGAGAATCTAGAAGTTATGCCGGGGGAGAACTGGAGACGCTACATACATATGTCACCCATCAACTACATACAGCACATACACACGCCCCTGCTTATCCTGCACAGCGAACAGGACTTGCGCTGTAACATTGAGCAGGCCGAACAACTCTTCACGGCGCTCAAATGGATGGGGCGTGAGGTGCTGTTCGTGCGCTTCGAGGGGCAGAGCCACGGCCTATCGCGTAACGGACATCCTAAGGCGCGCCTAGAACGCTTACGCCATATCAAGGCATGGTTTGAGAAATACCTCAAGTAGTCAGATCACAGGCTATCACTCAAGTTCCCAAGTGAACAGAGGCGATGCCGTGGGGCGTGCAAGCCCCACACGCTGTTTTCCTGCCTCATCAATCTCTATCACATAGTCGCCGATGTGCGGACGCCCGAACTCTAGCCATCGTTGATACGCGTGATAGATTTTTTCCCACATGCCTGGCTCACCTCTGACCTCTACTAGCCAGGCATCTTTTTGCTCGGTTGGGCAAAACGCGACCATTCCTTGTGAGGCTGCGTCGACTAAGCAGAACGTAGGAGAAGTACTGGGGGGCTTTTGCATCGAGCAGAAGTAGACCTGCGGGAACTCAAGCTGTAGTACAAAAGTAAAATCTGGGTTCGAGAGCAATTCTAGATCAAACTCTGTCTTCACAAGAGGCATCGTTGCTACCACTGGATGGGTAAGGCATTGGGAGAGCAGCCTTTGGATTATAGGTGGCGACTCCTGAATGGACTCACGCATGTGCATGAACGCTAAACCACGGAGAAATCTTCCATGAACTGCCCTTGTCATACCTTCCTTTTTCACCTGCAGAAGGCTTCCGGTTCCCATGTTCCCTGTAAAGGGCATTACGAGTACCCCTTCCTGACGAAGTTGATCCAGCCAGGCATGAGGAACAGTGTGGTGACTTGCTGTGGCAATGATGCGATCAAAAGGCACTCCTGGCGGGTACCCTTCCAGCCCATTGCCTGCATATACAGTCGTTCCTGTGCCTACCACCTGGTCAAGCCTTTGCTGGGCCAGTTGTGCCATCTCAGGGTCTATCTCGACAGTAAATACCAAATGGGGATCACCAACCATGTGAGCCAGCAGGGCCGCGTTATAACCAGTTCCTGTCCCTATTTCCAGCACACGCATGCCACGCTGTACATCCAAAGCATCAAGCATGATGGCCATAACACCCGGCTCTGAGCTAGAACTGATCGGAATATTTATTCCATTCAACTTTGTGATGAGGGAATCACTAGTGTAGATAGCCCCTAACCATGTGCTGATCTCTTCCACTGGGGGAGCCTGGACAAGACGCCACGCGAGGCGACTATGGGCCATATCCCGGATATAGAAATGATCAAGAAAGGCATGTCGGGGAACAGAAGAGAAAGCTTCTTCAAGCAGTGGAGTCGTCAGATATCCGGCATCCTTTAATGTGGCCACGAGACGACGGGCGTATACTGGTGCCATCTCATCAACTGAGCTTGTCATGTACTGTTCCTTGAACCTGTTTCAAATGTCCCACCCTCTGTATCCCCTCCTGCTCGAAGAGGAATAGTGTACCTTTGAGTCTGTGGGTCATAATAGCCTTTTGTGAGGTCGATAACGGGCCTGTCTGTTACACGAGGTCGCCTGCGAAAGTGGAAACCGAACGGAAGTAACGTTCTCGTTTGCACCGACTCCATTTCAAGCTCAGGCGCATTCTTCCGTACGATAAAGGTCGGTGCGAAAGGGAAACCGTTGGTTGCCAACTCAGGAAGTTTGTAAGGCTGCCACCCATCAATTGGCAGGGGCAGGTCCCTATACACCTTGACGACTCCAGATGGGGTAATGTCACTCATAAAACTGCTCCTCAACGATTGCGCTGGAAAAACAAAAGTCTATGGAGCTGATCCGTATGTATGGTTTTCGGATACACTCCTTGCCATATCCTATCCTGCTCTCTATGCTATACTAGTATAGCGCAGTTCTGCCCAATTGACAGACTGACCTGCGTAATGACATACTACCTACAAGAAGCACCCTTTCCCATACAGCGAGTATACCCTAGCACAGACAAGAGCAAACGCAGTATACATCGAAGATCTGACAGACACCTGTGATGTAGCGCGTTTTTGTGGGTAGACACATCTGCATCATTCTTCTATACTTAGCCCATCTACATTGGAGGCAAAGAAGGAGAGATGCAGTATGAGACATATCGGCAAAGGGCTTCACTACAACCCATCGAGTGATGAGGACGTCACGTATATCCTCAATTATTTTCTACGTGAGGACGGAACCACAGACTACGGACAGCTTGTGCGCTTTTTGCGCAAAGAGGTGTTCCACTGGACGGCTGAGGAGTTTGGTGAACTGTACGGCAAGGCTACCAGAGACAAGCCCTACGGTAAGCGAGAAATGCAAGAGAAGGAACGAACGAACTCATTTCCACTGGACGAAAAACGACGTGCTCTCTTGGCCGTCTTTTTTCAGGCGTCTCCAGCCCTGTTCGGATTGGAATCCCTGGATGTGCTCATTGAAGCGAGGGAAATGCCTCCCTCAAAGGAACTCTCACGAGTACTCTATAGTGGACCCATTGACCTAGCAGAGTACCGTAGCTTTCTACTCTCATGCTGGACGTTGCACCTGCGGCGTACAGCCAGAGAACTGCTCGATGACATTGAGCTGCGTATCGCTCGGCTGCATGACGTCTTGCCCTATGAGACGGAACCACGCGAAAAAACACAGCCTGGTCGTCTGCTCTGCGGCTATCACCTTGCAGGTGGCATGATTGCAAAAGATCAGCGTAGGTTTGACCTTGCGCTTTCCCATTTCAACAAAGCGCTGATCTTAGCGCGTGAGATGAAATCTCCTCGGCTGCAAGCAGCAGCCCTCTACCGACGCGGAGGCGTGCTCTTGGATTGGCGGAAATTTGCGGAAGCATGGAGGGATTTTAGTGAAGCAGAGGCACTCAAAGACTATACGCCCCCGCGCATGCGGGGATCGATTCTTGTGGCAAGGGCGATAGCAGGAGGCTTTTTTGTACAAGACCATGAGGATATGAGGAAGAAGGTTCTCACCCCAGTCAAACAGGCTCATGACCTGCTCGGCACAGAAAATCAGGACGAAGGCTTGCATTTCATCAGATTCACCGACCAAGGTTATCATGTTGATAGCGCTATCGCATTGCTGGAGAGTCCGATAGAGCGCTTTCGTTGCGCTCATGCTGCTAGGGAACATCTTGACCAACTGAAAGGACATGAAGAGGGGATACGTCAACAGACATATAACTTGCTGCTGGAAGCGAAAATCTCAATCTGTACGAAAGCCCATGACGAAGCAGTACAAGCTGCACTCTCCGCCTTTGATATCCTCAAGCAAGTCGAGACGGGTGTGAATATGCAGCGGCTCCGTCAGCTTTGTCGAGAACTGGAAGCAGGCCCATATGGGAAAAGTACAGAGGTGGCACGGCTGCGCTTGCAATTGGCAACTGTCGGAGCATAACATTGCAAGGTTTCAACGCTTCTGAATAAGGAGGTGTGCCATATCACTGCGAGAAACTATTCAGAGCTACCACGACCTTTTGACTGACGAGTTGGCTAGCGCTTCACAGTTTCAACTCGATGACCAGCAGCAGCGGCGTGGACTCTTCGCCAGTAATAGGCCGTTATGTACTGTCCTGCGACCACGCTTGTTGACGCCCGAGCAATACCACTTTCTCCAGTCGCGCCTACGCTTGTTGCTGCGCACCTTCGGTAAGGCGTATCGTGCCGCAATGGAGAACGCAACCCTTCGTGCTCAGTTTGGCCTACTCGATTGGGAGGAGCAGCTCATACACCATGACCCCGGTTTTAGCTATGCCAGCCCGTTTGCTCGCCCAGATACTTTTTTTGTTACCGAACATGCTAGCTTGTGCCTAGTCGAATACAACGGCGAATCACCAGCAAGTCCAGCCTATTGCGATATATTCACAGAGATATTTTATGGCTTGCCCGTGATGAGAGAATTCTTGCGTCACTATGAAGTTTGCTCGTTGCCATCGCGCCACAGTGTCATGCATGTGCTGCTGGATGCCTACAAGCAGTGGAGTAGAGGCTACGAGTTGCCACGCATCGCTATTCTCGACTGGCGCGAAGTGCCAACCTACAACGAGTTTGTGCTGTTTGCGCAGTATTTCACAACGCAGGGTCTGAAGTGCGTGATTGCCGACCCACGCGAGGTGGAGTACCACAATGGTCGTCTCATGGCCGGGGACTTCCACATCACGCTCATTTACAAGCGCGTGCTTCTTAGTGAACTTGTTGCACGGGGTGGGTTGAGTCACCCCATTCTACGGGCAGTGCTTGATGGTGCCGTATGCATGGTCAATCCATTCCGTTGCAAAATTTTGGACAAAAAGGCTAGTCTGGCCGTCCTGAGCGACGAGCGCAACGCCGCTATTTTTAGCCTTGATGAACTGGCGGCCATCGCTGCCCATATTCCGTGGACGCGCCGTGTCGAGGAGCGTCACACCGACTACCACGGTAAGGGAATTGATCTGCTTCCTTATATTCTTGAGCATCGCGAGGATTTCGTGCTTAAACCAAACGATGAATACGGAGGCAAGGGCATTGTGCTGGGCTGGCAGAGTGATCGTACCAGTTGGGCGCAGGCGCTGCAGACAGCATTAGCCGAGTTGTATATTGTGCAAGAGCGAGTGGACATTCCTAGCGAACCTTACCCCAGCGTGGTCGATGGCCGTGTCGTGTTCGCTGATCGGATGCTGGATACCAATCCTTTCGTTTTCTACGGCGACTATGTGGACGGCTGTGTGTCACGTCTCTCTAGCGAGGCATTGTTAAACGTCTCAGCCGGTACAGGCTCGATGACACCGACATTTGTAGTGGAAAAGCGCTAGTCGGTGCTTATTCATAAAGACCACGAGACAAGGAGCCAGCAAAATGAACACAGAGCATCCACCACAAGACTTCACAGCCCTCAATCAAGAAGTACAAGATATCTGGAATCAGAACGCGGCGTTTTGGGACGAGCAAATGGGGGAGGAGGGGAACGTCTGGCACAGAGAACTGATCAGGCCAGCAGTAGAGCGTCTGCTGAAGCTGAAGCCAGGGGAATTGGCGCTGGATGTGGCCTGTGGCAACGGCTTGTTCTCCAGGCACATGGCGCAATTGGGAGCGCAGGTAGTAGCAACGGACTTTAGTGAGAAACTTATCGAGCTGGCGAGGGCACGAACAACCGAGCACGTTGAGCGGATTGAGTACAGGGTGATCGATGCCACTAACAAAGAGCAATTACTGACCTTGGGCAAGAGGCGCTTTGACGCGGCTGTCTGTAATATGGCCATCATGGATATGAGTTCCATCACTCCCCTTCTATCTGCCCTGAGTCAACTACTGAAAGCTAACGGGCGCTTTGTCTTCTCCATTCCACATCCCTGCTTCAATAATGGTAGTACTTTGGTGGCAGAACAGCAGGACAATGAAGGAGATTTCAGCATAACGTACGCAGTCAAGGTTGCAAAGTACCTAGGGGGAACGCCGAAGAAAGGGGTAGCGATCATTGGCCAACCTGCCAAGCAGTACTATTTCGACCGACCACTGCATGCCTTGTTCAATGCCTGTTTCGATGTCGGTTTTGTATTGGACAGCTTGGAGGAGCCAGCCTTTGAGAAGCCGAAAGAAAGTAAACTAGTCTTGAAGTGGTCGGACTTACGGGAGATTCCTCCTATCTTAGCTGCACGCTTGCGCCTGACCACTTAAAAAAGAATATCAAGGCTGAAGCACCCCCACCTTATCACTGCCAGCCTCAGTAAACCAAAGCGTGTTATGCATTCCCATCACTACACCGAATGGCAAGCTTGCAGGTGTAGGAATGTGATAGTAGATGAAGCGCTCGTTGCTCGCATCAAGACGTGCGATGATACCCTCTGCTGGAATCGTGACCCATATTTCACCATTCGGTGTGACATCAAGACCATAGAGAGCGCCGCTATTGTTTCCAGTAGAGGGAGCATTATACGTCGTAAATGCTCCAGTCGCTGGATTGAGCTTAACGAGCAGGCCAGGGCTGAACGAGGTAGCCCAGATAGTGCCTTGGCTATCACTGGCAATCTCCATGAAGGAAGTGCTCGAACCTTGTAGCGTGAAGCGGTGAACAGCGCCTGTGCTGGGGTCGAGTTGACCAATGTTGTTGGTGTTGGCCTCAGTAAACCAGACCATGCCATATGGATCAAGCGCGATGCCGTATGGGTCGAGATCGTGCGTGTTACCTTGAGCGGTGAGGGGATAGTGCTTCATCTGACCTGTTCGTGCATCAAGCATACCTAGAGAGTCGGCGTTGAGTTCCGTAAACCAAACATTGCCGTGAGCATCAAGGGCGATGTCGTTGGGAGCACTCGGTAAGATGAGCGTGTTGTTTTTGTTACTGGGGTCTGGCCGCTTCAACATGGGAAGGTCGTAGGTGTTGTATTGACCGGTGCGTGGGGTATAGTGCCCAATGTAATTGGCGTACTGTTCGGCAAACCAGATGGTATCGTCTTTGGCTACAGCTACGCCCATGACGCCGCTGGCACCTCTAGGCGGTATCATTTGCTGGAATGTTTGGGTGCGCGGATCAAAGACGGCGAGGTAGTTGTGGCCCATCTCTCCGAACCAGATACGCCCTTCAGCGTCGATGGCAGGGCGCATCATGCCACTTCCGTTCTGTGGTAGTGAGTATTCATGAAAAAGCCCACTCGCGCTCACTGCAGCAGTTGTCCGCGCATCCGAGGCAGACGTATCAATGGGAACCTCGGTCGATGCTGGAGATTGACCACAAGCGGCGAGGGTGAGAGTGAAAAGAAGTATACAGGGCAGAATGAGGTGTAGACGTTTTTTCATGACGAGAATCACTCCACATAGACGCCACTGATACCGTCATCGACGAGATGAGTCAAACGTGCTTGCACAAGAGCGTGCTGCCATGAGCCTATGCACTCGGGAAGTTGTGATAGAACGACGCGCAGATAGTTGTCGGTCAAGCCCTCCCAGTGCTCATGGCGAAATTGCTCAATGAGTACTTGTACTGTTTCACCTAGGAATTGCTGGCGGAAGAGGCGGCTATGTTCTTCGTTGAGTACAAGTAGGCGTTCACTGCGTGCGCGTTTGATCTCCTCATGCACCTGCCCTTTCATTCGCGCCGCTGCTGTCCCTTGCCTGGGCGAGAAACGGAAGATGTGTGCCTTGGCAAACTGTAGCTCTCTAGCTAGTTGATACGTCTGCTCAAAGTCCTCTTCGCTCTCGCCGGGGAAGCCTGTGATGATGTCAGTGCTGATGGCGATGCCAGGGACACGTCGCTTGGCTTCGGCAACAATGGCGTGGTAGCGAGCGCTGTCGTAGCGGCGAGCCATGCGCCGCAGGATAGCATCGGAGCCACTTTGCATAGGAAGGTGTAGGTGACGGCACATGCGCGGGTCACGCCATAAACCTAGCCACTCCAGCCGGAAATCCTCCGGTTCGAGCGAAGAGACACGAATACGCGCTATCCCGGTCTCGCCTAGCAACGTCGCGATGAGATCACCCAAGTCGCGCCGCTCATCTGCTTCGGGATGGTAGTCGCCAAGGTGAATGCCAGTCAACACAACCTCCTGAAAGCCTGCACGTACCTTGCGCTGCACGTGCTCTACCACTGAGGCAATGCTGCGGCTGCGCGATTTGCCACGTACGGACGGCACGATGCAATAGGTGCAACGATTGTCACAGCCATCCTGCACCTTCATTTGCACCCGTGTACGCGAGAATTGCTTTGCATCGGGTATGGCATTGGCATTAGGTATAACAGCCACAGGAGTTGGTAGTGTTCCGTTAGCTCCATCAATACAAGGTGAGGGATTATCTGGCTCCGGCTGTAGTGTCTGAAAGTCCAGCGCACCATCACTGCCTATATGTTGGGTTTCAAGAGGAAGCACAGGTAATTCGTGTAGCACACGTTGCGCATCTTTAACAGTTGCAGCACATCCAGTAGACTCATGACTCAGTTGACGCTGTGCTAGAATTGCCTCGACAAGGCTATTTTTAGCACTATTGCCTAGCACCAGATCCACGCCGGGCAAAGCTGCCACCGCATTGGGATTCATTTCTGCATAACAGCCAGTGACTACAAGCAGCGCATCAGGACAACGACGATGGGCCTGCGCAATCATTTGTCGCGAACTACGATCACCCATGTGCGTCACAGTGCAGGTGTTGACAATGTAGATATCGGCAGCCTCATTAAAATCGTGCTGCACGAAACCTGCTGCACTCATCTGCTCACTGATCGCCTCACTATCGGCCTGATTGACCTTGCAGCCCAGTGTGGTAACGGCGAAGGTTGTTTGCTGTGATCGCTGGTTGGACATAATCCTGCTGTTTCCCGCTCTTTCTGCTTCTCTCTACGTTAGAATATCAAGGTTCAACTTGACCTTCCAACATCTCCCCAAGTTCGTCATCAGCTCTACCAAACCTCACTCGCTGTTGTCGCAGATACTTCCTGATCGCGTAGATACATTCCAACATTCGTATATCTCCCTGCTCTAGAGCAAGGTGAGCGGCTTCCTTAGCTATTTTCAACCCTTCATCAAGCTCATCTCCATACACCATTGCTTCAGATTGTATGACTTTCATGAATAGTTCCCAGCGGGGAAGCTGCGGAAAATGCTGCTTTGCTAGCTGATTATAACTCAACGCCTGCTGCATCTTTCCCTGTTTCGCCAGCATCCTAGCCCAGTCTGCGTAGACTGTTCCCAAGCTATATGTGATAGTAATACCCTCCAAAGGCCCAGCAGCGGCAATGTCTTCAGCCCTTCTCATTTCCTGCTCAAAATTACGCATATTTCCCTGTACCACATAGATCCTTGCCAAAAGTTGTGCATTATTTCCTTGTGCGAGAGCATGGGCCTGCGGGGTGTTGTCACGTGCTCCCTCAGATATAGCTACGGCTTTGGAGATCTCTCCCGCACGCCGGAACATATCCCCCTGATAGGTCAGAGCCACGTTGAGCCAGGTATCGTCATTGATCTGTCGTGCAATGTCCTGCAACGTCTGAAAATAGTTGATAGCCTTTGCTACTTCATCAGTTCGTACAGTCTCTGCCACGACCTGTCCAGCAAGATAATGCGCACCCGCCAAGGCCCGCAGCAGGATTTCATCGTCGCTCTCAATGTGAACATCAAGCAGCAGGGTTTCTAGTGTGTTTCTTGCCTCTCGGTACCTTGCTTGGGACAGCAATCCCCAACCATGTGCCACCACGGTATCAATCTCTTCTGGGGAACGTGGTCGCAAAGGCTGGAGGCCAAAGGTGATAGGGGAGATGCCAAGCAGGTCTGCATAATGGTGTAACTTCTCGACACTGCGCAAAGGCTGCCCGTTTTCCCAGCGAATAATCGTTTTCGGCTCTACGCCAAGACGTTCTGCTAGTTGCTCCTGAGTCAGCTTATAGCTTTTGCGGTAGTCCCGTAATGCTTGTCCGATGTCTATCATATTCGTTCTTACCTACGTATCTAACCTTGTCTTACCCATGTAGTAGAGAGACTTGTTGCAGGAGCAGCATTGGTCACGGCCAAATTCTACTTTGTACTACATAATTGTTTAGGTATCTGTATTGTATCACGTATAGTCAGAAGTTTGCTTTTTCCATCCACCCATTAGAAATGATGGGAAGAAGAGGTGAGGGAGACCTAATAGTATTATCTCATCATTACCACTAGCAAAGACATACTGATACAGGTTATAATCGCAAAAAAGAAGTTGAGAATCACAGTGATGAAAAATGTGGTAGCAACACAACTGAAAATACCCTTCTTCGAGAACGAAGACGAAGCTGAAAAGAGTGATACCACAACCACCTTCTCAGATAACCTAACGCTCCCTATCCACAGGTGGTTTCGTTATTCTGCAGGCTTCTCTGCTTCATGGGTCCGTCAATTGATTGAGGAAGAAAAATACAATGGACGGACCAGAGTTTTAGACCCTTTCAGTGGATCAGGAACTGTACTGCTGGAAAGTGAACTAAGTGGGGCAGAGGCGATTGGCATTGAATCCCATCCTTTTGTTATACGTATTGCTAATGCTAAACTTCATTGGAAGCAAAGTCCCAAATCATTCCATGACTACGCTTTTTCTGTGCTAGAACGCGCCGAAAAGCAAGTGGTGGACATAAGCGAAGCACCAAAGCTTATTAAGAACTGTTTTCCACCTGAAACTTTGTTGCGTCTGGAAGCACTACGGAAATCATGGAACGATACTGCCGACGACTCTCCTCTTTCTGAATTAACTTGGTTAGCCTTAGCCTCAATTCTCAGACAATGTTCCCCTGTGGGAACTGCTCAATGGCAATATGTGTTGCCAACTAAAGTCAAAGTGAAGGTGATTGATCCATATGAGGCATTTAAAACCAAGATTTACTTGATAAGTGCTGATATGACCAAATTTCAAGCACAAGCGCATGGACCGAAGGCTGTAATGTACAAGGACGATGCTCGGTTGTGTTCTAAAGTTCCTGATGGCTGGGCTAACCTAGTAATCACTTCACCGCCTTATGCTAATAACTATGATTATGCGGACGCAACTCGACTTGAGATGAGTTTCTTTAGAGAGGTTTATGGTTGGGGAGACCTTCAGGATACTGTACGCAAGCATCTTGTGCGTGCTTGCACTCAGCATGTGGGTAAGTTGTATAAGGAAACGTACAGTATAGCAAATAACCCACTTCTCGGGCCTATTCACGATGAACTAATTAGAACTTGTCAGGAGTTAGAAGCTGAAAGGGATAAGCATGGAGGGAAGAAACAATATCATACCATGATAGCAACTTATTTCTATGACATGGCAAAGGTATGGACGGCACTACGACGAGTCACCAGTACCAACTCACTAGTATGTGTTGTTATTGGTGACTCTGCACCATATGGAATACATGTACCCGTTGACCTATGGCTAGGAGAGTTAGCTATTGCTGCCGGTTTTGCATCTTACAGTTTCGAGAAAACGAGAGATCGAAATGTGAAATGGAAAAATCGTAAACATACAGTCCCACTGCATGAAGGCCGCCTCTGGATTAGAGGCAAATCGAGCTAGTACTGATACTTCCACTACATGGAACTCCTTCCTATGGACAGTCAGTCAAAGATGCCGTTGAGTTCATTGAGAAGTACGACGAAGCTCCAAGGCTAGAGGTTTTTCTGAGGCATGAGATAGAAATTCGCTACGTCAACGGTGATCATATCAAAGCTAATTTTAAAGATAAAGAAAGAGCTATCGAGTTCCTGCGTATCTATCAACCTTCTGTAAAAGTGCCAGAACTGGAACAACATAGTTCGCTGGACCAGAGCTAGTTTTCATACTTTCTGGATTATGCAAAGAGGAGGTACTTATGCAATACGGTTTCATCCTTCCCGGTGGAGACCTCTCCACTCTTATCGAGCTTGCCACTGAAGCGGAAGATGCAGGATGGGATGGCGTCTTTTACTGGGATGCAATTTGCATTGGAGCCGCAGGACTCATGTACGACCCGTGGGTTGTGTTAGCTGCTATAGCCACGCGCACCAAACGCATACGCATTGGCGCAGTGTTGACGCCCCTGTCGCGGCGGCGACCGTGGAAAGTGGCACGCGAGACAGTGACGCTTGACCACCTGTCTAACGGACGGCTTATTCTGCCCGTCGGGCTAGGAGCACTCGACGATAGTGGCTTCACGAAAGTGGGAGAGGCAACGGACCGCAAAGTTCGTGCGCAACTGCTCGATGAGAGCTTGGAGATTCTGACCGGATTATGGAGTGGGCAACCATTCAGTTTTCACGGCCAACACTATCATATGGAAGAGATGACTTTCGTGCCTCCTCCCGTACAATCGCCTCGTATCCCTATCTGGGTGGTAGGAATGTGGCCAAGCATGAAATCCATGCAGCGCGTGTTGCGCTATGATGGCTTGATCCCTAATAAAATGCCCAAAGATGGCGAGATGACACCTGCTGACATTCAAGCCATGAAGACGTTTATTGCGCGGGAACGTTCCTCGGCGACGCCTTTTGACATTGTGTGGGAGGGAGAAACGCCCGCCGACAATCACGAGCAAGCCAGTGCCATCGTGCGCCCGTGGGCAGAGGCGGGAGCCACATGGTGGATGGAAACCAGGTGGGGTAATTGGTCTCCTTCTAGAGAACAACAAGTGCGTACCCGCATCAGGCAAGGACCGCCGCGCATTCAATAAAAAAAGGGAGGGCAGTTTTTTACGAAGATCAAGAATATTGTCTTATATAAAGTGGAAATTCCAATGGTAACTTCATTTACCACCAGTTATGCTACCTTTACCAACAAGCCCACTGTGATAGTAAAAATTGAAACCTATGACGGGATTACAGGCTATGGAGAAGCTGCAGCATTGCCATTTCCCTTCTATACACCTGATACAACAGATATCTGTATGCTTGCACTACGAGACTATATAGCTCCTCTTGTCTTACATAAAGATTTTCCTAATGCGCAATCACTTATGGACTCTTTAAAGGTAATCAAAAAACATACGTTTGCAAAAACAGGTCTGGAGACAGCGGTATGGATGGCTTTGTCCATCCAGCAAAACACCCCATTAAAGGCATTGTTAGGAGGAACACAGCACAAAATTGCTGTTGGTGCGCCTGTAGGCATAAAAAAAACTATTGAAGAGACATTGCACGAGGTTGCAGTAAGGCTAGAGGAAGGATTTCAAAGAATTAAGATCAAGATTAAACCGGGTTGGGATATAACAGTAGTAGAAGCAATAAGAAGAAGATTTGATGCGGTATCTCTCATGGTTGATGCAAATTCCGCATATACACTTGAAGATGTAAAGCTATTTAAAGCACTAGATCAGTACAATCTTACTATGATAGAACAACCACTGGCTGATGACGACATAGTAGATCATTCAGTGTTACAAAAAGAAATTACAACCCCAATT
Source organism: Ktedonobacteraceae bacterium (assembly GCA_019240835.1). Taxonomy (GTDB): domain Bacteria; phylum Chloroflexota; class Ktedonobacteria; order Ktedonobacterales; family Ktedonobacteraceae; genus JAFATZ01. The sequence goes on from JAFAXQ010000206.1 coordinate 29,380, forward strand.
TGCTTAGATGAGAGTATTCTTTCTGTAGATGATGCAAGACGCGCAATCTATTTGCATGCATGCAAGATCATAAACATTAAGCCTGGAAGAGTGGGTGGACTTCTGGAAAGCAAAAAAATTCACGATGTGTGCCAAAAGCATGCCATCGGTGTCTGGTGTGGCGGTATGTATGAGACTGGTATAGGAAGGGCATTCAATATAGCTGCCGCTTCTCTGCCAAACTACATCTATCCTGCGGATATGTCTCCAACAAATCTTTTCTACGCCGATGATTTAGTAAAAGATAGTTTTACCGTAGACCACTACGGTTATGTCAAAGTACCAGAGAAGCCCGGACTTGGCTTTGATATTGACGAGAAAAAAATTGAAAGGTATACTGTAGAAAAGGTCAGCATAGGTTGATAGGAGAAAGAAAATACATATGAGCCTCCTGGTTTCCCAGGAGGCTCACATGCAGGAGGAGATGCAAAAAGGGAGTACTAGATATCAATTGCTGCTATCCCATACATTCCTAGTGAAAAAGAAAGTTCTCCGCCGTGGTGCAGATCGTGCTCGATCACATGCCAAATGATCCATTGGCGTGAGAAGCTATACTCCTGTCCCTGCCATGTTCCTTGAAAGATATATTCTAGGTCAGCAGTTCTCCATTGAGCGAGTGCATCCTGGATCACCTGCCAACTTTGCTCTAGACCATTGACCAGTTCAGCAGCACTGCGCACTGGTTGATTGGCGCGCTCCCAGTTCGCCAGAGAAGCAACGTCTGAGTTGCCTTCGCCCATCACCATGTGAAACCACCCCACACGCGCAGAGATGATATGAGTAGCAAGCATGCCCACTGAGCGCAGGTGCGGAGCGGCACGCAGAGCAAGCTGTTCGGCTGAAAGTGGTGCGACGGCCTGAACTAGGTGGTGTTGGTAAGTATCCCAGCCTTTGTATACTGATATCAGTGAAGTATGATCTTCAGTCATGAATCTTCCTCTGGCTTCTTGCCTAAGACTTTCCTACTAGAATCAAGAACAATTGTACTAGATTATCATTGGGTTGTCAATAGCAGGCCGAGAATCGGGTGTGCGTCAAGTTTGACCTGTTGGCGAATGGTATTTTGGGCAGAAGAATCGCACGTCACGCCGTTTTTCCTCTGACATGCCCGCCGCAACCATATGACGCCTACCTATCTTTCTCTGCATGGTTGACAAGAGCGTTGTTGTCGTGACATACTTGAGCAAACATAGGTTAGCACTCACCAGCCTATCCCAACTAGCGGTCTAGCAGATGTGATAGCTGCAAGAGGGCATCTCCCTCTGCATCTTTTGAAGCTGCAGCTTCCTTCTCAGGCTCGACAGACACCAGCCTCATCACTATACTTGCAATCAGATCAGTAACTGTATGCAAGGAAGGTGAATGATGGAGGAACTATTCTATTGGGGTAAAGACGGTCAGTACGGCCCCTATCACGCACAAGCCAATGGCTGGCCCAATGCAGGTGAAGTCATGCGCGACTTTCGTGAGCAGAAGGCCATCAGTGCCAAAGAACTGGGTGAGGTGTACGGTAGGGCTACCTACAAAGAGCACCAGCCAGTCAGTGCGAGACGGATACACCAAATGGAAGCAGAAAATGATGTGCCAACTGATATTGAGCGTCGTCGTGTCTTAGCCAGCCTGCTGGATATTCCTCCCTTCCTCTTTGGCCTTGCGGCTGTCGAGGATGCGGCCAAGCAGTCAGCAGGGGCTGAGCAGGGTCCACCGCAAAAGAGGCCGGCACTCCCGGCCAAGAAAAGCATAGTGCTTGATCTGGAAGAGTATAGCACGTTTTTAGCCTTTGGGTGGGCCCAGTTCTACAACAACACTGCTCACACGTTGGTGAGTAGCATTCACACGCGCCTACGAACGCTGGAAACCGTTGCCCATGACGCGGGGGGTCCGCAAGCTGAACAAGCGAAGAATCTGCTGTGTCCCTATCATTACCTACTCATTGATATTGCCCGCGATCAGTGTCACTATGCCACAGCCTTCAATCACGTCAACAGTCTGATCGAGTTGGCGCAAGATACGGGTAGAGAGCATGTCCTAGCCGCGGCTCTGTTTCGTTCTGGAGCCACAAACTACGCAAAGGGACAGTACAGTGCTGCTGCCTTCAATTTCAAGCAAGCGCTTCCTTTGATCGAACACGCTCGTCCCCAACTGAAAGGGTACAGCTTGCAAGCTGCTGGATTGGCCTTGTCTCACACAGCCGTAACTGAGCAAGAAAAAACTCTTGCCCTGAAACAGCTAGATCAGGCGTACGCGATCATTCGCGGAGGACCTATTGAGGAGGACG
>JAFAXQ010000120.1 GCA_019240835.1 Ktedonobacteraceae bacterium
CTGTCAGGTTTTGACATGGTGGCAGCGGCGGGTGAGGAGGTTGAGAAACCGCAACGAACCCTTCCTCTGGCAATCCTTCTTACACTGGCAATCGTACTTCTCCTCTATCTGCTTGTCACTGCTGCAACTGCAGGGGTGCTCTCACCCCCTGAACTGGTCTCAGGAACATCCTCACCTCTTGCTGACGCCGCCGGGCAACTTTTTGGTCGAACAGGGCAACAGCTCATCGCAGGTGCAGCAATGCTCACAACTGCTGCAACAGGAAACGCTGTTCTACTAGCCACTTCAAGGATTACCTTTGCAATGGGACGTGATAGATTACTCCCTCGTGTCTTTGCCCATGTGCATCCTTCGACCAAAATCCCCTGGGTGGCGATTCCGACGAGCGGAGTAATGCTTGCATTGCTTGCACTCACAGGCACTGTACTTGCAGACGCTATTCCTTTGCTGGCAAGCGTCGGAAGCTTCCTGTATGTTCTGCAATTTGTCTTTCCTTTGGCAGCCCTCGTAGTACTGCGTCGCCGCTCAAGCATGACCCCATCATTTCGCACTCCTGCTCCCTACCTTGTTCTCCCGCTGGCGTTTGGAGTATGCCTGCTCTTGTTATATGAAAGTCGCCATGCAGCCATAGGCATTGGTCTGGGTTGGTTGACGGCTGGTCTGCTGGCCTATCTAGTTGCACAAAGCCTCATGCTCTATGTACGCAGAAAGCGTTATATGGAAAAAGGTTATATAGCAACGATGGAAGAAATTGTAGCGCTCAAAGACCAAATCAGCCGCATGCTCAATGAACCACAAGCTGCCTTTGAGCAGCTTCTAGCCACGCGGGAACGTATTGCAGAACTCAAGCGGCTACGAGCTATGCAGGCACGTATTGAGGAGCTAGAACAGCATCGTACAGCTCAAGGGCGCATCCAAGAACTCAAGGACTTACGAACCACACAAGCAGGAATTGAGGAACTTGAATTGTTGCAAGCAATGCAAGCAAGAATTGAGGATATTAAACTGCTGCGAGCCACGCAAGCACGCACTGAGGAATCCAATTTCCTACGAACCATTCAGGTACAACCGAGATGGCAAGGCCGTAGCTCAGTGTTTGAAACTGATCTCCATCGGGGATTAGGAGAATTGGATGTACCACAAGAAGCTACTGCCTCTATCAAGACCGATGAGCCTGATCCGGACATCACGATCAAACGCAAGGTCATCAATTAGGCGGATATACTGTCCTTGTGTTCTCTTACTCAGAAGCAAAAAGGCGTTGCTGAGAGGATTTGAACCTCCGGCCTTCTCCTCCGCAGGGAGACGCTCTATCCACTGAGCTACAGCAACGTGATTGACTAGGAGTATATCAAATAGTTCACTCGCCTGTCAAGTGGATTTGAGATAAGATTGTTATGTGGTGGTGCGTGACACGCAGCATCACATAACAATCTTATCTATACCATGCCCAATTCCCATTTTGCATCTTCAGTCATGCGCTCAGGTGACCAGGGCGGATCGAAAGTCAAGTCAACCTTGCAACTTTTCACATTCTCAACCTCGCTGACACGCATCTCCACCTCGGAGACCAAATCGCCAGCCACAGGGCAGCCCATCGCCGTCAAGGTCATCGTGATATGAACGCTGTCCACTTCCTCATCGATATCGACATCATAGACCAAGCCCAAGTCAACGATATTAACGGGAATTTCGGGGTCATAACATTCGCGAAGTGCATCCATCACTTCTTCTCGATTAATCTGTGCCATTATGCTCCTCTGCCTAACGCGCTATTCTTAACCTGCTTACTCTTCTCCAAAATATAGCCTATGCTAACCCCTCTTGTCAAAAGGGAGCATGGGAGACTGCAAGTTGCGCAAACTTTCAGCCTTTGCAGTCTACTCAAGGGCTACCGCTTGTCATAACCCTGGTAGACTCTTTCACTCCCAAGCCCGCCCCTTGCGGCAGTATCAATTTCCCCTGCTCAACCTTAACGCCCTCGTAGGGATCATCATCAATCAGTAAATTTCCATCCAAGTCGGCGTAATCCACCAGAGGTGTCAGGTGTGCAGCAGCAGTAATTGCCAGCGAACTCTCGATCATACAACCCAGCATGACACGCAGATGATGCGCCCGTGCTACGTGTATCATCTTGAGAACATTACTTATCCCCTCACTTTTCATTAGCTTGAGGTTAACACCATCCACGCAGTCGCTTATCCTGGCAACATCATGGAGAGTAACACAGCTTTCATCGGCAAAAATGGGCAGCGATACATTGTCACGCACCAACTTCAGACCTGCAAGGTCGTCAGATGGGACGGGCTGCTCGACAAGCTCAATATTGTATGGCTCAAAGGCGTTAATATTTCTGATAGCCTCTTTTGCCGTCCAACCGGCATTGGCATCAACGCGCAGCGTTGCCGAAGAAACCTCGCGGATGGCCTTGAGAATCTCAATGTCATTGTCAGTGCCGACTTTAATCTTGAGGATGGGGTAATCCTTCGCCAGCAGTGCTTTTCTTGCCATCTCTGCTGGGGTGTCGAGGCTAATGGTGAATGAGGTGCATGGCGTACGCATTGCGTTCAATCCCAGCAATCTGTACAGGGGTACACCGAGTATCTTGCCCATCAGGTCATAGAGGGCCATATCTACAGCAGCTTTCGCAGCAGGGTTGAACTCAATGATCTTACCTAAGCGCTGCAGTATATCCTCAATCAGAAACGGGTCGTCACCAAGGCTGCTTGTGAACAGAGCAAGACAGGCTAGCACTGTCTCTGCGGTTTCCCCATAATAGGGTGCAGCTTCGCCATAGCCGATGAACTCATTATGAGTGATCTGCACAATGACGCTCGGCGCTGTGTATTTGGCACCGTGCGACGAGATGCGAAACGGAGTGGTAAGTTTAAGATTGAGCACTTTGGCATCGATATGCATGCGAAACTTACCTGACTATGTACTATCTTTCTCTGACTTGACTGCTATACAATCTGGAACCTTGCGCTAAGCGCATCCATCAACACAGCAGTCCCGAAACGCCATACATCGGTAGCTGGAAGCCCTGTCTCATCTTCGGCAAGCTTGATAGCAGAGCGCGCTTCTTGCTCGTTCAAACCTAGCGTCATGAGGGACAACCCAACGACCTTACTGCTGCGGTCAGAACACAACCAACTTATGGCCTCTTCATTCATTTCTATTAGACGATTGAGCGAAGGTAGCGGACAATGCTCATAGCCCTCAATGGTGGTAGCGCCTGCTTTGTGACAGAAGATCATTGCATCTGGCATGCAGCCGTGGATAAGGCCGAGTGTGACGCCTGCATACCCTGGATGGTTGAGAGCACCCTGCCCTTCCACAAAGACCCAATCGTACTTGTCTGTGAATTCAAGCACCATCTCTTCGACCATACCAGCTAGAAAGTCACTGATAATGCGATCTATCGGTAAGCCGTTGCCAGCTATCATAATGCCCGTCTGTCCGGTGGCAACGAAAACACTATTGAGTCCACGGTTACATGCCTCTTGATTCAGCTCCAAGGCTGTAGACATTTTTCCTGTAGCACAATCCGAGCCTACCATAAGGATGGTATAGCTACCAGGACGATGTGGGATAAATTGTGCGACACGGTTCTTCTCGGGTGGACGGCGTACATCCCAAACCTTGACCCCACGCTGCTCAGCCGCTGCTCGCAGCTCCGTGTCATCCGCAAGAAAGAAATGCAGCCCACTCACAATATCCAATCCGGCGTTGATCGCCGTCAGCAGTTGTCCACGCCACGCCTCGGGTAATGCCCCACCGAAAGGCGCGATGCCTATCAATAGCATATCCGGCTGATACGTCAGTGCCTCATGGATATCGCGCACAATCGGTATGCCCTTGCCAAACTCCACACCCAATACCTGAGCGACATCCATCCCTGCCTTCGTACTATCGATGACCGCAACTACTGTATCCCTGCCGTAACGGATGACACCTATCGCTGTCTTGCCATGGAACCTCTCAAAGGCACCTTCTGCTAATATCGCGATTCGTCGCATGGGCAATACCTTCTCTCTCCTGTTAATGGCGTACAGTTGCATTATATCAAAATAGATGAAGTCAAACATAGACTCTTTTGCTCATTCGTGCTATCATAGCGTTACGGTGCAGTGTGAATATGTACGAAAGGGTGTTAGCACTTCATGCAATTCAACCTCTATCATTGGCTCTTTGATGATCCATATACTGCAACGGGAACTGGCACGCCAGAGACATTTCACTTCGTGGTGCCCTGGCTCATCTTCTGCTGTGCTGGCTTACTGCTCGCGTTCTACTACTCCGTAGAGGGGCGCAAACGCTTTTTCAAGCAGAAACCGTTGATTAAATATATGCTCGACCGCTACCTGGGTTGGCTCGCTATCATCTGCTTTATCGGTCTACCCCTGATCTTTTCGCGTGTCTTCCTTGACGCCTACTTCTTTGCATGGCGCATCTGGCGCTATCTCTGGCTCGCGGGTCTACTGGCGTGGGCAGTCACTTGGATTGTCTACCTCGTACGCAAATATCCACAGGAGCGCGCAAACTACCTAGCGTATCAGAATCGTCAGAAGTATATGCCCAAAGAAAAACGCAAAGCCAGAGCAGCATCTCGCTAAGGACGTGCAGGTGTTTCCCGTAGTCGGCATTATTCTCGTCGGGGGACGCAGCAAGCGTATGGGCAAAGACAAAGCGCTGTTGCCGCTCCCGCATAACGAAAAGATAACATTTGTCGAACATCTCTCCTCGCTGCTTAGCACTTATTGCAGTGAGGTGATTCTTGTCGCCCGCGACGCGGACTCTGCTGCAGCATACACCCTTCCTGGCGTACGCGTTGTCACCGACCAAGTACCTGACATTGGCCCGTTGATGGGAGTGTATAGTGGTCTTAACGCCATGCGCGCCTCCCACGCGCTGATCACGGCAGTGGATATGCCCTTTGTGCAGCCAGCACTGATCTCATTCCTGCTCTCTCAGCCACTGGACGACGCTCTGGTAGTTCCTGTAGTCCAAGACACTCCTCAAGTACTATTGGCCATCTATCCTCGTACGGTACTGTTTCTGGTTGAGCAGCAACTACGAGCCGGGAGGCCTGATCCCCGCTCACTGCTAGACGTGGCGCGTGTCCGCTACATAGAGGAAGCACAACTGCGCGAGGTGGATCCACAATTGCGCTCTTTTGTGAACATGAACACGCTGCAAGAGTACCTTTCTAGGTACTAGCGTGCCCGCTTTACTAGCTTGATAGCAGCAGAGACATGATATAATCTGGTCACGATAATCGTACAAGGACAGCAGCCTATGTTCACTCTTAACGACATTATGCAGGGAAACGCAGACAGGTTTCGCATACAGAGCAGCCTACCACTTGAACCGCAACTGCTTTTCCACTCGGCGCATCATGATAGCCGTCAAGTAGAAGCGGGAGATCTGTTTGTGGCGCTCAAGGGGGCAAGAGTGGATGGACATAGCTTTTTACCAGCAGTGGCACGCGCCGGAGCTCTGGGTGCGCTTTGTACGCAGCCCTCAAACGACCTACCTGTGCGATTTGTGCAGGTTATCGTTCCTAGTGTTGTTGAGGCACTCCAGGCCACAGCGCGTGTGCGGGCCCAACGCCAAAAGGACACGATTTTCATTGGTATTACTGGCAGTAATGGTAAGACGAGTACAAAAGACGCAGTGGCGGCAGTGCTGAGCCGCAAGGCAGCGACGCTCAAGACACAGGCTTCGTACAATAACGAAATTGGCTATCCACTTACGCTACTGCGTTTAGAGCCACAACATCGTTACGCGGTACTTGAGATGGGTGCTCAGTGGGTAGGGGAGTTGGCAGGGCTATGCCGCACGATTATGTGCCCTAACTGGGCTATTATCACCAACGTTGGTGCGGCGCACCTCGAGTTCTTCGGCTCACCGGAGCGCGTTCTGCTTGCTAAAACGGAACTGGTGCAGGCTCTCACACCCGAGGGGATCGCTATTCTCAACTACGATGATGTCAATGTGCGTGCTATGAGTGCTAAGACGTCGGCAAGAGTGTTGTACTACGGATGCAGTGAAGGGGCCGAGGTGCGCGCTCAGGATATCGGCGGCGATATCTTGTTTGGGCACAGCTTTACCTTGACCTATCACGGGCGGCGGCAGCATGTACGGCTCCGGCTTCCTGGTGAGCATGGCGTGACCATCGCACTAGCGGCAGCAGCGGCAGGCTGTGCGGCTGAGCTGCCACTAGATGAGATTGGCGCGACATTGGAGAAACTGCTGCCGACGAAGGGACGTGGCGAGATCAAGAGCGGTCCGCGCGGCAGTATACTCATCGACGATAGCTACAATGCCAACCGTCAGTCTATTCTTGCCATTGCCAGGGCGATGCGTGAGACAGGGGGCATGATAAATCAGGCAGGCAGGCGGTGGGCCGTGTTAGGTGATATTTTCGAGTTAGGCCCGTACGCCCAAACGGAGCATTACGCCACGGGCGAGGCGCTTGCGGAGACGGTAGATTATCTACTAGCTATCGGTGAGCAAGCTCGTTACTATGTCGAAGGAGCTACAACTGCTGGCATGCCGCAGCAGCACGCCTACTATTTCAGCGCCGACCCTGAGAACGAGACGCAGTTGGAAGCAGCTAAGCGTGCCGCCGCCGACCTGCTCATGCACGAGGTACATAGCAGCGACCTCATCTTGCTCAAAGGTTCACGTGGCATGCGCATGGAGACGATGCTAGACATGCTCGCTTAGGGGCATCATGCCCTATGGGTGCGGTGGAAGGGGTCACGTTGCCCCCAACGGGATCACACGGTTCATAGAAGGGCTACTATGCAGAAGAAGCTACGTATCGGCCTTGTCTTCGGAGGGCGCTCAGGAGAGCACGAAATTTCTATCGCCTCAGCGGCTTCTATCATGGCGCACCTAGACCGCAACAGATACGAAGTCATTCCCATTGCCATTACGAAAACAGGGTCGTGGCTGCTAGAGATGCCACCGGCAGCGTTGCTAGCCGCCGAGCAGAGTGTTGAGCAGACGGCCTCGTTGAGTACATCCACGGCAGTTACTCTGACGGGTGACCCAAGCCTGCGCCGCCTCATCCCCGTTCAAGGAGGCGCACAGTTGCGCGAGAACGGCATCGTGGATGTCATCTTTCCCGTGCTACACGGAACCTACGGCGAAGATGGCACACTGCAAGGGCTGCTCGCTATGGCGAACGTGCCATACGTTGGTTGTGATGTCCTTGGTTCAGCTCTGGGCATGGACAAAGAGAAGATGAAGATGCTCTTCAAGACCGTCGGTCTGCCCGTTGTAGATTTCTTGACCTACCGCCGCCACGAATGGGAACGCTCGCCAGAGACGATCTTAAACACCATCGAGCAGAGCCTGGGCTATCCCTGCTTCGTCAAGCCCACCAACCTGGGATCGAGCGTCGGTATCAATAAAGCACACGACCGCACAGAACTGGCGCACGCCATATGCGTAGCGGCAGAGTATGATCGCAAAATCATCATCGAGCGCAATATCACCTGCCGTGAACTAGAGTGCGCAGTACTAGGCAACGACGAGCCGCTTGCCTCCGTCGTCGGCGAGGTACTCGCCAGCAACGAATTCTACGACTACAACGCCAAGTACATTAATAACCAATCACAGCTTATCATTCCTGCCGATATTCCCCAAGCCATAGCCCAAGAGGTGCGCCGCCAAGCTGCACAGGCATTTCTTGCTCTCGACCTGAGTGGGCTAGCCCGCGTCGATTTCTTCCTAGAGAAAGAAACGAACAACGTCTACCTCAACGAAGTCAACACCATGCCCGGCTTTACGCGCATCAGCATGTACCCCAAACTGTGGGAAGCTAGCGGCCTGCCCTATACCCAACTACTGGATCGCCTCATCGAACTGGCGCTCGAACGCCACACTGATAAGCAGCGCAATAGAACGAGTTTGTAAGGAGAAAAATAGGCCAGCGGTCTCTCATTATCTATATGCCTCCGCCTGAAGATTGAATAACTCTGCATATCTTCCATTCAGTTCCATCAACTGCCCATGTGACCCACTCTCAATGATTGAGCCGTTCTCAATGACGAAGATGCGGTCTGCCAGGCGCACGGTACTGAAACGGTGACTGATGAAGATAGCTGTCTTGTCCTCAGTGAGCGTACGAAAATGGTTGAACACTTCGTACTCGGCGCGGGCATCGAGTGAGCTAGTAGGTTCATCGAGGATGAGGATGTCGGCATTGCGCATGAAAGCGCGTGCCAGGGCTATCTTTTGCCACTCGCCCCCGCTTAACTGCGTCCCCTTGTCGAACCAGCGGCCAAGCATGGTGGCGTATCCTTCGGGGAGGCGTTCAATGACGGCATTGGCTCCGCTCTTGCTTGCTGCGCTAGTAACTAGCTCGCGCTCCTCAATCTTGCCAATACGCCCGATGCCGATGTTCTCGTGAGCGCTCATATAGTAGTTCACGTAGTCCTGGAAGATCACACCGACCTGTTCGCGCAGTTCGTTCAACCCATACGCTTTGATATTACGCCCACCGATCAGTATTTCACCCTCGTCTGGATCGTAGAGACGTGTCAGCAGCTTAACAATGGTGGTTTTGCCAGCTCCATTACGCCCAACCAACGCGATAGCCTCCCCGGCCTTGATGGTGAAGCTCATATTTTTCAGCGCGGCCTGTGTAGCTGGATCTTTGCCCGCGTAGGTGAAGGTGACATTGCGGAACTCAATGTCCAGCCTCTTGACGCCCGGTGTTGCTAGAACGGGCTGTGGGTGACGCGGCGAGACAATCTTAGGCTTGTACTCCAGGAACTCGAACAGTGTGTTGATGTACAGGTTGTTCTCGTACGTGCTAGAGATGCCGGTGAGCAAGCCCTGGAAGCTCTGCCCGGCCTGCGTCGCCGTCTGGGTATAGAGGCTCAGATCGCCTAGGGTGATACGGCCTGCTACGGTTTGTAAGGCGACGTAGAGGTAGATAGCGATGTTGGCTACACCTGTCAGCCCAGCCCAGAGGAAGTTGGTCAGGTAGCGGCGCAGCACCAAATCCTTATTCTCCTCGTAGAATTTGCTGGCGAGCCGTTTAAAACGTTCGATAAAGAAATTGCCAAGAGTGAACAGCTTGACCTCTTTATTATACATGTCCGTGGTGAGCAAGGAGTTGAAGTAGGCCATCAGGCGGCGTTCAGGTGATTGACGGCGCATGCGTTGGTAGCCACGCCAGCCATAACGCGTGCTGGAGATGAACGATGGAATAGGCACCACCAGAGCAACGATAGCTAACCACCAAGCCAAATGCAACAGCAACAAGATCATCGAGAGCAGCGTCACAAGAGTACGGAAGAGGTCGAAGGTCTGTGAGACCATCGAGACGGGCTGGTACGAGGATTGGTCGGAAGCTTCCCGCAGCTTATCGTAGAACTCTGGATTCTCGAAGAAGGCCAAGTCAAGCGTGTTCGCCTTCTCCAAGATCAACAGTTGCACTTTATTCGAGACAAGCTCCTGAAGCAGTTGCTGTACGATATTGCTCAGCGTACTCAGCAGGTTGGTCAACAAAACAATCCCCAGTTGCAAGGCTACAGGCAGCCAAATAGGGCTGATACTTTGTATCCTAATAGCATGCACGACGCTGTCAATCACTAACTTGGTAATCCACACACTCCCAGCGGGAGTAAAGCCCTGCAAAAGGCTTAATAGTCCCAGTAAGACAGTAAACATGCGGCTGGTAGACCACACCAGGCGTATGACACGTGGTAGACCAGCAAACGCTCCTGTTACTTGCTTCCAACTGAAACCATCTGTGTCATGCACTCGCCTGTAACCTGCGGCTCCGGAAAAGATTCTTTGGTGTCTGGCACTCATGTAGCTGCTACGGCTCCTCTTTTGTCAATAGGTATACTCTTTAATACAAGTATACCCCCATAGAGCGTAGCCAACACCGTTATTTTGAACAGTTTCTCTACAGGTGTTTCAATCCTCGCCCGACTTCACAGCCGGGCGCAACCTCTTGCATATAGGATGTCAGCACTTGAGAAATTGACAGGTTTCAATCCTCGCCCGACTTCACAGCCGGGCGCAACATGACTGCATAGTCACGACACTCCATCGGGTCATGTTTCAATCCTCGCCCGACTTCACAGCCGGGCGCAACATGCCGAGATCACGTGCAAAGTGTGCAGCCTCCTGGTTTCAATCCTCGCCCGACTTCACAGCCGGGCGCAACAATATAGGCTAAGAGTGCCTTACAAATACTTCCAAGTTTCAATCCTCGCCCGACTTCACAGCCGGGCGCAACTTCTGATTTTTGCAGATAAGTTGCATCTTCTCTAGTTTCAATCCTCGCCCGACTTCACAGCCGGGCGCAACGGGACGGGCACGGGGTAAACAATTCCCCTTTGCCGTTTCAATCCTCGCCCGACTTCACAGCCGGGCGCAACGCCCGTAGATCGTGCCTGGTAACGCGTCTGATGCGTTTCAATCCTCGCCCGACTTCACAGCCGGGCGCAACATCTTTAGCGGATTGACGGTTCTGACTCATGAGGATGTTTCAATCCTCGCCCGACTTCACAGCCGGGCGCAACGCGAGTTCGTTCATCGCTTTCTCTCCTCTTTTTGAGTTTCGATCCTCGCCCGACTTCACAGCCGAGCGCAACATGATATCACTGCACAGCAGTTTCATGCAGTAGAAGTTTCAATCCTCGCCCGACTTCACAGCCGGGCGCAACAAGGCAGACACAGAAGCGCAAAAACTCTCTGCAGATGTTTCAATCCTCGCCCGACTTCACAGCCGGGCGCAACTCAACCATTCATTGCCAATGGTCTCCATTCCAAGGTTTCAATCCTCGCCCGACTTCACAGCCGGGCGCAACGATGTCCTGGCTCAAATTGCTGAATCATATCATCAGTGTTTCAATCCTCGCCCGACTTCACAGCCGGGCGCAACTCGTGCCCTGCCAGACCTGTAAGGCATCGTCCTGGTTTCAATCCTCGCCCGACTTCACAGCCGGGCGCAACTTTTTCTTTGGCATTAGCCAACGTGCAGCCTATCTGTTTCAATCCTCGCCCGACTTCACAGCCGGGCGCAACGTGCCGATACTATGCGTGATAGTTTCCATCTCGTAGTTTCAATCCTCGCCCGACTTCACAGCCGGGCGCAACTGCAGCTAACATCTTGCAGAGACAAACGATCTCAAC
>JAFAXQ010000273.1 GCA_019240835.1 Ktedonobacteraceae bacterium
TTACACGCCTCCTCTATCTCCCCTTGTTGGACATACGCTTCAGCGAGCTCCGTAAGAATGATGGCTGTTCTGCGAAAAGAACTCGTTTCCTTCAATGCCACATGTAGCGCACCTTGCGCGTTTTCTGGCTGATGCAGACGGAGGTAACAGACCCCTTTGTACGCTCCTAAGTCAGCAGGGGAAAAACAGGTTCCGTAGGGATCGTCGTCCGTCTTTGGTTGACTTCCAACGGCTTCGGCCCGCTCTAGCGCCTTGAGGCACGAAGCTGGTGACGTGGTAGGAGTAGCGCGAACTAAGTTAGCATGCGCTTCAGCTTCCATTACTGCTAACCATACTTTTGTCGTGACCGTAGCGCTTTGTGGCACTGAACGATTGGCAGCTAAGAGGTGAGAGAGGGCATCTTGTGGTTGGTTGCTGTAGGTAAACAGCAGGCTCAACCGTGCTAATGAGACGGGGTAGATGGCTTCATGGGCAGACCGATGAGCGGTTTGGAGAGCAACCTTATAGTACGACAAAGCTTTGTCGTAGTGGTGGATATCAAAGTAGATAGAACCAGCCATTTGTGCTTGTTGACTGACAAGGGAAGAAAGACGTTGTTCAATGGGCGTAGGAAGTGAACTACGTAGAAAACTGGCAATTGTCTGGAGATGTCCTACGACAGCAGGGAGCAGATCACGCATAGAGGAGGCTTTCACAAAAAGCCGCCAGTGCTGTGCGGTGATAGCCTCAAGGTCGCTGAGTGTTTCCATATCCAGACGCGATGGCTGCTCAACCATCCACACAAGCCTGTCCACTTGATCAGCATTAAGCACAGAAGGGAGCGCAAAAGCTGCTCCCAGTTCAGCCCCGACTCCCAACAGTTCACGTCTAGTTGGTATCTCGTTCATCTCCTCATTCTTTTCTGCTTGTCCTGTTGAAGCTCTCGTTCCTCCCTCTTGCATGTTGGGTATGCGTATGGTGGATACCTCACCCCTTTGGATGATAACAAGAATAGTCGCCTCTTTATTCTCTTTGAGGAGAGTCTCAAGGAGAGAGGGCTTGGATGGGCTATCGGCTGGTGTGTCTTGCTGGCTGGCTGGCGTTGCCAAGTCCTGCGGCGTGCTCAGGAAGCCCAGCTCGGTCGCCGTCTTGGCGAAGAGCAGGCACAGTTTTGTTGATAGTAGGCACTGGGGACATTGTAGCCCCGTTCCCAGCGGCCCACGGTGTCGGGGGCGATCAGGGCACAATCGGCATCATCCTGCACACACAAGGCATACAGGCGGTCGGCCACGTCTTGCAAGCGCCAGCAGCGCAGTGCGCGTTCGCGCTTCAAGTGCGCATTGGGCTGTTGGTCTTTCTTTGGTTGCTTCTTGCTCATAGTCACCTCACGGCTAAACTCCTCTGTGGTGGAGTTGTCGAGTTAGCTTTGAGCCAGTAGAGCAGAGAGAGACCCGCTCTGACTAGAGTCTAGCTAGTGTAACCTAGAAGGTGTAGCATGCGAGTGGAGCGTGTATGCCAACCGCTGTAAAGCCCTGCTTATTTTTTATCAGTCAAGCGAAGCCCAGCCGCACCACCATGATCTGCTCATCGAGGTTCTGCGCGTGTGAACTAGACGCCCAGGGTGCTAACTCCAATCGGAAATCAGAGAGCCGCTGTAAATCGTCCGCTGACTTTGTTTGGCTGATGAGCATAAGGTCCTCTGACAACCGTTATATGCTCTGTTGTTATATACAGTTTCATGGTTTATCTGGTTCAGCATATAGGTTATCCAATAAAATCTTGTCAAGGAAGTATCAAGGTACCGTCATTCCACTTGAGAAACTTCTGCATCATACTAGAAGTGGAGTTTAGCAGCAGAAAAGACGTGTGAGCAGACAGTAGCCAAGCAAAGGAGAAACCAGAAAGTGAGCAGAAGAAAGCAACAACCGCTCTTTGAGCCGTGGCGTAGATATTCGGAGGCTACCTGCTATCGTTTCGTGATTTAGCATCTCTCATCGCTCAAGCACCTACCCGAAAGTCCTGCTGAGATGTAATACGAGTTTAGTGTCTCGTTCTAGTAGAATGGAAGCCTCAGAGTAGGAACAGAAACCGCCCGCGTTTGATGCGGGAGAGTCTCAGCAGGAAAAGGGAACCCTCATGTATACTTGTCCCAGGTGCAAGACTGAACTACCAGTAACAGCGCACTTTTGCTATAAGTGTGGTTTCGATCAACCACATATAGGAATGATGCCGGCAGCCTCCTTCCAGGAGCAACTAGAGTCAGAGCAAGTAATGCCCTCGCCTCCGCCTCTGCCCACGGCAGCGGAACCCTCTCCATCCCTAGAGCCGCCACCTGCTCCTCATGTCCAATCCCCTAGTAGTGCTGAGCAAGAAGCAAAGGGGCTATCGTTGATGCAGCGTTACCAGGTAGACCAACGTAAGTCACGATATACGCCACCGCAGCGGCCTATCGTATCTTTGAATCAAATCACCCTTGGCAATCTCCCAGTCCCTGGCTTTCAAGAGCAACCACCGTCACCTATGGCCGCCGCTCCACTGCAGGCTCCTCCACCGGCAAACATACCTGCTCCCCCTGTCCCTGTCAGGCCGGAAAGCCTTGTCGCTACGAGTAGGGCGGCTGAGCAGTGGCACAACAGTTGGCGCAAGCGCCAACGTGCGGAAGCGGGACCGGCTGTCGGCATCTCGCGTGGGCAGGCCGCTGTGCCTGAACCCCTCCTTCCCATGCAGAACAGTATTTTGCGCATGCGCGCTGTTATTGCATCTGGCCGCAAACAACACAGTCGAGGGAGAGACCTTGGCTTCTGGCTACCGATCATTACGATGATTTGCTTGATTGGTGGGTTGAGTGCCTATATCATCTCCACTTATCTTCTTAGTGTGCCAGCGCTCTCGCACCATGTTGCTGCCGCGGCACAAGGGCAAGACCCCGTCATAGCCCTTACAGGTACCCAAACGACTACAGTGGCTGCAGGGCAATCTTTGACTGTGCATGGAGAGCGGTTCGCAGCGCTTGATAGTATTACCTTTACCCTGGCCACTACTCTGTTGAACCAAAGGGTCAGTAGCTCGAAGAAGGGCACCTTTGATGTCACACTAGTTATCCCTTCTAGCCAGCCAGCAGGCGAGTACGCGTTACAAGCACAAGGTATGCATATGGAAAAGCGTGCTTTTTTGGACCTTCAGGTGCTGCCTACTGCTGCCACTAATCTTACCAACACTACTCAACTGAACCTCTCTCTTCTTGACGGTCGCACGCCGCTTTCCTCATTGACTTTTAGAACTATACGTGGGCAGGCTGATCCACCTAGGGAGACGCTCGTTCTGACCAACGTTAGTGACAACACTCCCTTGCAATGGTCAGCAGCTCCTGTGGCCAATGATGGTCTCAATTGGCTGCTCATCGACGATCATAGGACCACTGGCAAATTGAATGCCAGAGGTACAGATGAGATTGGCATCAGTATCAACTCGACGGGTTTAGTATCTGCCCCCTATAAAGCCTATAAGGGTGATGTTGTTT
Organism: Ktedonobacteraceae bacterium; assembly: GCA_019240835.1. Classification (GTDB taxonomy): domain Bacteria; phylum Chloroflexota; class Ktedonobacteria; order Ktedonobacterales; family Ktedonobacteraceae; genus JAFATZ01. The sequence continues at coordinate 3,500 of JAFAXQ010000273.1, forward strand.
TTACGGTGGTCGGCCAGGGACAAGTTATCGTGCCCGTGCTGCTGTATGTACAAGATATAGCCATCGAGGTCGTGGTCAACCCCAATCCTATTATAGCTGTCATTCAAGGCGGTGGCGCTTGTCTTCCTACAACGCTTACCCTGATTAATCTGAGCAATCAGACCATTATCTGGGCGGCTAATCCTTATGATAAGGATCAACCATATATTCATCTTGATGGACAACCTACCGCTCAGGGAACGCTGTCACCATCTGGGCAAGCGGGAGATAGCAAGGCATTACAACTCTCCTGCATAGGTGTGCATGTCGGAGAAAATCTCTATAATATAACCGTCAGCTACAACGTAAATGCTGGGGGAGCTTCTTTGAATGTTCCCGTGAGCGTTCGCAACGCGTAGGGGCTCGATTTATCGTGCCCCTACTGCCACGCGGCTTGGACGCACTGTTTGAGTAGCATAACGTTTGTCAGCGGTCCCACTCCACCGGGCGTTGGAGTGAGTGCTCCGGCTACTTCTCGTACCGAAGCGAAATCAACGTCGCCAACAATCCCGCCCTGCGGTCGTGTATTGATACCCACGTCGATCACCGTTGCCCCTGGGCGCACCATCTCGGCGGTGATCATGCTGGCCCGACCGACGGCGACTATCAGCACCTCTGCCTGGCGTGTCAACGCTGCTAAATTGGTCGTGTGCGAGTGGCATACCGTTACTGTAGCATTTTTCTGCAGCAACATCAGCGCGAGTGGCTTGCCGACGACATTACTACGCCCTACAATGACGACGCGTCTTCCGGCCAAGACGGTTTTACTGCGCTCGAGAATCTCCATCACTGCAGCAGCAGTTGAAGGCAGAAAGCTTGGTAGACCCAGGAAGAGATTGCCTGCGCTTGAGGTGCTGATGCCATCAATGTCCTTGCGAGCGGAGATGCTGTCGGCAACCATTTTCTGCGAAAGATGAGCAGGCAGGGGCATCTGCACAATAATGCCCTGGGTTGCTTCATCCTCGTTGAGCTGCAGCAGCCTGCAGCGCAATTCGTCAGGTGGGGTGAGCGCTGGTAGGTGCTCCAATCTGGCGGAGACAGCGACGTCCTCTGCAATACGCAGAATAGCTCTACTGTATACAGCAGAGGCTCCATCACCACTCACATCTACAATCGCTAGTCCAGGAGCTTGGCCGCGCTGTTGTACATAGTGACGGACTTCATCTCGTAGTTCGCTCCTGATCTCGGCTCCCATCGCTCGTCCATCCAGAATCACTGCCGTCATGCTCTGTCTCCTACGATCTTCATTACCTGGTGGTTTGCCGTTACTATCGTAGCAAGTGCAACATTGAGCCGTTCGCGCAAGACGCCAACCTGTGCCTGATCTTTCATCATCTTCAGATTGGTAAGCACCATCCACGAAGCTCCGTTGCCAGCGCTAGCCGCCAACAGTGTACTCACCGCAACGTCGCTGAGCACGTTGACGTTGCCAATCTCGGCAACGCGCTGGCAATAGCGCAGCAGTGTTGCAGCATGCTCTGTGATCTCAAGCGGTACTAGTGCTGCGTCAAACAGTTGCTTTTGAATCTGACGTGAGCGCAATTCACGCTCTTCATCGCTGGCGCGTGGCATCTTGAACGCAGCAGAGAGGCGTCCGTACGCCTCGATATCTTGCTGCATCAGCAGTTGAAAGCGCAGACGCAGTTCTTCTATGTGTTGGGCGATGCGTTCAAGTTCCTGATCGAGAGAGGCATCTTTGGTCTTACCCAACGTCAACTGCACCACCATATTTGCTAGTCCAGCCGCCATCGCTCCGCTCAAAGCTGCGGCAGAGCCACCACCTGGTGTCGGCTGCGACGATGTCAAATCGTTCAGGTAATCTATGAGGGGTTTTTCCAAATACATGCTTTGCTTCTTTCTGTCGTTGTTGTGTGTAGCTTCCCCTGAGATTGTAGCACTGAGTAGTTCGTAATCGCTTATGTGTTGTCATACGTCAAACTACGGGAAGAATGAGTCTATGAGAAAGGTGGATTCGACAGACCTCGTTGTTGCCTTTATAGCGGCCTTGAGGGTATTCTACGTGCTGTCGGCATGTACATACACTTCAAAATAATATATAATGCGGGTGTTGCCTGCAGCAGATGCAGTTACCAACATAGCTGTTCAGTTTGACAACGAAGGAGAGAATCTTGATGTTAGAGTCACTCCCGTCAGGTACGATACTCTGTGGGCATTATCGTATTGAGCGTGCGCTGGGCAGCGGTGGCTTCGGCCATGTGTACCTAGCTATAGATACAGTAACAAACCAGCAGTACGCTGTCAAGGAATATTTGGTCACAGGACCCACAGGGCAGGAACAACTACAACATGAGGCCGAGGTGCTCGGTCCATTGCACCATCCCAATCTAGCTGCCTATCAAGATGTCTGTAACGAGCATGGTCGCTACTATATTGTCCTAGACTATATCGAAGGCAACGACCTTACAGACATTCTTCGTCTCGCACGCCAGCGTAATGAAGTTGTGCCCATTGCACGCATCCTGGAGTGGCTTCTGGCTATTTGTGATGCTGTGTGTTTTCTACATAGCCAGCACCCACCAGTTATCCATCGCGACATTAAACCTGACAATATCCGTATCAGGCCCGATGGAACAGCTATTCTCGTCGATCTGGGTAATGCAAAGACAGCCGCCGATGGTGCGCGTACACTCCTTTTCATTCGCCATCAAGGAACACCTGGGTACGCTCCGGAAGAACAATATCCAGGGGGTAGTGGTACAGATGAGCGTTCTGATGTCTATGCGCTTGGCGGAACGCTGTATTTTGCCCTCACGGCTCAGGAGCCACCAACTGTTTCAGCACGCAAAGACGCTATTCAGAAGCGTCGCAATGAGCTTCTCCCTTTAGAAGAGCATCTGGCAAACAATCCGCCAGAACAGAGCCAAGAGCCGAACAGGTTCAGATTGGGTACCTCAAGGCTATCTAAGCCTTCACCGCGCCATTCACGTCACATAGCACAACTCGCAACTCTGCCACCCGAACTGCTTGCTCGACTCACTGCCATCATTCAGCGAGCAATGGCTATGAGGTCGCAAGACCGTTATCCCTCGGTAGCTGATTTTGCCGACGACCTTAGGATGGCTGCGTCTGCATTGCCTATGGCCCAGACACCCTCTCCTGATCCCCATAGTACGCAGCCTAACCTGCTATATACCTATGAGGCAGGACAGGCCGCTAATGGTACATCTGTAGCGGATATTGCCGACACTAATACAGCTCCCATCCCGCCTGCTCCAATGTCTTCTTGTCCAAGGTGCGCTGCTGCGTTGGTGCCAAATGCATCCTATTGTCCGCGCTGTGGCGCGTCTGTTGCTCCCCAAGCCAGAGCATATATTTCTCCATCGACTACCAAAGCCGTTGACACAACCATAAGGGTCTCATCACAGAGAAATGCACCGCTACAAGCGACCTTACCAAGAGCGGCAACGTTGTCTTCCTCATCTTCCATACCGCACTTCACCGCGTACAATGCGGCTTTTAACGCAACGAAGATAACTTCCACGCCAATTGCTCACGACAAATTTGTTCATGGGCCATCGGCGTCAGCAAAGGTGAAGACAGTATTCCCTTTTAGCGTAGCGCCATTAACGCTTCTATTCATCGCTATCATCGTCGTCGTGCTGCTCGTCATTGTGGCGCTACTCGTGCTTAGCCACACTCACCATGGACATGATGCTCTAGATGGTATCCTTCGTAACTTCTTTTTCAGCAACCTGAAACTATCCTTGGATTTTGACGTGTACATAATATAAAATATTTGTCAGACATGTATATAGACAAATTGCTGACAAGCGTTTAACAGCGGTAATTTTGTCGATACCAATGTACTGACAGGGGAGAGTTTGCGGAGGAGCTTCCAACATCGGAGTACGAACACGCTTCCTTTTTCAGAATAGTAAGGATTACCTGTGCAGTGTAGCACTCGTTGAGCAGCTAATTGTAGTACTCCCAATCTTGACCCTTCGCATGTGATCTCTCCCTTTGGTAGGTTATCTCTATAAGACGTATGGAGACAAGTATATGAGGTCAGAGCATACGGAATCATTCGACATGAGCAACACAATGAGCCTTGGGGAGTATGCAGAGCTGTTTACACATCTTCTTAGCCTTAGTCAGATGTTATGTAAACAAGCACACGATGCCAGCGAGCGCATCTGCAAGGAGGTGACACTCGCCACGCAAGGAAGAGCCTGCCTTCTCCTCCATTATCGGAAACCATCAACTACCTCCCGCGTTCCCTCTTCCCTCGCCGTCAGTTTTCCAGTTCAGTTTTATGATCGTATCTACGGAACGTTGGAGATTGCTTCCGAGGCGACACACCCTGTGTCCCCTGCACTTCCTCTCTCTGTAGCTCATCTTTTAGCTCATGTGTGTGGTTGGCTCTTGTATACGGTCGAGCTGTCGGCCTTCATGGAGGGCCTGCGCCAACGACTTGGTCCGCAGATTCCTGAACGTTTGACTAAGCGTGAACGAGAAGTTCTAGCGCTTATTTGTCGTGGATGCGACCAGCAGATGATTGCCGCGACCTTATGCATCGCACCGGCGACGGTAGAGACGCATCGAAAGCGTATTTGTGGGAAATTAGGTGTTCGTTACGAACGTGATCTCGCCTTAGCGGCTTACCAAGCTCATCTTTTCCCTATGCTTGCTGAACCCAATACTGATGCTCCATAACCTCCAGTTAGTCATGAGACCGAGGGGTGTACCCACTACCTTGTGATACGGAAAAGAAGTCTTCGCTTTGATGCTCACGGTGTGGAAATGTGGTATTTTTTTGTGGGATGAAAGCCCACAAAAAAATACCACATTTCCAATTCCTTGACTTTTGATACCTTTCCTGTTATACTTATGACCAGATGGTAATTGTGACCAAATGTGTCAATATGGTTAGTTCCAAGGAAGGAGCGCGACAGTTGCCAAATCAGCACCATAAGGATCCACAAAGGCGTCGATCAAAGCAGCAGGAGCGTGCTGAGCAAATTTTGGACGTTGCTGCTGCACTGATAGTGCGTTGGGGCTATAGTAAGACCACACTTGACGATATTGCCAAGCAGGTGGGAGTAGCCAAAGGGACAATCTACCTGCACTGGAAGTCGCGAGAAGACCTGTTCCTAGCACTGCTCACACGCGAAGAGTTGAAGTTGCTAGAAGATACGAAGCAGCGTATTGCTAATGATCCCGGAGGCCTAACATTCCACGGCTATCTAAAACACAATATGCTCGCCTTTATGAAGAGTCCTGTGATGAAAGCCTTGCTGCTGAATGATACCGAGATACTCGGTCCACTGGTAAGCAGAACGCAAAGTAGCACAACTTTTACAGAGCGCATAGCAAATAGTCGGCTCCTTCTTGAGTTCCTACGTACTTATGGCATTGCAGGTGCTGAGTTCGACATTCGCGAGCAAATCTATATCCTGAGCGCCATCTGGATGGGATTTTTACTGATCGACCCCTGGATGCCAGACGAGTACCAATTTTCGGATGAAGCAGTCGCAGAGATGCTCGCTGAGACGGTGGAACGTCTCCTTGCACCGCACCACATGGCTTCTGAGAAGGCAGGAGACACTGGCACAGCACAACAAGTAGCCGAGGCGCTCACTCGATATATAGATCAGGAAGTAAACACTCTAAAAAGGACGCAAAAAGAGGTACAGGTATAATGACCTGCGAGTTGATTTGCCAAGGTGTTCCATCTTATCCCTAGGAAGGAGGAGGAAAGAAAGATGCCTCAAGATAACAGTACGGACACGTTTGTGATGGTGATTCCTTGCTTAGAAGAAGAACAAGGCGATACAATCGACCCCGTGAAGAAGGCCGCGGCTGACAGCATCTCGGAGGAGTTGTTAGACTCTATTGACTACCTTGATTCCTCGACGTTTCCAACTCAGGAGGAGATTGAAGACACTCTCAGGCAGATCGAGGATATCTACAGGACATGACTGCTCTTGTATTCCCTCAGGACAGTCTCCTGCAACGGAGAAAATGCTTTCACCGTAATTCAGCTTAGCGAGCACAGCAGGGGAAACATGACCCCTAGGTAGAAATTTGCACGCTCAGCATATCTTGCTTGCGATACGTTCCCCACGAACCTACGCACTCGACATAGTCAGACCACAAGCGACAAGGTCAGGACACACACTCCATCCACTACGTTTCTGTTGGTAGATCCTGGCGTGTGCCCCACTCGTTCCAAGACCCATCATAATTGGTCAGCCGAGGATAGCCCAGCATCGCTAAACTGAAGAGCACAGTTGTTGCCGCCACATCGCCGTTGCAATAGGCTACTACACGTTTCTCGGGAGAAACTCCGG
>JAFAXQ010000007.1 GCA_019240835.1 Ktedonobacteraceae bacterium
TGGATACCTCGCTTTCTTGACCAACCAAAGATTTCTGTATCCGTATAGACGTAGAGGGCCAGTGAGCGCGACTGCCATCCCTCCAGTAGTTGTCCCTGAATGAGCGTCAGCGTTCCCGCCTCTGGTGGCTGATTGATATGCGTACCAGGACTTACGTCGATAGTGGCATCGTGAAGAATACTCTCGTCGCCCAACACCTCTGCTAGCCGTCGTGCCTGTGCTGTTACAACAACAACGTGCTCTCGATTGTCCAGCGCTTTGCGGCAATCTTGCACGAAGGCACGCAGTCGACCGCCATACGAATTGGCGCTGCTTTGCACCGGTATAAGGTTACCATCCTGCTGGCGTGCTTCAAACTCGCTTTCAGCAGTAGAGAGTACATCGGCAAAGTGGAGCTGCCGATACTGCTGGATGTGTGGCTCAAGCTGGTTCCAGTCTACATGAGCGGCGCGCATATGAGCAGGAATCTCCCGCTCTCGTTCGAAACTCTCTTTCATCTCCACAGCCTGTGCATCGAGTTCTGCAATACGATTATGTATACTGCCTGGATTATCAAGGATCAGTAAGCCGTGATATGGCAGGTAGTCCAGAATGGTAGCTTGCTGATGCAGATATGGCAGGTAAAAGGCAATATCGTCGAAAGAGTGATGCTGACGTAGCTCTTCTAGATCAGTTTTCCAGCGCTCCTGTGCGTCACGGTGCAGGAGTTTACTATCAAGCTGCTCTAGTAGCCTAGCCGCTTCTGGTCCGCGTACGGGTAGCGCTTCTCGTGCAGGCCCAATCGTGCAGTGAGCAATCGGATTGAGTGAGCGCTGCGTCTCTTGATCAAAAGTACGCAACGACTCGATCTCATCCCCGAAAAACTCAACGCGTACAGGGCGTGGAAGTGTTGGTGGAAAAAGATCAACAATACCGCCGCGATGGCTGAACTGTCCCGCTTCTTCTACCTCCGCTACAGGCTGGTAGCCCAGGTTGTAGAGCTGCTCAAGCATAGAGGTAAGATCAACTTCTTGCCCCGTCTGCAGGCGAAACAAGGCAGCGGCTAGCTCCTGTGGGGGTATAACAGGCTGTGTGAGTACACGGGCGGAACAAACGACCAGTGGATTACGCCCTTGCTCTACAAGGGCAATGAGGGCTTGCATGCGCTGCTGCGTCGTAAGTGCATCGCTGATAAGTCGTTCATAGGGTAGCGCGTCGCGATCAGGTAGGAAACACACATCATCGGAGTGTGGAAGAAACGCCTTTACCGTCTCCGCCACTTGGCTTGCCTGTCTCTCGTCAGTAACGACAAGCACCCCAGGCTGTTTAAGTGTCGTGAAGAGAGCGGCAGCTACGTAGGGACGGGCAGCTTCGATAATTCCTGTGAGTGCCGGTACTCTCTCGATATTACGGAGTTGTTCAATCAAGCGCCGATAGTCCGGTCGCTGCGTTAAGAGTGGGAGCAGTCCCTGTAGTGTCACATGACCTCCAACAAACACAACAATACACGCCCTCATGGACTTCTACCGTGGGGTGTGGTAGGCATCGATCTTGCTTTTTCGTCTGCCGGTGGTAATGATACAGCACTGGGAGTGTTTGTGCAAGTCATCGACCTACTGAGAGGCAGACCTCGTGCCCACGTACCTAGAGATTGCGCGCCACTAGATCACGCAACGTTTCGTCTTCTAGCAGCAAAGAGCGCGTTCCATGCATGGGTTACTCCTGCTCTTCTGCTTCTGGTCAGACAAATCGCCTATGGTGTTGTTCTGCTCGCATCCAGATAGGAACGTTCAGATCGGTTTTCTCTTGGAGAACTGCTTTTCTCTTGTCCTGGGAGTCCCCGCAAGCCATGTCAGGATTCTGGTGCCGGGATGCCCTGCTGGTACGTGTTCCACCTGAGCAGCCAGACGAAGCATCAGCAGTCGAGTTGGCGGGCACTCGAACAAGCGCTTCAGTTGAGAGCGACGTAGCAACACTTCTCGTTCGCTGCGGCTCACCAGAACAAGAGCGTCGCAACACAGCTCCTGCACCAGGGTCGTCATGCTCTGCATGACGTCAACCGTGTACACCTCCCTTTCCTCCAATGGGACGCCGAGGCGGAGAGCCTTCCACTTGACTGCTTCTAGGAAGTCTTTCGACTGCTGGAGATGTTCCAGGCGCACTCCCTTGCTTCCTGAAGGATCTTGTGTTGAGACCAACGACACAGCGACCAGCGTCGCATCGCCTTCTTCTGCCAGGCGAACCACGGCGTCGATGGCCTGCATATCCACTCCACAGGTAAAGGGTAGTAGCCAACGTGCTGTTTTCATCGTCCTCTCCTGGACACGAAACGCCCGAATCTCCCCAGCAGGTCGTACTATCCGCTTTCCTTTGCGTTTCATGTCCACTCCGAGTGTAATCTGAAAACTTTCAATATGCTTTCTGAATTGCATATACAATGTACTAGCTTTCCTCATGATACTGGGGAGTTCGCTCAAGAATTGCTCAAGATAGAGCCTTCAAGATTCCCAAGCTAGCCTTTAAATTGTGGACCATTTTCACAGCATGGAAATAGAGAAATATCAGGGTGAACGCTCTTCTCTTGCCAATTCATCTGATGCTTGCCCCATCACGGTTGCCTCTCACAAGAAAAACCCAGCAGCACTGTTTTCTTGAGCATTTCCAGATCATTTCGCCGCACATCTAGAGCACTTTTTGAGTAGAATTGTTTTATACTCTTTGCAAGGAAAGGAGATTCAGGGGACGTCTCAGCCTATTCGACGTCCTTCCTAATATGTAAGTAGGGATATGCTTACGTCAATAAGGAAAAGTCGTGACCATATGCCAACAGTCGAAGGTGCATTTCCTATCAAGAGCAGCCGGGAGTTTCGCTCTCTTCAATACCTGCTTGATAGTGTGCTGGCCTGCGCTGGGTCTCTGCTCATCACCGGTCTGGTCTACGTATTGCAACTCTATCCACGTATTCCTAATATTTCAATCATCTATCTTCTGGTCATCCTGGCACTGGCAAGCACACGAGGGCGGTACGCCGCTATACTTGCGTCGCTTGTGGCATTTCTCTCCTTCGATTACTTTCTGGTTCCCCCTTTATACGTCTTTACTATCAATCGGGTGGAAGAATGGATCGCGCTGTTTGTTTTCCTGGTGACTGCCATTCTGACCAGTCAACTGGCCGTGGCCTTGCGCGAACGGGCAGAGCAAGCGGCACGCAGGGAACACGAGACGCGCCTGCTCTATCATCTGGTGCGCGAAACCAACCGCGAGACGGAACCCGAGCAACAACTTCAAGCTATCGCTCGATCAGTGGTCGATGTGTTTTCTGCTTGGGGTGTGAGTGAGTGTGCCATCCTTCAGCCGGATGAGACAGGAAGGCTCGCAGTACAGGCAAGCGCTTATCGACCGATTGAACAAGTCGCGCTTTCGTCAGATGAACAGGCCATTGCAGCCTGGGTGATGGCGCATGGGCGCACGATGGGCCTCTACGATGATACGATGCTCACTTCTGCCACGTCTTCCCGATTTACACAGCATGTTACCGTCTGGAGTGACACCGCTGGACGAGCGATACGCCGCTCACTTCGCTTCATTCCGTTGAAAGTGGGACAAAAAGTGGTAGGCGTGCTGCGGTTGCGTGTCCAGGAGACTGTTGGCAGCTTTCCCAGAGAGGACCGTCTGGAAGAAGAACGAGTACGTGCTGATACCTCGACCGCTTTCTTCTGGACTTTTCTCGATCAGGTGACAGCGCTGGTTGAACGAGCGCGACTTCAGCGGGAGAATCTACGCATCGCGGTACTCCAGCGTACAGACGCGCTGCGTGCGGCCTTGCTATCCTCCGTCTCACATGATCTACGCACGCCTCTGACCTCGATTAAGGCTGCTGCAAGTTCGCTCTTGCAGGAAGATATACACTGGAGTACAAAGGAACAACGGGGCTTCGCGAAGGCCATTGTACGTGAAGCTGATCGCCTTAATCGCCTGGTGGGGAACCTGCTCGACATGTCGCGCATTGAGGAGGG
>JAFAXQ010000087.1 GCA_019240835.1 Ktedonobacteraceae bacterium
CAGTTATCGCACGTGAATATGGCTTACCAGCAGTTGTCGGAGTGGAAAGTGCTACCAAACTGATAAAAGATGGGCAACGAATTCGCGTGAATGGAACAGAAGGCTATGTAGAAATCTTATAATGGGGGAGATGTTGTTTTCCCTTATGGTATGGCAGTCAACATGCAGGAAACCCTCTTAAAAAGATATGTCAAGTTTAACATTGAGAAAGAGTAACTTGTTCAAAATGTTCAATTGTCGGAAACGGCTCATAAAAATGATGTAGTAGCCTTTTCCACTCTTGGTACTCAGGAGACTGCCTGAACCCTATGGTGTGATCCTCCAAACGCTCCCATTGGACCAATAAGAGATACTTTCCCCGCACTTCGATACATCTGCGAAGTTCATGTGAAATATAGCCCTGCGCCGCTACAATAATGTGCGAGGCAGCTTTGAAGGTCGCTTCAAAGTCTGCTTCTGCTCCTTGCCTTACTTGCAGCATGCCAGCTTCGAGAATCATGATGGATCTCCTATTCTGCTCAGAATCATGATGAAAAGATCATACCACCGTTGGCAAGCAGTACACACAGGTTCACCACCCTTGAAGGTTATGGCTTCCTGCTAGCTTCGACACGCTTTATCTCGCCCGACTTAGTTCAGTACGACAGCAGGGAAGTGAGGCGCTAAGAACGTTACCAGCCTTTTGGAGAACGCCCCTAACAGCTTTGTCTTTGTGTGCTCGAACATGATAGGATGCGTTTGAGCAAGAATCATGTAGCCTAGGAGAGCAGTATGCAAAGCATAGAGTTCATCCAGAGGTAGATCGAAGACAAGAGGCTCCGACGGGCTGGTCCTCTGGGTCAGAAGAGCTGTGATCCGCTTCTCAACGTTTTGCAGTGTGTCGAGAATCATTTCCCGCACTAGTGATGAAGGAAGCGTTGTGAGCAGCACTGAGGCATAGACCACAGGAACCTCTTGCAGAGCTATCATCTCCTGCCTGGTTATGCACAATGCCGTTGCTTGATGCTCGCCTTTCTTTTTGCGCCTTTGACTCATATATTCCCTTTCTGATTTCAATCACTGTTCTCCTCGAAGGGCTTTCCCTTCTCGAAAGAAACCCTTGTCCGTCTGTAATAGAGCTGTGTTTGCATAACAAAAGAATGGCATTCTTTTGTCAAAAGGTCGCTGAAATAGAGAACATCATGTTATACTACACTAAATCGGAAGGACTTTGTGGTACAATCTACACAGCCACGTCTATGACTGCCAAGGGGAACTGTACCTTGTTTTTGGCCCTGTTGTGAACCTGCTGTACAGTTTGTACGACCAGGAGAATATACAGTTCTCTAAAGGCTTCTAGGTTCGTGTTACTCATATACGAGAAGGAATTTGGTATGGAGGCCGTGTCACATCATCACCACGGGATAGTGATTAAAGAGGCACGTCAAGCAGCTCGCATGACCCAAGAACAGCTAGCGGAACTCTGGCCGAAAGCTGATGGAGGGGTGGGAGTCAGTTGGCACTATGTACAAGACGTCGAATATGGCAAGCGGCGGATTGAAAGCAGGTACACGCTACGCGAACTGGCAAAACTGCTCTCTATCCCCCTTTGGAAATTCGGTCTCTCCGAATATGACCCGTTCAACCCACACACCTTACTAGAGTATGGTACATCGCTTACCGAGGCAGCAGAGCAGGGATCAGCGACTGACGCGGAGAAAGAAAAGAGCGTCGAACACTCCCTTGCAGCCTCTCAGGCTACTGCAGTGGATACGAGAGAGGGAGTCCATGATCTAGACAATCAAAACGAGCAAAGTACACATGCTCAACGCACTTTGCTCATCCTGCCTTCCTCAGCAGTGCAACCAGCAAAACTGGAGGGAGCTGCGATTCCTGATCGTGCGACTCAGTTTGGCATCACATGTTCGCGCATCATCACGCTTATTCACCAATGGCACGGGATGGCGCTGTTTTGCCACGACCTGCAAACTCGACTTGACCAGGAGATCAAAGAATTTGACATGCTGAAATTGCAGTACTCCCTTGAGGAGCATACCCTTTCCCGACACGATTTTCTCATCATGCTCGCGACTCTTCCTACTGCCCTACTTGCTTCGTCTCGGCAAGCCCATAAAACGCTCGTGCTGGTAGAGGAATTCCTGCCCCAATGTGCTGCCAGCCTTACAGCCTGCTGGCACTTGAGCAGAGGAAGCCGGCTTGAGACGATTCCATCCACGCTTGAGTCGTTCCTGCCCACATTGCTCTCGATTATCACACACGTGCCCACCTACCGGGAAGTGGTAGCGGACTTGGTAGCACAATCCTATGCGTTGAAGACCATGCTTGCTTGGCATCTAGAAGGGCTTAGCCAGGCAGAAGCATACTGTCTGCAAGCTCTCAAATACAGTGCCATTGCCAACAATCCGAATTTGCAGATGAGGGCGTTGAGCCGACTCGCAGTCATTGCTCATTATGACAGCAATTTCCCGCTGGCACTCACTAGGAGTGAAGCAGCTCTTGCCATCCTGCAACAGACCGATCAAGGCCAGGTGTTCCCAATGGTAAAAAGCGTCGTCTATATGCCTCTGGCAGCTCTCCAGGCGTACCATCGCTTAAAGCGCGAAGCGGAACAGTCGTTAGAGTATGCCCAGGAAGCAGTCGCTGCACAGTCCTCTCATGAGCCGCTACCGCTCTATGTTGACTGGACGAAATTAGGGGTCACCTTCTGGGACGGGTTGACGCAGTATTACCTTGGGCAAGATAATAGAAAGCATGCCAAGCAGGCATGGACTGTTTTGAAACAATTTGGACAGTTAGAGCCGAGCACTACAATCTCTGAACGGAGTCGCCTGGAGTGTGTGAACAGCCGGGCGTTAGCTGCCGTTCAACTCAACGAGATGGAGGAAGCGGTTGCTTGCTTTGAAGCGGCAAAACAAGGGGCGAGAGACCTAGGAAGTAAGCAACGCAGTACTGAGGTCGGCCATGTGTACTCGGAGATGCTCAAGCGGTGGCCAAGCGAACGACGAATAGTGACGTTAGAACCTTCTTCTCAGCGGTGAGAAGAGCAGGAGGAGTATCTTTTTTCTCCAGAGCATTCGAGCATACTAATGAAAGAATACGTCCATTGAAGTGACACACTGCACAGCACAGCAATCTCAGGCCAGAAGTTCGCCTCGAAACACAGTGACTGCTTGTCCACTCAAGTAGACCCGTTCACTGCTCACGCGCAGATGAAGAATGCCCCCACGGGCAGATGCTTGGTAGGCCACCAATGCCTGTTTTCCCAGTCGATGGCCCCAAAATGGAGCCAAGGAGCAATGTGCCAGACCTGTCACCGGATCTTCGTTGACACCCAGTTGCGGGGCAAAATAGCGGGAAACGAAGTCGTAGTCTGGGCCTGTGGCGCGGCTAGTGAGAATGACTGAACGAACGGGCAGTTGTGCAAGAACAGCAATATCTGGCTTCATCTTCCGTACGGTTTGCTCACTATCCGTCTCGACAAGATAGACCATTTCTTTGGTCTTCCAACTGGAGGTAACTGGGACAGCGAGCGCTCTGGCAAGACCAGGAGGCATAGCTGCTTCTTCAACTGCCTCTGCGGGAAAATCCAGTTCTATTAGCTCTCCGCATACCCCTGTTCGTTGAGCACGTAGCAGCCCACTGCGTGTATGAAAATGTACGACCTCTTCTGGCTTGAGGTAGCCTGTCTCCCAGAGCACATGAGCACTTGCCAGGGTAGCATGGCCGCACAACTCAACCTCGACTGTGGGGGTAAACCAGCGTAAGCGAAGCGTATCAGCATACAAAGAAACAAAAGCAGTCTCCGACAGGTTCATCTCCTGGGCCATGTGTTGCATCCACTGGTCGCTACGTGGTTCCGTCAACAGACAGACGGCTGCCGGATTGCCTGAAAATACCTTATCAGTGAAGGCATCCACTTGAAAGAGAGAGTATCTCACAGGGTGTTCCCCTTCAAAAGAACTATCAGATGAACAGTGTTCAGCATGTCTTGCATGCTGAACACTACTCAACCAATCACACATACTTCATCTCGGTAAAGCGTCCCCGCAGTGCATTGACCTGCTCTTTGACATTTTTTCCGCGAATTGCATCATGCATCAATTGCGCCACTTCGCCCATAGCGCGTTCGTCCATGCCGAAGCGGGTCATTTCAGGCACACCAACGCGCAGGCCGGAGGGGTTACGCGGGTCGCTATCACCGGGGAGCATATTGTAGTTGACGATGATATCGTTCTGCTCCAGGCGCTGCGCAACTTCGACACCGCCACCCCATTTGGCGACGTTCACGGCGATCATGTGACTCTGGGTGTAGCCAAACTCGCGGGCTTCTACGGGTGTGCCAAGCTCGTCGAGGCTATGACCGAGCGCACGAGCGTTGCGCACGATCTGTGCAGCATAGGCTTGTCCGTACTGCTTCATTTCGCGAATGGAGACGAGCAGGCCAGGCAGAGAGTGCAGGTGATGGTTGCTGGAGGAGCCAGGGAAGACACCTCGCTCGGCGGCAGACCAGTATTTCTTTGCGCTTTCAGCATCCATGTTGCCTAGAATGACGCCGCGCTGTGGACCGGGGAAGGTCTTATGTGTGCTGCCAGTCATCCATGTCGCGCCCTCCTGCAGGGGCGACTGGAACTGTCGGCCGGCGATGAGTCCAAGCACATGAGCACCATCATAGAGCAGAGGAATTTCTTTCGTTTTACAGAAGGCGGCCACCTCTGAGACTGGCTCGGGGAAGAGAAAGAGACTCTTGCCCATCACAACCATTTCTGGTGACACCTGGTCAATGAGTTCAATGGTCTTTTCGGCATCAATGTGATAGTGATCTTCCGTTTGTGGCAAATAGTGTAGATGAATAGAGTTTGCTGCACCCAGTTTGAGCGATTGGTTGCGGTTCTGGATGCGGCGGCCAAACACACCCACTGGCCCGTGGCTGATGTGGCCACCGCCATCGGTTGAGTTAGCAATGACGGTATCCCCGCCGCGCAGCACAGCAAGCGCGATGGCAGTATTTGCCGCGTTGCCACTGATCGGGCGCACATCGGCTTGTTTCACTGCGAACAGCTCAATAATTTCTTGCTGGGCCATGCGCTCAATTTCATCAATATAGCGTGTGCCCTGATAATAGCGATTGACTCTGTGTGGTTCATTAGGATGCCCCTCGGCATAGCGACCCATAAAGTCAGAGGTTTGTACACGTCGTACAGCCTCACTCGGCGTGTTCTCACTGGCGATCAAATTAATGGTCTGCGTCTGCCGCCATGCATTTGCTTGCTGCAAGATACTTTCAACGTCACGTATATCTACAGTCATGTATGGATGCTCCTTTATGCTGTGGTAATACTATAGCAAAATCCTGTTGGGGAGTGGAGGATTGCGCCCCACTAGGGCGAAGGCAGCGGCTCTGCCCATATTAGTATAGCAGCACAGAGGAACTGGAACAATAGACGTTCATTACATATTAACGCAAGTTGAACAAACTGCCCAATCCTGATATAGTTCCAAAAAGTCTAGCGATCTCTAGCGTTTTAGAGCGTTTCATAGCGAGCTAGGATTTCCCTTTTTGGGTTCGTGAGGGAGCAATGACGAACCTCACGGGATGGACTACCAGGGATGCCAGCACCCCTTTACCATCCTCTACCCCCTCCACTTTCGAGAAAGCATCAGGGGCTACTTTTCTGATAATGTTGCCAGCGCCGTTCATATCGGCATTGATCTCTCGCCCGTTGGACGCTCGGTAGAGTCCGCGTTTCACCCGCTTGCCGCTGAACGTGTACTTCTCGTTGCTCTTGTTCGGGTCACGGACTGGCAACGGGTCCAAGTCCAACAATGAAGCTTTTGAGGTGTACGACTCTTCCGTCACTTTGACGGTAATTCCTACTAACTCCGCTTTGTAGGTGAGCATGGCGATAAAGCGAGCGTGCGGGATTTGCACAAACTGCTGATTTATGCGCTTGCCCATGTTGGCTTCCTGCTTCCAGCCGTCATTCTTGCCAATCACGAGCGTGCCTATCCCCTCTTTCACAAGCAGGTCAACAATCCGCTTGCTGGCAGTGTGCATGTAGTGATCTATCCGCCTGTTCCGTTTGTTCGTCATACGCTCCATGCGCTTGGTCGTGCCTGTGTGCCCTAGCTGCTTTTGCAGTTCTGCCTTCCGCTTGTTATAGTATTGGTTGATGGATTTCACTGGACGCCCGTTAACGACTACTGACTGAAAGCCAGGTTTGTTTGTTGTTAGCGCTACCAGATTGTCGAGACCTATATCTATACCAGCATAATACGCAGGGTTCACTTCTGCTTGTTTCACTGCTTGCTCGTAGACCACCTCAACCACGTAAAAGCCCTTGCGAGGGACAATGCGCACTTGTGCAATATCCTTCTGTTTCGTTTGCACCTCGATAGGGAGCATGGAGGGTTTGATGATACCATACTTTAAGCCTCTCCTGCTCACTGCTTGCACCGTGTAGATGAGCAGGTTCCGCCCCGTGGCCTTGTGCTTATACTTAGGCAAGCCTGGCCGTCCGGTGAACTTGGAGGGG
>JAFAXQ010000162.1 GCA_019240835.1 Ktedonobacteraceae bacterium
TAGAAGAGGCCTCCTTTGCCCGTCGAGGATTTCACGATGGCAACATCCAAGCAAGACAGCAGTTGGAATTGAGAGCCCGCACCTTCATCCAAGGGTATAGCATGGCCCTCGAAGCAGGCGACAGCTTTGAGACGCTGGTCTGTGGGCTGGAGAGCTTTGAGAACGAGGTACGTGGGTTCGCCTACGAAGGTGCTGGTATGGGACTGGCTCTGCTCGACTACTTTACACCCTGGAAGAAACGCTTACCCGCATTTATGTCGAGAGCAGGCAATAAGCATATCTATGTGTTGCATGTAGGAGCAGGCTGGACCCTTGGGCGTCTTCCCCAGCGCTATAGCAGCTTTCTGGCGCACTATGACCCGCTTCTGCGTTGGTTAACAATAGATGGATACGGCTTCCATGAGGGCTTTTTTGCGTCGCAACGCGCTTTGAAAGAGCAGGTACGACCTCATCGGCTTTCTGGTTGTGCCTTACATGCTTTTGATCAAGGGTTGGGCAGGAGCCTTTGGTTCGTCAAAGGAGCCGATGTAGAGCAGATTGTGGCGGTACTCAAAGCCTTTCCCGAGGAGCGCCAAGCCGATCTGTGGAGCGGTGTCGGGCTGGCCTGTGCCTATGCCGGGGGAGCATTACCTGAAGCAATCCAGGTATTACACACATCGGCTCAAAACTATCGGCCTCACTTAGCGCAAGGTGCTGCCTTCGCGGCAAAAACACGCCAGCGGGCTGGCAATGCAACCTCCCACACGGATCTTGTCTGCCACATGCTCTGTGGAGTATCTGCTTGTGAAGCTGCACAAGTGACAGATAGCAGTCTGAGAGGTTTGCCACAGGATGATACCGCCTACGAAACCTGGCGAGAGCGGATACGAGACCATTTCGCTGAGCAGGCCGCACAGCAGAAGGGGAGTGAGCAGAGCCATGCTTCACCCTGCTCACAGCGTTCGTCCAACAATGGCAACCTTTCCTAATATGCAAGCTGGAACAGTTCACTGTGTGTGAGCAAATAGCTACCCTAATGTACCAGAAATGATAAAGGCTTAGCAGTCCTATCAAAAGCGCTTCCATAACTCTGGTGAAAATCCGTCTGCGAAAATTTGTCGTGTTGCCGTTTTCATAGTGTTAAAGCGAATCTGCTACCAGATCTTTCTACAGAACCGGATCGACTTTCTTGTAGCGCGTCTAAAGTAGAACCCGTTCGCCAATGTAGCAAGGATAATAGTAGCTATGGAACCGGAAATTGCTCTCGTTGGAATGGCATGTCGCTATCCCGATGCTCGCTCTCCCCTTGAGCTATGGGAAAATGTTCTCGCACAACGCCAGGCGTTCAGGCGCTTGCCTGCTGAACGCTTACGCCTCCAAGATTATTTCAGTGCTGACCGTACCATCCCCGATACCACCTACTCGGCCCAAGGGGCTTTTTTGGAAGACTATGCATTTGATAGAGTACGTTTTCACATCTCAGGCAGTACCTACCGCGCTAGTGACCTGGCTCATTGGCTAGCCCTGGACATCGCATCACAGGCTCTGCAGGATGCGGGCTTCCACACCAGGAGTGGTCTTCCCGCTGACACGACAGCAGTCATCGTCGGCAACACGCTTACTGGCGAGTTCTCACGTGCTAATAGCTTGCGACTGCGCTGGCCATACGTGCGGCGTGTGGTAGAAGCCGCCCTGCTGCAGGAGGGATGGTTGAACGAACGGGCTTCTCTCTTTCTCGACGAACTCGAGAAAGCGTACAAAGAGCCGTTTGCCCCGGTTGGCGAAGAGACACTAGCGGGAGGACTCTCCAACACCATCGCCGGGCGCATTTGCAACTATTTTAATTTGAAAGGCGGCGGCTATACTGTCGATGGAGCGTGTGCTTCTTCGCTGTTAGCTGTCATCACAGCGTGCAAGGCGCTTGCTGATGGCGATGTCGACTTGGCCATCGCCGGCGGTGTTGATCTGAGCCTAGATCCATTTGAGTTGGTCGGCTTCGCCAAAACTGCCGCACTCGCGGGTGAGGAGATGCGCGTGTATGATGCTCGCTCTGATGGCTTTCTGCCAGGCGAAGGCTGTGGTTTTGTGGTGCTCATGCGCTCTGAAGATGCCTTGGCCCAGCAGCGGCACATTTACTCGCTCATCCGTGGATGGGGCATCTCCTCAGATGGTAGCGGGGGCATCACGAGGCCGGAGGTCGAAGGCCAATCGCTTGCTCTGACTCGTGCGTACAAGAGGGCAGGTATAAGCATTGACTCTATCGTCTATGTTGAAGGACATGGCACGGGCACACGTGTTGGTGATAGCACAGAATTACAAGCACTTTCATGTGCTCGTCGACAGGCAAATGCTGCTACAACCCCCGCTGTCATCGGATCCATTAAGGCCAATATTGGCCATACCAAAGCAGCCGCAGGTATAGCGGGACTGATCAAAGCTACTATGGCTCTTCATAGCCAGATTCTCCCACCGACAACTGGGACGGTTGATCCTCATCCTGAGTTCCAATCTGAGCAGCCTGCGCTACGCACACTTGATACTGGTGTGCTTTGGCCTGCTGATGCCCCTTTGCGAGCGGCGGTCAATGCTATGGGCTTCGGCGGCATTAATACGCATGTGGTACTTGAGGGATGCACTAGTCGCAGGCGTACCACGCTTACATCACGGGAACAGATCCTTTTGTCATCTGCACAGCACGTTGAACTTATGTTACTGCGTGAACAGAGCGTCGAAGATACTGTGAAGCTGATTGATCAATTGCTGCTCTTTTCTGCTCGTCTATCCAAAGCTGAGTTGACCGACCTAGCTGTGCATCTAGCCGAGCAGTTGCACCAAGGAGATGTGCGGGTCGCTATTGTCGCAAGAAATGCGCAGCAATTCACCACCCACTTAGAGCACGTCAGAGCCTTGCTGCTGGCTGGAGCCACATCCCACATTGATACACAAGATGGCATATTCCTTGGTGCGGGCACACGCGTTGCGCGTATTGGTTTTCTCTTTACTGGCCAAGGTGCCCCAGTCTATCGCGATGGTGGACTCTTACAGCGCCGGTTTGCCTATATCGAACAGCTTTACTCACAGGTATCTTTACCCAATAGGGGCGACGAACAGGATACTGCCATTGCCCAGCCAGCCATTGTCACAGCCTCGCTAGCAGCATTGCGTATCCTACGCGAACTGGGTATCACGGCCAGTGTTGCTATTGGGCATAGCCTAGGGGAACTGACGGCTCTGCACTGGGCAGGTGCCTTCGATGAGAAGACGCTCTTACGCCTTGCCTCTGTTCGCGGTCAGATCATGAGCTCCTTGGGAGACCCGACTGGGAAAATGGCAAGTATTATGGCAAACAAAGAGCAGGTTGAAGCCCTCATTGGACATGACCGTGTTGTGATCTCCGGTATCAATGCACCACGACACACGGTGATCTCTGGCGAGGCTGCAGCCATCGCGTCAGTGCTGGCTCGGGCAAAAGCGCTCAAAGTGCCCGTGATGTCTTTGCCAGTCACCCAGGCGTTTCATTCTCCCTTGGTCGCTCAGGCCGTACCACCATTCGCGGAACGGCTGGCGTGTGAACAGTTTTTGCCGCTGCAACATGCAGTGTATTCTACGGCGACAGGCGCTCTGCTTGATGCTCATGTCGATCTCAAGGAACTGTTGTGTCGGCAAATCACAGCACCAGTACAATTTCTGCCTGCACTCAACGCGGCCGCAAGCGAGATTGATCTCTGGCTTGAGGTCGGGCCAGGAAATGTACTCCAGGGTATAGCATCCAAGTGCATAGCCGAGCCAGTGATCGCTTTGAATGCTGGCGGGCGCTCGCTCGACGGTGTGCTTGCCAGCGCGGGCGCAGCCTTTGCCCTGGGTGTTCCTCTCAAGTACAGTTTTTTGTTCAAGAATCGTTTCAGCCGTCCCTTTGATCTGAACTGGCAGCCGCATTTCCTGATCAATCCATGTGAGCTAGCACCATTACCGGAGGGAGAACATAGCCCCAGCAACTATCAGCCGGAAGAAGTACCTGCTCAACCCGTTCGTTCTGCAGTGGAAGAGCGCAAGAGTGAGGGGCAGAATGGACACATCGTCACATCGGCGATTGAGCTAGTGAAACAGATCGTGGCAGGGCGTGCTGAGCTACCACAAGCAGCAATCGCTGAACAGAGCCGCATGCTCAGCGACCTCCACCTCAACTCCATCACGGTTGGGCAGATTGTCTCCGAGGCGGCACGAGCCTTGCAACTTCTTCCTCCTGTGGAACCAACCCAGTACGCTGACGCAACCATAGCAGAAATTGCCCAGGCGCTGGAAGAATTGCAACAGAGTGGTGGCACTGCCCAGCTTGAGGAACAGATGAAGTTCCCGGCTGGTGTGGATGCCTGGGTGCGACCATTTATCGCCGCCTCAGTTGAGCAGCCTCTGCCACTGGCAGTGGCGGCAACAGGATCGGGAACATGGAAACTGCTCACGCCTTACGAACGACCATTGACGGCGCAATTACGTACTGCACTGGCAGAGGTGGTGGGTGATGGAGTCGTGGTGTGCCTGCCGCCTGAAGTCACGGAACAACATATTAGCCTTCTCTTAGAAGGTGCTCGTATGCTCTTGGAGCAGCAGGAACGTACGCATTTCATCTTGGTTCAATATGGGGGAGAAGGAAGTGGCCTCGCACGGACACTTTTTTTAGAAGCGCAACAGAAAACGATCTGTGTCGTCGATCTTCCACTACCAGAGCATGCGCAGGCAGTCAACTGGGTCGTCGCCGAGATGCGGGCAACGCGGGGCTATAGCGAAGTTCGTTATGACTCAGACGGCAAACGCTCTATATCTGAGCTGCAGCTCTTGTCTCTCTCACAAGCAAGGTCGGTGCCACTGGCACTGAGAGCAGATGATGTGCTTCTGGTCACGGGAGGAGGCAAAGGCATTGCAGCAGAGTGCGCGATTTCTCTCGCCTGTACGTTTGGCATCAAGCTTGCTCTGCTGGGTCGTTCAAAACCTGAGAGCGATCAAGAACTCAGCGAAAATTTGCAGCGTATGCAAGTCGCTGGTATCCCCTATCGCTATTACAGCGTCGACGTCACCCTGCCCCAGGCGGTACAGCAAGCTATTCATGATATTGAATGCGACCTGGGAACCGTGACAGCCGTACTGCATGGAGCGGGTGTGAATGTGCCCAAACTCCTCAGTGTGCTTGAGCAAGCGGATGTGATGTACACATTTGCGCCCAAGGTCCACGGACTGCAAAATGTCCTCGCGGCTCTTGATGCTGAGAAACTACGGCTACTGGTGACCTTTGGCTCGGTGATAGCACGCACTGGTATGCGGGGAGAGGCCGATTACGCCCTGGCCAATGACTGGTTGGCTCGCCTTACCGAAACATTCCACAGAGATCATCCTGCCTGCCGCTGTCTCTGTCTCGAGTGGTCGATCTGGTCAGGAGTGGGAATGGGAGAGCGCTTAGGCAGAGTAGAAGCCCTTCTGCGCGAAGGCATCGCGCCCATCGCGCCCGATGATGGTATCAACCTGCTCTGCCACTTGCTCGACCACGAAGTACCAGCGGTGCGTGTTGTCGTAACCAGCCGTGTCACGCACACACCAACCCTCACGATGAGGCAGCCACCATTGCCCTTCCTGCGCTTCCTTGAGCAGCCGAGAATTTTCTATGCGGGCATCGAACTCGTTGTCGATGTTGACCTCTCTTTGAGTACCGATCTGTATCTAGAAGATCATACATTTAGGGGAGAGCGACTTGTACCGGCCGTTGTTGGTCTAGAAGCCATAGCTCAGGCCGCAATGGCCGTGAGTATGCGTAACGTGCTGCCAGACTTTGAACAGCTCCAGTTCAAGAGGCCAATTGTCGTACCGCAGAACGGTGCGGTCAAGCTACGCATAGCAGCGCTCGTTCGCGAGTCAGGCAAAGTTGATGTTGTGCTGCGTAGTGAAGAGACTGCTTTCCAAGTAGATCATTTCCGGGCGACGTGCAGTTTTGCTGCCCACGCGCACAAGTCATTGGAGCGGCTAGAGAGGCTTGGTGGACTCCCCGAGGAGCTACCTGTGCGCATCGACCTTGATCCGCAGCACGATCTGTATGGCTCCATTCTCTTTCATCAGGGCCGTTTCCGCCGTATACGCAACTATCGCCATTTGCGAGCCACAGCGTGTATCGCTGAACTTACATCCTGCTCTGATGCGCCCCTGTATGCTCATTATCTGCCAGCGGAGATGGTACTGGGCGATTTTACGGCGCGGGATGCTGTAATTCACGCCATTCAGGCATGTATTCCTCATGCGACCCTGCTGCCCATCGGCGTCGAGCAGATCACGCTTGCTGCCAGTGTCGCCACTGCTAGTTGCACAAGATTTGTCTATGCCAAAGAGCGGAGCAGGTATGGCGATATCTTCACCTACGATGTTGAGGTCAGGACAGCACATGGCGAGGTAGTGGAGCAATGGAGGGGGTTGCGTCTCCAGCAGGTAGAGGCTATCACAGCACAAAAACCCTGGGAACTCGCACTGCTCGTTGCATTTTTAGAGCGCAAAGTGGGCGAACTGCTCTGCACAGACTCAATCAGCTTGAGTATGCAGAGCAACGACCACGGCGAGCGGCATGAGAGCAGTGAGCACGTGTTGCACAGTCTGCTTGGAGGCAATGTCGCTGTCCAGCGCCGCCCGGATGGCAGACCAGTGCTTATGCAGGAGATGGAAACCCTGATCTCAACGTCACACACTGACAGTCTCACGCTGGCAGTCACCAGCACACAGCTAGTGGGCTGTGATATGGAAACCGTGATAGCTCGCTCGGCCTCCACCTGGCAAGACCTATTAGGGCAGGAGCGCTATCAACTGGCGACGCTGATCAGCAAAGAAGGTCAGCAGGGGCTCGATGTAGCGGCAACACGTGTCTGGACGGCTCTCGAAAGCCTGAAAAAGGTGGGAGCACACATCACTCTCCCATTGGTTTTCAGCACCATCAAAGAAGATGGCTGGGTACAATTGGCAGCGGGAGATTTTCACATCGCCAGTTGTGTCACCCAGGTACAAGGGATGGAAAAACTGCTCGCTGTGGCCATATGCATAAAAAGACGAGAGACAAGGCCAAGTGTTTAAAGAACCGTACCCAAGAAGCGGAGATCACCATGCGGGCCTATGAATATCATCATATCGTTGGTTTTGAAGAAACGAACTTGGTTGGTAATGTCTACTATGTCAATCACCTGCGCTGGCAAGGACGCTGCCGGGAAATGTTTTTGCGTGAGCATGCACCAACAGTGCTGCAAGAGTTGCAACACGGACTAGCTCTGGCAACGACGCGCTGTTCGTGTGAATATAGCGTCGAACTGCTGGCCTTTGATCACGTCATTGTACGGATGCGGCTGGGAGCCTTAACACAGAATCGCATTACCCTGTTATTTGAATACTGGCGTAAAGGGGAGACGACAGAAGAATGCGTCGCACGGGGTGAACAGCAGGTGGCCTGCCTGCGTCGGGAAGGAAACCGCGTTGTGCCTATCCCTGTGCCAGCGCCTTTACGAGAAGCTTTACGCCAGTACGAAGGCTAGCCACGGCAGAAAGGACACAGGCTATGGGAAATGAGCAGAAGAAGCTGTTTGGCCGACGCCTCATGCTCAAACATATGGTTCAGGCTGGAGTCGGGCTGGTGGCAGTGGGAGCTTTGAGCATGGCCGGTCGCTTCGGACTGGCTGAAAAAATACTGACCCAGTCACCAGGTAGCACCAGCCTCCCCTCCTTCCGCTTAAAGGAGATGTCACATCAACTGGGCTTAGCGGTAACGCATCAAAAAGTGTTGCTCGATCATAAACTTGACAATATTATGCCCTGGATGTGCTCGCTCGGGGCGGCGGCGGCGGCAGCAGATTATAACAATGATGGCTATATTGATATCTTTGTCTCATCGTCGGGAAGCAACAGCCCATGTCATCTCTTCCGCAACAACGGCGACGGCACCTTCACCGATGTCGCAGCCCAGGCAGGGGTTGCCGATCTCAACCGCGAAGGTGGCGTCATGGATGCCGTGTGGGGTGATTTTGACAACGATGGATGGCCCGATCTGTACATTGTCAAATGGAGTGCCGCGAACCGTCTCTTTCGCAATAACCGCGATGGCACTTTCACCGATATTACACACTCCTCTGGCACTGGCGATGTGAGCAATGGCAATGCTGCAATCTGGTTTGATTATAACGGTGATGGCTTGCTCGATTTGTACATAGGGAACTACTTTCGACCGGAAAACGACCTCTGGCATCTGCATACGACGCGCATTATGCACGACGACTTTGAGAGAGCACGCAATGCTGGACCCAACGTGCTCTATCACAACAACGGCGATGGCACCTTCACGAATGTGGCTCCACGCCTAGGTGTGGATGATCGCGGCTGGACGTTGGATGTAGGTGCTTGTGATCTCTTCAATACAGGACACATGGATCTGTATCTGGCCAACGACTTTGGACAGGATAAAATCTTTAAGAACAATGGCGATGGTTCATTTACAGATGTCACAAGCCATGCTATCCCTATCGACACGCGTAAGGGCATGAGCGTTGATTTCGCCGATCTGGATGGAGATGGCTATCCTGATATCTATGTGTCAAACATCACCAAGCCTGGCTACTTGGTAGAGGGCAACTTCCTGTGGCGCAACAATGGCGATGGCACATTCACAGACCATGCGCCACAACTGGGTGTCGATAACGGGGGATGGAGTTGGGGAGCGAAATTCGTCGACTTGGATAACGATGGGGAAATGGAAATTGTAGTGCTCAACGGCTTTGTCTCTGCTGGTCCCGGTGACTACTGGTTCCAGTTGGGCACGATGGCCACCACACCGGGTATTGTCGTCGAAGACGCCCGTAATTGGCCGCCGGTTGGCAACGATAGCATCTCTGGCTATGAACGCTCACGCCTGTTTGCCAAGCAGGGCAAGGGCTATGTCGATATCGCTCAACAGGCTGGGCTTAATGACCTCTATGACGGTCGTGGCCTGTGCCTAGCTGATTACGACAACGACGGGCTACCAGAACTATTTACCGCCAACCAAGGAGCGCCTTTTCTAGTATACAAGAACGAGCCAACTAGTCGCAATCACTGGGTAGGATTGCGACTAGTTGGCTCTGGGCGCTCGAACCGCGATGCTATCGGGGCACGCGTCACACTCACTGCAGGAGACCGGCGCTGGGTTAAGTGGGTCGATCCGGGCAGCGGCTATTCTTCACAATCGGATCGCAGATTACGTTTCGGCTTGGGCAAACTGACGGAAATCGACGACATCGAAATCCGCTGGCCGGATGGTCACATTGAACATCAGCCTCACCTGCAGATAGATCGTTACCACACACTCAAGCAAGGAGAAGGAGCATGAAATTCGCAGTCAAGCAACCGATGGAGCAATTCACAAGACAATCGGTCTCTCAGGCGCAACGTTTCTGGTTTCGTCGTCCGTGGCTGGTCGTGGGCCTAGCTTTTACCATGCTCTTGCTTGCTGTAGGTGGGGCGTACTGGCTCTTCCTTCCACGGGTGCAACCCCTCGCTTTGCCGAAAGTGCCTGCTCACTTGAGTATGGCCGACCTAGGACTCAGCGACTGGCAGAGTTACCAGCAGCCTCTGCCGCTAGATGCGCTCAACAACCCACAGCTACCCTCTGTGCCGCAAGTAAAACCAGACCTAGCTGCCCTCCAATATGCTGCCGGGTTGGCATTGCTCAAACAACAGCAAGTAGACAGAGGGCTAGCGTATCTGCGAGCAGCAGCCGAAGCCGCTCCAGACAACTTGCGCTACGGCAACGATTATCGTCTGGCGCTACGCACACAGATGCACTATGACCAAGAAGAGCAATTCTTCGCGGCACAACTCGCCAAATACAACACACCAACGGCCAGAATCAATCTTGCTCTGTCCTATGTTGACCAGATGCGTTCCTGTCCGCCACCACCCGACGGATTAGTCTGTCAGGCGCAATTTTCGTCACATTCGATTAGTCAGCTTGACATAGTACTCGCAGAGCAACCATACAATGTCGTCGCACGCTATGCAAGGGGTCTCAATCATCTGTATTGGCCCGGCTTAATGGGCCACTTACCCAGAGCACAGCAAGACCTCTCCTATGCTGTTGCACTGACGCGTCCCTTGAGCGCGATCAGCAATAGCTTTACGGGCGATGCGTATACAGCGCTTGGGGATGTCTTCGCCAAAGATAACCAGATTGATGCTGCCCGCAACGTCTGGCTCAACGGACTGCAAGTGGTCCCCGATTCTTCACTGCTCAAGAGCCGCTTGAACATTGCAAAAGACAAGCTGGCTGACGAAGAAAGTGGCTCCCTGCGCGGGCTTGGCGTATACGTAGAGACAGATATGTCACTCTTCTGGACAAAGGAAAGGTAAGACGCTATGGTGTGGAAAATTCGCGGCATCACGATCATTGCCCCCAGTTTGAAAGATCCGCGCTTATTCATGATCGGCGTGTTGAGCATCTATACCATCGTTGGACAAACAGTGCTCTCCTTTGATCACTCCTGGGGCCAGATTATTACCTCGCTCATTATCGCTTGTGTGCTTGATGTAGCGGTAAGCTACTGGAAAACGCGGCAGATCATCCTACCCGCTAGTGGTGTGATTACTGGTCTAAGTTTGGGGTTACTGGTCGAGGCGATCCCATTATGGCCATTTCTCGTCGCTCCCATTCTGGCGATCAGCTCAAAGGCTCTGTTGCGTTTCCGGGGCAAACACCTCTTCAATCCATCGAACTTTGGTTTAACGGTGCTGTTGTTGCTTTTCCCCACGACCGTAACCACGCTGGCGGCACAATGGAGTGGCTCATTACTGATTGTGACGATCATCCTGGTGGTTGGCGGGTTTACGACCTTCCGTGTCTCGCGCTGGGACTTGGTGTCCGCCTTCGTGATGAGTTTCATGGTCATGGCTTTCATCGAAGATATGCTTACCCACAGGGGACTTGCCTTCGTGTACGGCCCTATGTTTGGCGCAGCGTTCCAGCTCTTCACGTTGAGTATGCTCACCGACCCCAAAACGACCCCTGAAACGCGCTTGATGAGGGTGGTCTTTGGCGTCTCGATTGCTATAGTTGATGCCATTCTGCGTCTGTGGGATTTCCAATACTCGCTGTTTGTAGCCTTGCTCTTTGTCTCAGCATGCGTGCCAATCCTACGTGTAATGGTTCCAGTGGTAAGCACGCCTTCTAAGCTACTTAACAGAAAAACGGCACAGGAGGCTTCTTCGTTACAGGAGTACCAACGGACATGATAGTACGGTCTGATATCACAGTAAAAGACGTGCCAGAACCTAGGCTTGTCTTCTTTCATAGTGGCTGCCAGCGAGAGAGTACCGTTGCACTTCGCTGCCATGCCGTCGAGCAGGCCATCGTCACTATGCGTACACGGTTCATGGACCCCCTGACTCTGCAGGATCTGGCCAATGCAGCTCAGTTCAGCCCGTTTCACTTTAACCGTGTATTTAGGAGTATGACTGGTGTTTCACCGGGTGTCTTTCTGGCATCCATACGTCTAGAACAGGCAAAAGAACTGCTGCTTACAACACGGCGCAGCGTTACAGACATCTGTTTTGACGTTGGATATAGCAGCCTGGGAACGTTCACCTCACGCTTCACCCAATTGGTCGGTATCCCTCCGACCCGTTTGCGACATTTGGCAAAAGAACAGTTTATGCAAACCTCTACTGCAGATATCCTTACGATGCTGAGCTGCATTGGCCCTAGCAAGAATGCTTCCACCTCGGCAGGCATTACAGGTACCATAGAAGTCACACGACCTTTTCACGGTATCATCTACATAGGTGCATTTGCCAGTCCCCTGCCTCAAGGGCGACCAGTGGCATGTGCTGTGCTGACAGAGCCAGGCAGATTCCATATGTGCTCTGTGCCCGACGGAAAATACTATCTGTTTGCTGCTGCAATGGAAGACACGCAAGATTTGCTCAGCTTGCTGATCGGAGGAATGAAGTTGCGTGGTCGTTTGGGAAACTATTCAGTGCTGGTCTACAATGGTATGGCGAAGCAAGCAGTCAATATACTACTCGCGCCAGCAAACTGGGCAGATCCTCCCCTCTTGATCGCTTTGCCCTGGCTACTTCTATCACAGTTTTTGCAAGTACAACCAGTGGTTGTAGAATGATAAAGGCAACGAGAGAGGCTACTCGTTGCGCATATTTTTAAGAAGGAGATATCTATGGCGAGCTCGCTTACAGCAACAGTGGTTGGCTCATACACTGTTCCAGACTGGTATCCTGCGCTTCGGGCGGCAGTCCTAGCTGGCACACTGCCCTCCCAGGCGTTCCATGATGCGAAAGCCATCGCAGCCCGAGCAGCCATCAAGGACCAAGAGATGGCTGGAGTGGACATCATCAGCGATGGCGAACTCTTTCGTCGCGACGATAACTACTTCGGGCCGCCAAATGCCATGATCAACTACTTCGCAGCCAAGATTCCAGGCTTCTCTAGAGAGATTCGCCCAAAGACAGGAGTTACCCCGGTGGCTCCCGAGGCCTCGTTGCCAGCCCCGGTCGTCGTTGGAAATCTAGAGCCTGTGCCACTGGGCTTGGTAGATGAGCTGAGGTTCCTGCGAGCAACGACGCAGCGTCCCGTGAAGATTGCTATGACCGGTCCGCATATGTTCGCCCGTGTTGTCTGGGATGAGCATTATGGGGATCAGGAGGCGCTGGCGATGGACATGGCTGCCGTAGTGAATGCTGAGCTACGTCGCTTAGATGAGGCTGGGTGTGACGTGATCCAACTCGATGAACCTATTCTATGGTTTCTGCCGCAGGATCAGGTTTGGGGCATTCGTGCTATCAATGCCTGTTTCGCAGGGGTGAAGCACGCGAAGAAAGCCCTGCATGTGTGTCAAGGCAACTATAATCCCGACCCTGCGGCTCATATTGGCATTCGCATTTTTCCCTCCGAATTCGCGGCGATTTTGCCAGTGATCCAAGAGAGCAACGTGGATGTGGTATTGATGGCCTTCGCTTCGCTGAAGGTGGCGGATCTCACACCATTGCGTGGCTTCCCATCAGATAAAATGCTCGGGGTTGGTGCCGTCGATGTGCAGAATCCCCAGGTCGAAACGCCCGAGCAGGTCGCTCAGGTGATCGAGCGGGTGGTCCCTTTTGTTAGCCCTGAACGCATGTGGGTGAACCCAGATTGCGGGCTTAATCACCTGCGGCGTGAGGTGGCTTTCGACAAGCTGAGGGCGATGGTTGTGGGTGCTCACTTGGCACAGCAACAGTATAAACAGTGATTGCCTGCTGGTGGCTTTGACATGGAAAGATATTTATGGTACAGTTTACAGAGATATCTGCTGTCAGTGCAGCGAGGATCTCTGTTCGTTTTAGTCCCTTGCTGATCTTGTGTCAAAGCCTGAGCAGGGTGAGAGAAGGAGGAACTGTCAAGGGAGGCTTGTTGAGTAGGATATCCAGCAAAGCGAAGGAAGGAAAAAGATGCAGCTCACATACTGGTTCCAGTTCTGGTGGATGTTCCCAGTGGCGTTGGCTATCTGTGTGACTGTTTGAACGATGGGAGTATCGGGGGCCGTGCTTTTTGTCCCCTTCTACACCATCGTTTTCCCTCTGTTAGGCTATCATCTCCAGCCAGTGCAGGCTGTGCAGATAGGTCTTTTCACTGAAATATTTGGTTTCCTCAGTTCGGCGACGGCTTTCTGGAGACGAGGACTCATTGACTTTAAAATTGCTGGCTTTGCGCTCTTTTTCGCGATACCGACTGCTATTGTGGGGGGATACCTGGCAAACCGCCTCCCAGGAAGTTGGCTCCTTCTCATTATTGGTGTTGCCTTAGTCAGTTTTGCTTTCCTTTTGCTACATGAGGCGAGGGCCTCTAAAGAGGCAGAGACGAAGACACTGGACCGACCAATGAGGGCGATACAATTTCCTGTAAAGCAACATCGCGACCGACATGGGCGGGTCTATACCTATAGGATGCAGAATGATCTGCTACGTGCTACAGCAACTTTCTTTGGTGGGCTGTTTCAGGGATTGGTCGGATTCGCAGCAGGTGAGGTGAGTACCGCGGAGCAAGTAGTGCGTGGTGTACCGGTGCGTCTAGCGGTTGGCAACGCTCATTTCATCATAGCCGGTGCCTCTTTGGCGGCTGCAGCCACCCACATAGCCGTCGTTGCCAGTGAGAAAGGCACTATCCCCTGGAATATCCTGGCAGCGTCAGTGCCTGCCGTGCTTATAGGAGGACAAATAGCAGGCTTCATAGCCGGGCGGCTCCCTCAGCATGTCTTACAGATGGTCATGGCACGCTTCTTGATCTTTATTGGTGTCATCAGTTTGTATCGAGCTATGCTTGGTTTGGGATGGCACCTACCGCCCTGGCTACTTCTCATGACCCTACTGGCTTTTCTTGCCTCAATTGTTCTTTATTTGGCAGGGGAAGGCAACTTGATTGCTAGTGGTGTCAGCGCCCTCGCTGCTGCATCAGTTGCTCGTATCAGGAGCAGGGGTTGCGGGAGCAGTTGTTGTAGAAAGGAAGATGAAGAAGGCCTCCCGTGAGGTCGTATCTCTCGCCATCAGCATCTATCACCCACACGTCAGCAGCCAACAGCGCAGCAGTTCAGCAACACTCCAAGCTTGCGCAACACAACCAGCAGGAGTAAAAGGAGCCTCAGGCTCGGCTACCTCGCTGACAGTACCCAGGCAAGCCTTCCATAGATGTTGTATCAACGGTTGCAGCAGTGGGAGCAGAGCAGTACGATCATGGTGTACGCGTACATACACGTCGACGTAGGGGCCAATGAGCCAGGGCCAAACTGTCCCCTGGT
This sequence comes from Ktedonobacteraceae bacterium, assembly GCA_019240835.1. Taxonomy (GTDB): domain Bacteria; phylum Chloroflexota; class Ktedonobacteria; order Ktedonobacterales; family Ktedonobacteraceae; genus JAFATZ01. The sequence goes on from JAFAXQ010000162.1 coordinate 14,802, forward strand.
GATAGGCACCGTCACGCTGGTGGACATCTCCATTGAAGTGGTTTTTGTAACCTGGGTCACTGGCAGCTAAGGAGCGTAGGCCCAGAGGTGTCAGCAGGTGCAGTGTCACTTGCTGCAGCATCTGGGAGACTTGCGCTTCTGAGAGGAGTTCGTTGGTCAATGAGGCGGCCAATAACTGATTAGGGCGCAATGACGCATCGTTTTGACCTGTAACTCCCTCCACATCAATAACATCGTAGAGGTATGAGCCAGCTTGATACCAGAAGCGCTCAGCGAAATGTTGCCGCACTTGTGTGCGTAGTTGGCTGTAGAGCGTGGCGTCGGTCGAAAGACGAATAGCCCAGGACTCCATCAGGGTAAGTGCGTGATACCAAAGGGCGTTGATCTCGACAGGCTTACCACGGCGCGGGGTCACCACCCAATCCCCAACCTTGGCATCCATCCATGTCACCTGCACCCCTGGGGCTCCTGCGCGCAGCAGTCCGTCATTCGCGTCGACTCCGATGCCATAATCTGTGCCGTGTATGTGCCACTGAATACTGTCTTGCAGGATAGGAAAGAGGTCTTTCAGCAACATCCAATTGCCCGTCGACTCCAGGTACTGGTCAATAGCATGGAACATCCACAGCGTTGCATCGGCGGTATTGTACTCTGGCGAGGCATTGTTATCGGGAAAGCGATTAGGAATGAGTCCATTATGCATAGAGGAGCAAAAAGCTTTCAGTAGTCCTCGTGCCTCGCTGTATCTGCCTGTACATAGAAATAGGCCGGGCAGAGAAATCATACTATCACGCCCCCAGTCTGTGAACCAGTGATACCCTGCGATGATAGTCTTGCGGTCGGGCGAAAGCTGCAAGGGTTGTTGCACGCTTCCCGAGTAGTCGGGGCGTACAACGATAAACTGGTCTGCGGCAACTACTAAGCGCGCCCGTACAGGATCGCGGCTCTGCAGGTCATTGGCGGAGCATTCAGCCACGGCGAGCAGTTGTTTGATACGCAGTTGGTGGCGCATATATGCCTGAGACACCATTTCCTCGTGATGAGAGCCACCCAATTCGCTGTTCAGTTCAGCTTCCGCACTGAGCACGAACGTAGTATAAGCGCCAGGAAATACGGTTATACGAAATATGCCGGGCTGGTACACATCTTCGGTATCTGCAAGTCCACGCTCAGTCTCGCGGCGGTGCCGTACGTGCCAATACCACAAGCCCCTAGCAGAGAAGGACGCGTGCGGCCCCGCGACAAGTTGGAAGCTGGGCGCACTCTCGTAAGCACGCACATGGCAACGATTGTCTTGTTTGTCAAGCAGAAAATGCCAATCGGGTGCTCCGTGCGTCACCCCATGATAGTCTCGTGTCAGGCAGAAAGGGGAGAGTGAGAGGCTAATAGGCGCGTTGCTGTTTTCAGCAGGAAGTACACCATGAAAGATGTATTGTACGTACGTAGTGTTCTGTCCATATTCCATCCAGATGCGTTTTTCTAGAGTGAGCGCCTCGGTCAGGCGATAGGTAAAACAGGCAACGTCTCCCTCTAACAACACGGACTCAAGATAGTGGTACCCTTGTGGGTCTATCGTACCATCTTGGTATTCGTTGACGCCCAGGCGAAAGCTTTGCCCATTGGGCAGCGTTACCTCTTCATCTAATTTGGTGACAAGAACTGTGCGTTCCAGCGGGGGGCGTAGCGCAGCCACCAATAACCCGTGATAGCTGCGTGTTGTCGCCCCCAACAGTGAAGCTGATGCATAGCCCCCTAGGCCATTGGTGACCAGCCACTCGTGGTTCAGCCCTGCTTGGATGTCGGAGCAAATATCTCGTCCCACCTGGAGATGCCAGGCGTCCTGCGTCGTGAGCTGCAATGGCTTCCTGCTCCTTATGTTGGCAGACTTGGCCTTAGGCCTAAGCATATCTAGTTGGAATGACTTGCTGGTGCGTTCGCTCATAGTCCGCAATCATCACGCCTAACTGGGCAGTACCGCGCTCTCGTCCCCAGCCATCATAGAGCAACCTTGTATATAACTGCTTCACCGTCATCAGCGTATTTTTTGCCCCTATAGCAGTTGCCAGCGTAAAGGCTTTCCTGGCGGCGTCAGTACAGTAATCGACATTGCCTTGCCCATAGTATGCCTTAGCCTGACCGATAATGAGGCGTGCATGTTTGGGAACACGCGTCGGGTCATAGGTCTTCAAGCTCCTGTCCAAGAGGCTGAGCGCTCGGTCATAGTCCCCCAAGATTCGTGCGCAGATGCTCTTCTGTCCATTGAGGTAGTCAGCGTGAAACTCTTTATAGCTGCGCTCTTGAGCTTGTGGCGTCTGTACAAGAATATTCTCAGCTAGCCCTAGACTGCGCCAGCACTGCTGCGCCTGCCCCGCTTCTGCATATGCTTGTGAGAGATCGGCTAAAATGTTTCCTCGTAGCAGAGGTACACCTTTGCCTTGGACAAGATCACGGGCATGCTCTAAATACTTGATAGCCTCTAACGGTTGCTCCTTCCACAGAAGCGCACTCCCTTGGCGGAGTCGTACTGCCCCCAGCAACTCAGCATCATTCAGTTCTGAGGCAATTGCATATGCCTTTTGATAGCATCCAAGCGCCTGCTGGAAGTGTAGCAGTCTCTCTTCAACGCTGCCTTGCAACTGGTAGACTAGGCATAGTTGCGTATGAGCACGCCGATGCCAACCTCTTTCAGGTACCCCTTGGGCAAAGCTTTCGACTGCTCTGACTAATTGGCCTAGGCCGCTATTAGCATCAAAAGCTCCACCCAGAAGATACAGTGTCCACTCTGTCTTGACCGTATCCTCGAGAAACGACATGGGATCGTCACTATACATGAATACAGCATGCTTGGCATACTGCTGCTTCGTGTCGCTATCGAGTTGCAGGTAGGCAGCAGGAATGCCTAGTAGAGCAGTCAGCAATTGACGCCTTGCAACATCTTTTATCACCGCTTGTTTCTCCATTCGCTGTACCGTATGCACGCTCACTTCCAAGAGATCGGCGAGGTCTTGTTGCGATAAATGCGCCTCGTGACGGTACTTAGCTACGAGTCTTCCCTGATGCACATATTCCATTTGTGCTGCGCTTATCTCCATCAGTGTGTTTTCTCCTCTCTGGCATACTTCTTGAAGAAATGCAGTTTACGCACTTCTACGTTGAGATGATACTACCAGTGAGAATGTGTGATATAGGTGAAGCACAGGTAGGGAGCAGAGTACGCTCTATGTGCGCCATCGGGATACGTCACCCCCTGAGTATAGCATGCATTCTCAACTAAATGCAATATGGAGGCACTCTTCAGTACTGAGAGCAATCACGTCGATAGCTCATTCGCGCTTGCCCGTGCGATGGGTGAGAGGAAGTCCTCTGCATGTTTTCGACAGAACGTGAAGCGTGTCCTGAAACTGCGTATCTTCAAGCAAATCATGAAGCTCTGGCAGTTCCACAATCTTTTGTGGAAGTTCGCCGCTGGCATCATGTTCTCCTGCTTGTTCAATGAGGGTGAGTACACGTCTCTTGTCTCGCGTCGTGATCCACAGTGAGGCTGCAAGCCACATATACGCGTGAGGAGGTAGAAATCCGTAGTCAATCGCTTGCTCAAAGAGAGGAATAGCGAGGTCGTACTGATGTGCTTGATAGAGACTTGCGGCCATGTTATGACAGAGTCGTCGCAGTTGTCTTTTGTGATGAAGTGTTGGCTGTTTAGAGGTTGTGATCCATTCTTGTATCTGTTGCCATGCTTTTGTCGCTACCTGACGAAGCTGTTCTGTCTCCCCCAAGCTACTTGCCACTTTGATATGCAGCGCATAGGTCTCTATGCACATGTCTTCATTCCCATGTGGCTCTTCCTGAACAAGTTGATAGAGTCGCTCAAGCAAGGGCGAAGCTTCTTGGCTCTGGCCCCCACGCACCAGGAGGTAGACCGCTGTTCGGAGATAGACGAAGCGATCTTCACGATTTGCTGCGGCTGGCGTGACATGGCACATCAGGTTCTCAAAGATCGTCAGCCACTCTTTTTGCTGTCCAGTCATGAGCCAACACAAGGCTTGTGAGCTATCATTCATGGCAAAAAGGCACTGGTCGGCAGGAAGCAATTGCATTGCCCATTGCAATAAGTCTTGTTGCAGCTTGACTACTGTGCCATACTGACGCTCCATCGCAAGACAGTCAATCTCGCACCAGCGCGCCCACCCTTCCTCGTACAGAGAGAGTGGCTGTTTGCGATACTGGGAGAGCACCTGACGAACTTGCCGCCACTGATGAAGCGGATAGTAGATGGCAACGGTGAGATGGGCCAGTTCCTCATCTACCTTTTGGATTGCCAAGCGGTCTTCAAGCAGGTGTTGTGCATATTCCAAAAGAGTGTGATCAGCAACTTGCTTAGGCGTTTCTAACTGCTGTTCATATCTGATGAGCAGATCCACTATTTCTCTCTCTCGGTGAATGTCTAGGTCCTCAGCTCGTGGCAACAAGCTGTCTGTTGTTCCGTTAAACCTCATTGCATGCTGCTCCTGTCGTCAATGGTTTCCTAAGCCTAATCCATCCACCTTCAGTGAGTTGGAGGACTAGCGTTTGTGTCTGTTTCTGTATTTGATCACTGGTGGTGTCCTGCCATAGCTGCCTGGCAATCGTCAAGACCTCTTCCCACGAGGAAGTGGTAAAGAACAGTACGAGTAAGGTGCTCGCATCCCGACTCAGTTGGATCACCTCTTGACTGTGACTGTTGAGTAGGATCATGGCTCCCCCGATTTCTTTTGTGACGATATTCGTGGCTGGTTTTGCGACTCCGGTCTGTTGATACTGCCTATTCAGAAAAGCTTCTGGAAGAACAACTGCATGGGGCGAAGGGACAGGCACAGAGAGAAGAGGCATGTTACTCAGGTGGCGGAGCCATAACTCAACGGCTGCTGCTGGGATCAGTGATCCACTGTGTCTTTGCAGTTCTGCTGGCTCAGCGAGAATCTGTGTAATCGCTTCTGGATTGATCACACCCAATTGGGCTAAACATGAGTGCTTCCCAAATATCTCAGCAAGCTCTCTCTGATTGTGCTGGCAGTAGGTTCGGTTCACTGCGATGTAAGGGACACGTGCTTCCCGACCAATGATCTGTGGCGGTAGCTTCTCTAGATATGCATACCGAAGGAGGACTTTTGAGAGTGGCATCCCAGCCGCAAATCCCATGCGGTGAAGTGGACCGAGTCCAAGACAAAATTCAATCAAGGTCTTGTCTGCGTAGGGATGAAGTAATTGCACCTGTTGGGGAAGGAAAGCATGATCGACGAGAATGGTATCCAGATTCGTGTTGTTATTGATTTTCTGTTTCAGATATTGATAGGTCTGATAGGTACTGTTTGTCGAGAATGCACTTCTCGTTGGCTTATAGGTATAGTCGCCAGAAGCTTGTACCTGCTCGAATGCCTGTGCAGTGAGCCACACCTGGCAGGAGACTAAACGCTCAGCCAGTGGCTCTTTGCGCATATGCCGCTGTCCTGTCAAGAGACGAAAGCCGACTTTTACCGCTTGGTCTCGCGAATACCATGAGAGAAGATTCCCGATCACGTTCACCCACATCAACGGATTCCATTGATTTGCTGTCAACGGCGCTCGAAACCCATCAAGCCACTCACCATGAAAAAGTAGGTCACCAAGATGACCACTTACCACTGCCGATAGATTATGCAGGCCAGCCATCTGCGCTGACGCACGGAATGCATGATAAAACGAGTGGTGAAAAGGCAGAGGTAACCCTTGCATGCAACGCACAAGGTCTCCTGCCTCTGTAAGGGCAGCGCTTCCATCTACTTCATGCAATAGAATGTGGAGATACTCAGCAACGGCATAAGCACAGGATCGCTCATCCTCAAAAATCGGGAGATCCCAGGTCCAGTGGAGACCTTGGACTCGGGTGGAAAGTTGACAGGCTTCACGAGCGATAACAGCAGAGTCGAGCCCTCCACTCAGCAGAACGCCAATGGAGGGAAAGCCACGCAGTTTTCTTTGTATAGCCTGAGCAAGGAGATGTCGAAGCTGGAAAGCAGCGTCGTACAAGGTCAAGCTTTGCTCTGTGATCACAAAATCCTGGCAGAATGAAACCATTCTGCCGTCTGGATGCAGTTGCAGACCATGACCAGCAGGCAGACAGTTGACCTCTCGATACCAAGTTCGTTCAGGATCTCCATAGGCCGAGGCTACGGCTAACCGGTCATGATCCACATCGGAGATGGAAGGCTTTTCGACAAAGAAGTCTGTCACAGAGGTAGACCATTGGAAGCCATGTGGGGTTGATCGATAATATAATGCACGCATTCCTGTCACGTGGCGATAGAGCCAACAGCAGGATGCCTCGGGAGGGACATAACAGAGGAGAAAGTCTCCGTCAAGCTCTTTGACTGACTGTGGAAATGATCCTCGCTCATCGAGCCAGAGCTGAAGATTCTGCACTAGGAGCAACAAGTTGTCACCAAAGTGTAGCCCATCGCAGTGGTGCAGCAGGCCACAGACCGTGACACGAAAAGAACAAGACGCGTGGGCAGAGAAAAACGAGAAGAATGGGTTTAGTACCCGTTGATACAGGATCGCTGGCCCACCTTCAATTGGTGAGCGTTGCCCAACAGGAAGCAGCTTCCACAGAGGAGGTGAGGACATACTAGAGGATGGATACCACCCAGCACAGCCAGCAGAAGCACGTCCTATCTGGTCGTCAACAGTTATCATGTGCTGCTCCTTGCCTTCTCGATGTGTTACTCACCATAGCGTTGTAATTCGACATATCCATAGCGGACGTCTAAACAATCGCTCACAGGAACGCCTCGAAATGCAACCCAGGCGTGAACATTGGTCAGTGCAAACACCTCAACCTGCGCAATACCGACAATCGTGACGGTCTCCCAACCAAGACACCTCAATCCTGCACAGAGTGCAAGCGATTCCGAAAAGCAGGCTCGTCCACCTGAGAATAAGCGGAGCCAACTCCTCAAGGTAGCTGCATCGCGTTGGACATTGCGTACCTTGATCGATGCAGGGTGTGTTGGCATCCACGCAGACTTCACAGAGACATGAGCAAGAAGATCAAGTGCCTGTCTCGATCCACCAGCGTCGAAAGACGCTATCATACGCCATCCCCACCAGATGGCGCGAAGCCAACAAATGAGCGGATGGCGAGGATACTGTCGGATTGAGCTAGAGAAACCAATAGCGATGCTTTCATAGATGTCAAAGAGGTTGCTAGATGGTGTCATCGTCTCTCCGAAACAAAAAGCCTCTTCAGTGGCAGGAAGAGGCTTCTAGGTCTGTATACACGGGCAACTACCAGGGAAGTCTAGCGACGTTTCCACGGGCGGCGAGGCAAACGGCGTGTTGGCAGGGAGGGACGCCAATCACTAGCTTGGGGTGAATGACCCCAACCATCTTCCGTATTTTTCCCATTTTCGCGTGCAAGAGTATCCAATTTTCCAAGAGACTTGATGGACACGTACATATACGGCCTCCTTGTGACCGAAAAGTGGTGTTCACCTACATATAAGCGTCAAGTACTATAGGATAGTGTACACTAAGACAGAGAGAAATGGAATAACTTGCATCCTCCGAACAGGGCTATTTATTGAGTGGGGTTTCGTCATCTTTCGGAGTGCCTTCGGTGCTCTGAGAGTAAAGCGTTGAGTGTGTTGTAGTGCGAAATGAGCACTACAATACTGCCTTCATGCGCTCTAAAGCCGTGGCAATGCGCTCCTCGTCAGTGGTCATCGATAGACGCACATACCCTTCGCCAGCAACCCCAAAGTTGCTACCAGCAGTCACAAAAACGCCTGCCTTGTCAAAGAGCCACGTGGCAAACTCACGTGCCGTAAAACGTTGAGGCACTCGTGCCCACACATAGAGGCCAGCTTTGGTAGTGTGTGCATGCATGCCCATTGCGTTACACCCCTGCACCAAAAGGTCGCGACGACACTGGTAAATGGCGTTACGCTGCTGTATCCAGGAAGGAGGGAGATGCAACGCCTCAATGGCAGCATACTGGATGGGGCGAAACATGCCGCTATCAACATTGCTCTTGATACGGCCCACGGCATCTACCAGTTCATGATTCCCCAGCAGCATAGCGGCACGAAAACCAGCCATGTTGTAAGTCTTACTCAATGAGTGTAGCTCTACCGCTACGTCGCTTGCACCAGGAATTTGTAGGATACTCGTAGGCCGGAAATCATCAAAATAGACCTCCGCGTAGGCCATGTCGTGAATGATAACCACGTTGTGGCGCTGGGCAAAGGCGACGACACGTTCAAAAAACTCGCGAGGGGCGCACGCGGCAGTAGGATTATTGGGGTAATTGAGCCACAGAATACGCGCTTTCGTCAGTATGTCTGCTGGAATGTGCTCCAGATCGGGAAGATAGCCATTTTGCTCCGTGAGCTGCAAGAAATAGGGGTGCGCTCCAACCGTGCTACTAGCAGTGACATACACCGTGTAGTACGGGTCCGGAACGAGGGCCACGTCACCTGCATTGAGCACAGCCGCCCCTGCGTAGACCAGTCCTTCCTTTGAACCGAGCAAGGGGAGAATGTCGCGCTCTGGCGTGAGACGAACAGCGAAACGTTGCTCAAACCATGCCGCTATCGCCTCGTGCAACGCACGCATGCCACGGTATTCGGGGTAGCGATGATTCTCTGCATCCTGCATTGCGGCACACAGGCGCTCTACAACGGCTGCCGGTGCGGGTAGGTCGGGATCACCCATAGAGAGATTGATCACATCGACACCGACAGCTTTTCGCTCGGCAATCTTTCTTTTGGCATCGGCGAAATGGTAGGGAGGCAACGCTTGCATTAGCTTGGATAATTGCACACAGCAGCTCCTTCTTCGTTAATCCATCGGTTCAGCCTCAAACCAGTTTTTGCCAACCTTGATCTCGACTTTGATCGGTACGATCAGTTTCTCAACATGTTCCATCTTGTCTTTGATGAGACGCCTAGCGCGTCCCAGTTCTTCAACAGGTACCTCAAAGACCAGCTCGTCATGCACCTGCAAGATCATACGCGTCTTCATATGTTTTTCGTTGAAGGCTTGCTGTAGACGTAGCATGGCCATCTTGATGAGATCGGCATTCGTTCCTTGAATTGGCATGTTTACAGCCTCACGTTCGAGTGCCTGGCGCTCCATGTGAGAGAGTGCATGCATGTCGGGAATGAAGCGTTTACGGCCATAGAGCGTGTTCACATAGCCCTGCTTACGGGCTTGATGCAGCGTACCGTCGACATAACCCTTGATGTTGGGGAACATCTCGTGGTAGCGGCGAATAAAAGCGCTCGCATCACTATTACTCATCCCTGTTATCTGCGAGAGGCCATAGGCCGACTGACCATAGAGTACAGCATAAACCACGGTCTTTGCCAGTCGACGTTGTTCTTTGCTCACTTGCGCAACAGGGACAGCGAACAGTG
>JAFAXQ010000196.1 GCA_019240835.1 Ktedonobacteraceae bacterium
TAGAAGAGCGGTAACTCCCATCCCAGCGCCTTGTAGATCTGCACGTGCCTGGGCGCACTAGAGATCCACTCCTCACCGCGTAACACGTGGGTAATGCCCATGAAATGGTCGTCGACGAGGTGAGCGAGATGGTAGGGGGCCAGACCATTTGATTTCAGAATTACGGTATCGTCGATGTCGACGTTTTTAAAGACCATATCACCGTGAAGTTCATCATGAACAACTGTCTCACCCTCAAGTGGCATAGCAAAGCGCACAACCCACGACATGCCGCGTGCTTCGTTTTCGGCACGTTCCTGAGCACTAAGAGCGCGGCAGCGGCGATCATAGCGTGGAGGCATGTTACGTGCTTCTTGCTCCTTGCGCATCGCTTCTAGTCGTTGCGGTGTACAGTAACAGCGGTAAGCATGGCCCGACTCAATGAGTTGATTGGCATACTGCTGGTAGAGTGCCTTGCGCTGGGTCTGGTAGTACGGCCCGTACGGTCCGCCAATGATAGGCCCTTCATCAATGTGCATGCCTAGCCAGTTCATGCCTGTGATAAGATCGTCAACCGCGCCCTCCACCGTACGTGCAGTGTCAGTATCTTCTATGCGTAGAATGAATTGACCTGCGCAATGGCGCGCATAGAGCCAACTGAAGAGGGCAGTGCGAAAGCCTCCGATATGCTGAAAGCCAGTAGGACTAGGAGCATAACGCAAACGCGGAGTTTTTCCTGACGCTTTGCTTTGCTGCTCTTGCAAACGGTTGTCGATCTGTGTCATAAGCTTGTCTTCTCTCTAGTCTTGGCCGAATTCGTCTAGCACATCCAGGCTATTGATAAAGTCGCGGTAAGCATCAAGGTTTTCTACTGCCTCTCGCCTCTGCTCTACTTTTGACCGTTGCGGCTGATCCTCATTCTGTTCCAGGGTCATGCCTGCACGCTCAAGTACGTCTTCATCAACGAAGATTGGAGTTCTGGCGCGAACGGCAAGAGCGATAGCGTCACTAGGGCGCGAATCAACCTCAACGTGTCGGCCATCGACATCGAGCACAATGCGAGCATAAAAAACCTCTTCAATCAAGTCTGAGATAATGATGCTCACAAATTTGGCACCCAATTCGCTGATCACATTTTTGAGCAGATCATGTGTCTGTGGGCGGGGAGAGGTTGTCCCCTGAAGTTCGACGGCAATAGCGTATGCCTCTGGATGTGCTATCCAGATAAACAGGTAGCGTTCTTGTTTTGTTGCTTTCAATATGACTACTCGTTGTTGCGTAGCCAGATTTAAGCGCACACTCTCAACTGTCATCTCAACCATGTTATCTTGCCTCTCTCTTTCATGGCCGACGTCCGTGGAATATCTAACTGCATCATTGTACACCTCCTATCTGTCAGGTGCAAATAGAGCTGTCGAAGAAAACTCTTCTTTTCTATCAAACTACTTGCCTTTAGCCTACTTTCCTTAAATGGAGTATAGCAAAATTGTCCTATTATTCCAACACCTCTAAAAGGAGAGAAAAAATCCGAAAATCCGTTCAAAAAAAGACTTGTATTGACTATACTGTTATGGTATCATTAACTCGAATAGCCGTTCTAGTAGAGGCGGCGGCTTGCCCCCGCCTGGGCAGCATGCAGTGGTTCTGCCCCCGCCTTGGGTAGCTCACGAGACTTGTTCCCGCCCTAGGTGGTCACTTCTATAGAAGCGTTCAGAAAGGCCAGGAAAGCGTTCTATGTCATTCGAGCAAACCAGCGAAATACAACGCAAGATGTACGACTTTATAGAGAAGTACATTAAGGGCGAAGGAATGCCCCCAACGAATCGTGAGATTGGTCGCGCACTGAATATTGCCAGCACCGGCCATGTTGACTATCACCTTGGGATGCTGCAGAAAAAAGGCTGGATTTCCCGTCAAGAAAAAAAGAGTCGAGGCATCAAGCTCACTAAGCCCTCTAAGCCCCAAGGAGTTCCTGTAAAGGGCTATATCGCTGCAGGTGAGCCACTCGATGTTTTCCCGGAAGCAGAGGACTCTATTGACGTTGGCCCTAGCCTGCTTGATCCCGAAAATACTTTTGCCTTAATTGTGAAAGGGCGCTCTATGATCGAGGATCATATCTGCGATGGTGACTATGTGGTTGTTAAGCCACAAATAACATGTCAGAATGGCGACATTGTCGTCGCTGTTCACATGCAAGAAGGCGTAAGTGGGAGCGCTACGCTCAAGCGCTTTTTCCAAGAGAAAGAGCATGACCGTGTCCGCTTACAGCCCGCCAATTCAGAATTAGAGCCAATTTTAGTCCCGAAGAGCGTGTGGGATCGCGAATGGCAGGTGCAAGGCAAAGTTGTGGCAATCTTCCGCAATTGTGGTAACGCTGCCTAGCGTTTTTCTGCTCGGCTCTGCAGAGGCTCTCTCTTGACACCTCTTTACCACCTAACTACAATAGACATATGTAGGAAATGATGTGGTGGAGTTACTACACAAATGATCTGGTCGGTAGGGAAAAGACGTGACACAGAGTGCAGATGTAGAGCAGGAGTTGGCTCGTCACATAACACGATTGAGGGTATGTCTCCAGCAGGTTTCAGGTGATAGCTCTGGGCCGGAGGAAGGTAGTGATGCATGGTTACTCCTCGACGCACTCATCTGCAGCAATGACCATGCGCTTTCGTCTCGTTTTGAACAGTCGGGGCGCTGGCTTGCGGAGCAAGGCGGAAAACTTGATGTACGCCTGAGCGGCCTGCAAGATTATATCCATGCCCTTGTGTACGAACTAACAGAAATTTTCCGTCAGCAACCCTCTTTGCTCAACGAAGCTGTAGTCCGCCTCTATCGTAGACACTCCGAGGCTGTGCTTGCTCTTACACGCGGCTATCAGGCTGCTAGCGAGCGGATTGTCATGATGCGTGAGCGTCATACTCAGCAGTTAGAACGGCGCATATTGGCGCTACAACGTGTAAATGGGGTAAGCAATTCCACTATGGACCTAGATCAGACGTTGGAGGTCACCGCGCAGATCACTGCCGAGGAATTGCATGTTGAACTCTGCTCGATCTTTTTTTATGATGAGTTGCAGCGAGTTCTTACTTTACGTGCCACGAACGGCCCACGTCCCCTTGGCGGTATACATTTTATGTTACGTCTGGGCGAAGGCTACAGCGGGTGGGTCGCCGATAAAGGACGTCCTTTGCTTGTGCAAGATGCGCTTGTTAACGCGAACTTCGCGATGGAGACGCATTCATACCACACCGACTACCACGGACTGATGGCGATGCCTATCATTTTCTTCGGCAATGCGGAACGGCTGATTGGGGTTATTAGCGTACAATGCTGTGAATTGCGCGATTTTACCGTCGATGAAATGAACTTTGTTGAAGTTGTTGCCGGTATTATTGCTTTCAACATTGAAAATGGACGCCTCTACGAGCAAACAGATGAGCAACTGCGCCGTAAAGTGCATGAACTGGCGACAATCCATCGCGTTTCTTCCATCATTGCCTCTACGCTCAATCTAGACGAGGTCCTACAGATCATCACCACTCAAGCAGTCCATCTCTCTGGGGCTGACCGCTCTTGCATCTTCGAGCTTGATCCCAAGCATCAATGTCTGCATTTGCTGGCACATCATGGTATGAGTGACACTATGACGCATACTATGCATCTCAATGTTGGACAATGCTGTGCCGGACGCGCTGTGCAGACTGGTAGGGAGAGTATAGCTGTGGATTGCTTCCATGCCGATGAACACTGTATCATTCGCGATGATCCGTTCGTCTCTGACGAAATTCATTCAGTATTGTGTGTGCCATTGCAGGTCAAACAAAAAATTTTGGGCTGCATCTGCATCTACAGTAGTCATCGCCACATGATCAGCCCGGAGCAGATGCAGCTCGTGATTACCTTCGCCAACGAGGCCGCTATTGCCATCGAGAATGCTCGCTTGTATGAGGAGACGCGTCGTGGGCTTGAATTGAAGTCGGTGCTCTTGCGCGAGCTGCACCACCGCGTCAAAAACAACCTAGCCACAGTTGCCGGTATTCTCTCGTTGCAACGAAGACGGAGCAAGTCTCCTGAAGTGCGCCATATCCTGGCCGAGAGTGTGAATCGTGTGCAAGGTTTAGCGGCGACACATGATCTGCTGGCACATGAGGATGTGAGCGAAGCACGTGTAGACGATATTGCTCGTAAAGTTGTCGGTGTTGCTAATGCAAACCTGCGTCCACCGGACAAGCGCATTACCTTTGTGGTTGAGCCTTGTGATGTGGTAATTCCTTCGCAGGCGGTCAACATCCTAGCACTTGTGCTCAATGAGATGATATCAAACTCCATCAAACATGGCATGGCTCGGCAAAAAGAGGGCGTTGTTATCATTCGTGGCAGAGAAGAGGACGGATTAGTTAGTGTTCAAGTCATAGACACGGGAAGTGGCTCATCGGCAGAACGAACATCCGAGGAGATGAGCGAAAACGGTTCTTTTGAGGGACTGGGGCTTTCGCTGATAAAGCATTTGCTTACTGACATAGATGGGCAGTTTCTACTGCGTCGTGAGATTGCCAGCGAAGATATGTTAGAACGCGCTCGCAAGGCAACGAGCGGTACACCTCCTGCAGAATGCACTAAGGCGGAGGTGCGCTTCCCACTGTTGCGGCGTAGTCGTGCCTAGGCGCAGAACCTTGATAGCCCCTTCGCAGTCAAGGCTCTCCTGAATAGGCCGCCTTATCAGATTCTGCTCTTATCTCCTGACAAAGACAAGCACAGTCTGACCGAGTTGAATTTTATCGCCTTCCTGTAGGGGAACTGTCTGGTGCTTGCTGAGCATCTGCCCATTGACCCTCGTCCCGTTGGCACTACCTTCGTCTTTAAGCCCATAATTTCCGTTGCCCACGCTTATAATGGAAGCATGAAGACGCGAAACTGCCAAGTCCTCAAGGAAGATATCACTCTCGCGGCTACGCCCGATACTTAAGGTGTCCTTCCGTATCTCGTAGGCACGTCCAGGCTCTTTGCCCTCCTCTACGCGCACAATGCCTAGTCCGCTCTGTACATCGGGAGTACGCAGCATAGTTCGATCGTCGTTGTTGCCATACAGAGGCGAAGCATCCTGCTGTCTCGGGGCTGCGCCTACTTGCCCCATACCTGTCTGCTGCCATCCAGTAGCGGGGGGGGGAGTAGCTGGAAAGCCCGTGGCCGGATAGTGTTGTGCAGGAGCAGCAGAGGCTCCCCAGGAGTCAGCCGCTCCCGGTTGTCCTGCCCCATAGACCGGTTGGCCCCAGCCCTGTGCTGAGCCATATTGTTGTGGAGGTTGTGCTTGCTGAGCATTGGGGGCTGTACTCCATGGCACAGCGCTAGGTTGGGCAGCCGACGCTTGCTGCTGACCCCAGCTATCCTGCTGTGCGCCAGAGGAGGCAGCATCCCGAGCCTGATTACCCCACGTGCCCGCTGCTGCATTTTGTGCACCCCAACCTGTTTGCTGCCCTGGGATTTGTGGGGCCCAAGGGGTGGCTTGCTGCTGTTGCCCCGCAGATTGTGCCGCCCAGGAGTTGGCTTGCTGTTGAGGAGCATTTGGCACTCCCCAGCCATTATACTGTTGACCTTGTGCGGGTGGTCCCCAACCTCCTGGCTGTTGCATTTGCTGCATCTGTGCCTGTTGAGCCCAACCACTATCAGGCATACCCCCTTGTGGATTCCATGCGCCAGGGGCGTTCTGTGGTGGTTGACGTTGCCAATCGCTGCTGCCACTGCCTGCCTTAGCACCTTTCTTTCCACTACTACGCAAAAGCAAAACAGCTCCCAGTAGGATAACTAACACTAGCACCAAACCTGCGATAATAATAATTTCGGTGGAAGGAAGAGAACTGATAACCATGAACAAGAGTAGCACTTTCATAAAGTTCACCCCTCTGATCGTAGAGGTGGCATATGCCTTCTCCTACGCGATGGCCTTGCCGACCACAGCGTTCACAAGCTGCCACCCGATTTGGATCGGGTACTCCTAGTGCGGAAGTACCCCTACAGAACTGTGACTCATTGTACTTTAACACAACACCTAGCGCAATTCAAAACGCGCCTCAACGCTACCGAAGCGCAGTATATCACCATCTTTGAGCACGTGTTTCTCATGTGGTGTCAAAGTCACTCCATTCAAGCGAGTCTTGTTCAGGGCGTTCAAGTCCTCGACGGTGAATGTTCCCTGCTGATTACGCAAGTATGCATGTTGCCGCCCAACCGTCTTATCCACCAAGTTGACCTGTGGGTAGATGCCACGGGTTGGGTCTTGTCGGCCTACAACCATCACATCGCCCGTCAATGGAAATGGCTGTCCACTCGAGATAACTACGATACGTGCTTGTTTTTGTGGAGTGGGCTTGGGCTGTCCTTTGTTTCCCTGCTTCTGCTCGTGCGGGGGCGATGCGACTCGCTTGTCTGTTGGCGTCACCCGTGCGCGTTCCTGCAGTTGCTGCAAAACTCCAATAAACTCTTGAGGAGTGGCATAACGATCCGTTGGCGACTTAGCCAGTGCCTTCTGCATAAAGGAATCCATTTCTGCAGGAAGGTCAGTACGGAGGCGACAAATCAATGGCACTCTCTCATTCATATGCTTGATGACAATGTCTACGGCGGTCTCTCCCTGGTATGGAGGATGCCCCGTTAACATCTCAAACAGGACAGTAGCGACAGAATAAAGATCAGAGCGAGTATCTGCTGCACGCCCATTTTCCGCTTGTTCAGGCGAGATATAGTAGGCTGTACCCATAAACATGTTGGACTGTGTAAGTGTAGGTGTATCCCGACCACGTGCTAAGCCGAAATCCGTTATTTTAACTACCCCTTGACTATCAATAAGAATGTTTTGTGGCTTGATATCACGATGCACGACCTGCTGCTTGTAGGCCGCGTCGAGTCCATCTACTATCTGGATGGTGTAATCAAGAGCGCGTTGCAACTCCATCGGCCCGTCTGTAATCATATAGTATTTCAGGCTCTGACCATCGATGTAATCCATGACGATGTAATGCATATTGCCATCATTGCCAAAGTCGACAATTCTCACAATATGGGGATTTCGAAGATTTAAGAGAATATCTGCTTCTCGTTCAAAACGTGCGATCAGTTCCCCATCATTCGAGAGTTCAAGGTGCATCACTTTTACAGCACGGATGCAATTGTTCTCAAGATCGCGTGCGATATAGACGGTGGCAAAGTTGCCCCGCCCACGCTCATCAATTAGCTTGTAGCGTCCCCCGATGATGCGCCCGATCATGTCGTCGTTCATCTGCTGCGAACTCCTCACCCCATGAATAGTATCAAGCGGCTATATTATACACCATCTGCTCATTTGTGTCATGATAGTGCATAATGCGGGGCTACATCCTTACTGGAGTTCGGGGCGGCTATAATAGGAGTAACCCTTGGGGGTTGCCCTCTGTGTATCGTAAGGGCCGTGACGCTGCTTCCGCTCTACAGCGAAAACTGACACCTCTGTAATGTAGAACGGGAGAGTGCGTAGAACAGTTCATAATATAGGTAGAGTGTACTACTGTAATACAAGAATGATGCTTCTTTATTCTACTATGAGGTAGTAAGAAGGAGGAAACACACATGAGGACTGTGCGAGGAATTCTGCTAGATATCGATGGCGTACTGCATGTTAGTCTGCAGCCTCTTCCTGGGGCTGCAGACACTTTGCACTGGCTTACCCAAAATGGCTATGCCACCTGTTTTGTTACCAACACCACAACCCTGGCGAGGGCAACATTAGCGCAACGTTTGCAACAGGTCGGCCTGCCCATTACTGAACAAAATTTGCTTACCGCCCCTGCCGCCACTGCCCTGTATATCCGTCAGCATTATCCTGCTAAACGTTGCTGGGTGCTTACCAAAGGAGACACAGCGGCTGATTTCACCGGTATTGAGCTAGTCGATGAGCGCGCTGATGTGGTAGTGATCGGGGGGGCAGAGGAACTGCTCACCTACGAAGCGATGAATAAGGCTTTTCGCATGTTCATGGATGGAGCCGTTCTGCTCGCCATGCATACAAATCTCTACTGGCGCACAAGTAATGGGCTACAGCTCGATAGTGGCCCTTTCATACGGGCCCTGGAGCTAGCTACGGGGAGACAGGCCATCGTCCTAGGAAAACCTAACCGTGCTTTCTTCGAGCAAGCCCTACTCTTATTGCAGGTATCGCCAAGTGAAGCGCTCATGATCGGCGACGATATTGAGAATGATGTTGGCGGTGCTCAGCAGGCTGGACTACGCGGAGTTCTTGTCTGTACTGGTAAACATAAGGCCGATTCGCCTCTGCTGCAGCGGATCCATCCCGATGCATTACTCCCCTCAATCGCAGATCTGCCACAATATCTCGCATCTACCTGAAATCTTGACGTTCAAAGAGTAGTAAGGGCAAGTTTCCCTTGCCCTTACTACTCTTTGAACATCTCACTGATGCTTTCGCGATTATGTATACGCTTAATAGCCTCCGCGAACAATGACGCGACAGAGACAACCTCTATCTTTGACGAAAATTGCACAGGCTGATTTTCCACCGTATCGGTAATGAAGAGGCAGCGAATAGGACTAGCATCGATACGCTCTATAGAGCCTTTTGTCAGCACACCGTGAGTAACGAAGGCGTATACCTCGCGCACCCCACGATCCATTAGTTTGACCGATACATCGGCCAATGTACCACCCGAGATGGTAAAGTCATCGACTACGACGGCTGTTTTTCCTTTAACGTCGCCGATAATTTGCATGATAGTGGCCCTCTCGTTGTGACCTATACGCTCTTTGTCGGCGATAGCAATAGAGACACCAAGGCAGGAGGCATAGCGCCTAGCTTGCTTAGCGAAACCCACATCCGGCGAGACAACAACAACGTCCTGCAACTTCATTGCCTTGATACGAGCACAGAGTATAGGCAAGGCGTAGAGATTGTCAACAGGTCTGTGAAAGAAGCCCTGAATTTGGGGGGCATGCAAGTCCATTGTCACGACACGGTTAGCACCAGCAACCTCAATAGCATCAGCGCAGACGCGAGCGCGAATAGAGACACGAGGCTCGTCTTTCTTATCTCCTTTTGCATAGCTAAAGTAGGGGATGACTACAGTCACCGATTCCGTGCCTGCACGCTTAAAGGCATCTATCCAGAAGAGAAGCTCCATGAAATTGTCATTGGCTGGAAAGACCGTGGATTGAACAAGGTAAACGTGGCGGCCTCGTACATTTTCCAGAATACGAACGAACGTATTGCCATCGGAGAATTGGATGGTTTCATTTTTCCCTTGCCTAATATCAAGATATTCACAAATGCGGGCAGTGAGCCGCCGACTGCCACTTCCTGCGAATACTACAATGTCATCAGGTTCCATAGTTGTGTACCTCGCCATATCTATTCTTCGTAGCGTCCACCTAGGTAAGTGGCGAGAAACTTCTCTGCCGCCGCGTAGAATTTGAGGCGGTTCTCCGGTTTGACGAGGCCATGTCCCTCATCAGGGAAGAGCATATATTCGTATGTAATGCCCTTGCTCTTCATGGCCTCGACGACCTGTTCCGACTCGGCCTGTTTCACACGCGGGTCGTTGGCTCCCTGTGCAATAAACATAGGGATTTTGATTTGATCGACTTTGAACAGCGGTGAGCGCGACTTCAGGAACTCTTCCTCGCTATCGGGATTGCCAACGCGTTGCAGGAAGTGCGCCACAAGTGTAGTCCAGTACGGAGGGATAGTCTTGAGCAGCGTAATAAGGTTGCTCGGACCGACAATATCGATGGCACAGCAGAAAAGGTCTGGGGTGAATGTAGCCCCGACCAGCGCGGCGTAGCCTCCATAGGAGCCGCCATAGATGGCGACACGTTTGGAGTCGGCTATGCCTTGTTGTATAGCCCAGTGGACAGCGTCAACTAGGTCATCGTGCATCTTTGCCCCCCACTCTTTGTTGCCTGCATTTAGAAACTGTTTGCCATAGCCTGTTGAGCCACGATAGTTGACTTGCAGACAGGCATAGCCACGGTTCGCTAGCCATTGCACTTCTGGATTATAGCCCCACGCGTCACGTGCCCAGGGGCCGCCGTGTACATGCAGCACTGTTGGTAGCTTCTCAGGTGCAGCTCCTGTCGGTAGCGTGAGGTAGCCATGGATGGTCAAGCCGTCTCTTGAAGTAAAGGTGATGGGTTGCGTTTGCGCCAGTGTGTATTGACTCAGCGTGGGCTGATTGTCAAAGAGGAAGGTCGCCCTCTGCCCCTTTCTATCGTAGGCGTAAAACGGAACTGGGCCGTTATCAATGGTGAAAACTACAATCCAGGTAGTATCTGCATCATCACGGCTGCTAATGGAGAAATCTCCCTGATGAATATCGCGCATGCGATCAAAGTCCACTTGAAGCGTTTTGTCAAGCACGCTCCACTCTGTGCGGTCTCTTTTGAAGGCAACCGCCTGAACCTCGTATGTGTCGGGGTGAAACATAACGTTGTCCACATCGTATTGGGAATCCTCTGCTAACACAGCAAGTTCGCCCGTAGCGATGTTCAGTTTGACGAGACGTCCTGCATTCGCGTTGCGCGAATCTTCCAGGTAAAGAGACTGGCCATCGGAAGTAAAACCGAGAGGACCGCTGGTAAGCGCGTCCTCTGAACTCCAAGTAATAAGCTTGCGCCACTCGCTCTGCTCTGTATCGCGGATAAGTAACTCCGAGCCCCCATCGAGTGTAGACCTGGCTGCGCCACGCACCTTGAACTGCCTATCGGCCACCCAGCCGGAGAAATCACCTGGATTTTTCGCTACTAGCGTGAGTGTACCCGTGTTTAAGTCGAGGTGGTAAACATCGTGGAGCTGTGGGTTGTCTTTATTTATGCCAATCAACAGTTCGTTTGGGAAGTGTTTGTCTTGGTCAATAACCCGCACCTGCACATTCTCAAATGGTGTCAGGTCTCGTGTCTCTTTCGTCTCAAGATTGGTTGCATACAGACGCCAATTTTCGTTGCCACCGAGATCCTGAGTATAGAGAATGTGTTTATTATCTGCCGCCCAGAAGTAGGAGCGCACACCTCGCTCGCGATCCTGCGTGACAGGCTCAAATGTGTCACC
Source organism: Ktedonobacteraceae bacterium (assembly GCA_019240835.1). GTDB lineage: Bacteria > Chloroflexota > Ktedonobacteria > Ktedonobacterales > Ktedonobacteraceae > JAFATZ01. The sequence goes on from JAFAXQ010000196.1 coordinate 11,066, forward strand.
ACCGACAGAACCTACCCACACGTTGAGCACATCGTTAACAGGTGCTAGGTACGCGAGGCGTACGCCATCTGGCGAAATGCGGGGGCTTGTCTTTACAGGATTGCCAAATAGCACCTTTCTCGGCACTAATTCAACAGGGGGTATTGAGATCATTCTGTTACTCCTTATGGCGAGGAAGTTGTTCTTCCTCCGGTTCCAGGCGATGTATACCTTCTATCTTATCAAAGTCTATATCCCAGCTATAGATGCTCGCTGCTGCTTCAGTGAGCATGTAGGCCGCATTGTAGGCATCTGCAAAGGAGATATTTTTGGACACGTAGATTTCAGAAGCGCGATGATACAAGCTTTTTCCTGGAAGTTGAAGCCCATGCAAAGAGATGATGGGTAAGACAAGTTAAAAGTAAGCCTTACTTTGACAGTAATACTAGAGTATCTCGGTATTACTTCTTTGTCAAGTCGAACTTTGTGGGGCATTCTCCACCTCTAAGTAAAGCTCGTACGTTTGTCGAGCAATCTGTTCCTGTGTGTAATTGTCCAGCACACGTTGTCGGCCACGCTTAGCAAGATCGGCGTAGAGGGCCGCATCTTCGAGCAGGCGGCGGACGCAGGTTGCCAGCTCTTGCGCGTCTCCCTCTTTGAAGACGAGTCCGGCGTCGCCGATCACATAAGGAATTTCTCCGGAACTAGAGCCGATCACAGGCGTCTCGCAGGCCATAGCTTCAGGCAGCACCCGCCCGAACTGCTCCATCCAGTTAGGACGGGTGAGTGATGGTAACACGAGTGCGTCGAGCCGTGTTAGCTCATTGGGAACTTCGTAGGTGGGAAGGGCAGGCTTGAAGAGAACACGTTCTCTGACGCCTAACTTTGTGGCCTGCTCTTCCAGCACACTCTTCATCGGCCCATTGCCAATAAAGGTAGCTTGGCAACACTCAGGTAAATAGGTAAGCGCCTCAACCATCAGCGAGAGGCCCTTCTCTTCCTTTAGACGTCCAAGGAAGCCTATAGTAAAAAGGTCATTCGGGCCACGCGCAACACGTGGTGTACTACGTCGGTAGATGTCTGTATCGAAGCCAAACTGCGGAATAACGCGTATTGTGCCCTGGTAACCTTTGTTCCTAAGTACTTCTGCTGCAGCTCGGTTCCCAGCTATTGCACTTGCAGCGTGATGATAGTTATATAACTCTATCTGACGGAAGGGTGGTGGGTAGCGACGATTGAGGTTCTGCCAGGTGAAGAAGAGCGCCTTGGCTCTCCATCGCTGCGCCAAGAACATCGCCTGAAATGTTGCGAAATTATACGGTTCTTCGTCGATATGGACGACCTCTGGACGCACCTCGCGCATAACCTGACTGAGGCGCGGGTAATAATGTAGGTGAAAATTACCATTGAGGGCCATAGGCGTAACGACCAAACGGTAGCCACGAGTGTAGAGGCGTTCAAGGACCTGCTTGCTGCCGTCATCGCTGCGCCAGTACTCAGGCGTTACTAATGTTAGCTCAACATCTTCATACTTCGCCAACTCCTCCAGTTTTCGTTGCGCGGTTCCCGCAACGAGGGCTTTTGAAATCATCAACACACGCATTGCCAATATTTCTCACTTCTCTCTATTAGTACCGTGAGCTTATGCGCGCCAGTGTCTCTTCGTAAGCCAGCAGTGTCTGCTGCGCCGTTTTGCGCCAACTAAATTGGGCTGCACGCTCTAACGAGCGGTTGCGTAAGCTGGCGCGCAGCTCATCGTCAATCAAGACACGATACATCGCCTGCACTAGCTCTTGCGTTTCTTGCGGGTTAATCAGTAATGCGGCGTCTCCCACAACCTCTGGCAGCGATGTACGATTGCTGCAGACGACCGGCACACCACAACTCATGGCTTCAAGCGGCGTCAGCCCAAAGCCTTCGTACAGAGAGGGAAAGACGAACATCTCAGCGCCGCTGTAAATAGCAGGTTTGTCCTCTTCCTCGATATAACGGTAGATAATTTGTGAACTGACACCCAACTCGGTTGCAATAGGACGTGGATCGGGGAAGAGTGGCCCGTTTTGCTTATCGGGATTGCCCGCAATGAGCAGTTGTAATTGTTGATCGCTCAGTTGCTTGCACAGATAAGCAAAGGCACGTACTAACTGCGGCACGTTTTTGCGTTGGTCCAGTCCGCCTAGATAGAGGATGTAACGGGTGCCTATACCATAGCGCGTGCGTATTTGAGCCAGATGTTGCAAGTCAGTAATGGGCCTGTACTGCTTGCCCGCCGCCTCGTAGGTGACGCGAATGCGCTCTGCTGGTAGATTGAGGACATCCATGATATCCTGCTTGGCATGCTGCGAGACCGTGATGATAAGCGTGGCGCTATGAGCAGCACGTGCAACTAAGTTCATATAAGCCTTGACTTTCACGTTGCGCTGATAGGCTGGCAGACGCAAGGGGATAACATCGTGGATGGTTACAACGGTAGGCGTACGCGGTAAAAGTGGAGGGGCGAAATAGGGCACGTGAAAAATATTGATGCCTGCCTTACCCGCTGCCGCTGGCCCCGTCAATTGTTCCCATACCACCTTCTCGATATTCTCATTTCGCGCTAATCTCTTAGGTACAGGCTCTACCAGATAGGGAAATGTCGAGATGGGTAAACTCGCATTCTGTACAGCTTGTGGTGCAAACAAAACATATTCGTTCTCTCTATCTATCTCGGCTAATGCCACAAGCAGGTGAATCAAATATTGTCCACTACCCGTGGCGGGAAAGCGAGAGAAGAACGCATTTATACCTATTTTCATTGTAGCTCAACCCCATCAGCGAAGTGTGATTCCCCTTCGTACAGTTTCTTATAGATACTAAGCATCTTGCGCGCCGACTCGGCCCAGGTGTAGTGCTGTACGCGCTGGTATCCCTTCTGGCGCAGTTCCTCGCATAACGCTTCATCCTGTAGAAGACGCAGCATAGCCTCCGCCAGAGCCGTACTATCATGTGGATCGACCTGCAGTGCCGCATCACCAACGACCTCTGGCATTGCCGACGTGTTTGAAGTGATAATGGGCGTGCCGCACGCCATTGCTTCTAACAGTGGGATGCCAAAGCCTTCAAAAAAGGAAGGAAAGGCGAAGACCTCGGCCATACTGTAGAGCGTTACCAGTTCTAGGCCGCTCACCTGCCCTAGAAAGCGGACCTTTTTTGTCAGCTTCAGTTCGTCCACAAGACGCTGTGTCTCTTCGTAGAGCCAGCCTGGCCCACCAGCGATAGCTAGCATCGCTGGCCCCTTTTTCTGTCGTTGTGCCTGGTAAAATGCCTTGATGAGGCCGCTATGGTTTTTGCGCGGCTCTAACGTTCCCACCGCCAGCACCAGAGGGTGCTTCAAGCCGAATTTATGGCGCGTGGCAGCCAGCAGAATAGGATCAGTAATACGGTGGAAGTGTGCTCTAACCCCGTTGGGCACAACCGTCAATTTTTCTCGTGGTGCTTGGAAGTGCTCGATCAAGGTGCGACTCACGTCGTGTGAGACAGTAACGATCACGTCAGCGGCGGCAATGGCCTCTGGGACTACCTTTTTAAGATAGGTGGCTAACGATGGAACTGCATATTCTGGATGTTCCAGGAAAGCAAGATCATGAATAGTGACTACTTTGCGTATCTTCTTGCTGAGTGGGGGCAAGACAAAATCTAGTCCGTGATAAACATCTACTGGACCAGAAAAGAGCGTTGCCGATGGAAAAGGGACACGCCAGCGATACCAAAGGATATTTACGTAGCGATCAGGAAGAATTATGCTACGTCCGACAACATTCTCGGCTTGGGGAAACGGGCGCGCTCTTGTAGCATGCCCGCTGGTGAGCAAGCGATATTGGTTATCAGTATCCTGTGCAAGTATCGCAGCCACAAGATTCCGTGCGTAGATGCCAATGCCTGCATCCTGGCGGATACCTGCTGTGTAGTCAATCGCAATACGCATGAAGCTACCTTCCAGCTCTACCGAAAGACCCGAGTTGCTCGCCCCCCAGGAGGTGAAAATGGAGATGGAAGACGGCTTGACCCGAGTGCGGACCAGCGTTAGTAACCATGCGGTAACCGGTTTGGTCTATGTTCAGGTCTTGGGCAATCTGCTGGGCAGTGACAAATATCTGAGTCAGCAATGGACCCTCTTCTATTGTTAGATCGGCCATAGAGGAAATATGACGGCGTGGAATAATCAACACGTGGTGTTGTGCCTGCGGATGGATATCGGCAAAGGCGACAATGTCCTGGTCCTGGTACAGAATCTTGCTGGGCAACTGACCTGCCGCGATTTTGCAAAAAAGACAATCTTCGACAAAATCCATTTCTAAACCTGCCTTTCAAACTGTATTCAAACATATTTGTATGAACAAATTGTATGAAAAAGCTGCGAACCGGTTTTTACTCCCAAATGTATTCTCGGTCTGAAGAGTCTGTGAATAATTATAGCGACCCTTGCGGTCGCCATAATTATTCACAGACTCGAGATTGTTGTATTTCTTGTGGACTGAAGAGTACCGCAAGAAACACAACAATCTTATTTCACTGCCTGTTGTTCTTGTGCCTCTTCAGTGGACGATGGTACTTCTGCTGCCTGTTTATGTTGGCCATTAGTGGCATTTAGTGAAGACGGTAGACCATGTAGAGTAGGATCGTTGTACTGCGGTAGGTTCATTTCGTGACGTGTAACCTTGATTGCCTGGTAAACTGTTCCTGCCTTGAGCGAAAGCTGCTGTGCAATATTCTTATGCACACCAACTGGTGGCAAGGGGAGGAAGGTCACGTAAAGCTCTTTAATCTTCGCTAACTCTTCTTCGCTACCTTTGTAAGTCTGCAGTTCCCACCAGCTCGGAATGCCCCGTCGCTCGCGTAATTCTTTGATGATTTTCTTCACAGCAGTCTTAGGGATGTTCAACTCTTTCGAGATTTGTGAACGGATCCCATCATATTCGGTGGGGTTAGCCAATTGCAGATAGCGCTCCTCGACCTGTCGCGTCTGTTCTGGGGTAGGCATAAAAGGCTGTGGCGGCGCAGTCTTTTCGCGTTGAGCCTTGGCAGGACTAGGCAGCTTAGGTACCTTAGCCTTTGGTTTCTCGCCACCCGCTCTCTCGTCTTTAGACCGCGCTTCGTCCTGGCGGTGATCAGTAGCAGGGCCTGAGCGTGTTCCACGGCCACCTTGTATCGGTTGTCGTGTTCGCTGCCCTGTAGCTCCCGCATCGCCGTGGTGATGTGAACCGCGGCGCTCATTGTCACGATGACTTGCCGGACCACGGCTATCGCCTTCACGCTGTGGCGTAGGACCGTGCTCATCACGCTTGCTCCCCGTCTCTGCAGGGCTACGCCGCTCTGCTCCTGGACGCTGATCTCGTAGTGCAGAAGAGGACTTTGGACGTACTGGCTGCTCCGGTTGGCTCACCTTGACATCAGAAAGCCTATCTAGCCACTGATTTGTTCCACTTTGAGTTGATTTTGGTTTTGGCGGCGGTGGAACGTTGGCCTGTGGTGTGCCTGCCTTCTGGCTTGTGGGTGGAAATGCATTTTTCGCCGCCATCTTCTCTCTACGAGCTTTCTGTACACAGTCAGGGCAAGTAAGATCTTTAGCATTTGCCGACTGGAACCACTTGCCGCACGTGTTACAGCGTATTTTGGTCTTACTCATCAACGTCCCTTTCTAGATACCCCTGTCCTTTCTGGGGTTGCTGACGTACCAGGTCTCCTATGCCACTAAAAAAGACATCACGTTGTTGCGTCGGAATGCATCTCCTATTTTAGTCCTTTTTAAGGCCCCTGTCTACTCTCTGTTTTCGGCCCCTCTCCCTTGAGCTTCTCTCTTGACACTCTCTGCCAACATTGGCTATACTCGGGCTATAGAGAGATGGGCCATGATACCTCACAGCGTGCGCCATAGTCTCGAATACAATGAATAGAGTGGAGCAACATGGAGCATACCGGAGCTTACCTTGTCATTCAGCAGGGATCTCTACTTGGCAAGCGTGTTGAATTGTGGAAAGAGCGTACCACCATTGGACGCAGCCGCGAATGCGATATTTTCTTAGAGGATCTTACCGTTCACCGCAAACAGGCAAGTATTTTACGCACCCCTACAGGCTACCTGTTGCGCGACGATCACGGCAATGACGACAGCTTTGTAAATGGTCGAGTCGTTAAAGAGCAGGTCCTCCAGGATGGCGACCAGCTCCTCTTCGGCAACACTCGCCTCACATTCCATGCTAACGAGGGCACACGCCCGTTCCAAATGCTCACTTCAAGAAGACGCGAGCTGCATATTGCCAAGACACCTGACCCTCTAGCAACTAGTATGGCGGGCTTGGAGATGACGGATGCGCGGGGGAGCACGCATAAGATTGACCTACTGCCGCAGATGACGATTGGCCGCAGCCGCGATTGCTCCATCTTTTTGCAAGACCTGAGCGTTAGTCGTGTGCATGCAACGATCTGCGAACTTCCCGATGGCACCCATGAATTAGTCGATAACCGCTCCGCGACGGGTACTTTCGTCAACAAGAGGGCAGTGGTCCGTTGCATTCTTCACGAAGGCGACGTTATACAGATCGGTGGCACTATGTTTACCTTCCACCACGGTTGATAGGCTATTTCATTTGATTGAAAACCTGAGATATAGGTTGATATACTCAAGTTTACGAATCCGCTAAATCCGTTTGAGCTATTTACATGACCCTCTCTTTCGTGTATACTCATCTATATTGAGTATATGTCGGAGGGTTTGGGAAATGGAATTAAGGCCATCACAGCAGAATAATTACGAGCGAAAGTTTACACAGCACTCCATTGCGCAGCAGCAGACGGTGCCATATCCTCTCTTTAGTCTCCCTCCAACGATGAGCCCGTTGGTACAACCTGGAGAGGTTCCTTCACCACCTAAGAAGTGGCCAGCTAAGCGCTTGATCGCTATTTCACTAGCATGTGTACTCGCGCTAGCGCTCTACTTCATCTGGCATTCGTCGCCTGCGCCATCCGCAGTATCAACTAGCACACAGCAAAGTCTCGACACATCATCCACGGCATCTACTACTAGCACGGGCACTATGATGCGTGTCTATGTTGTGGGTGCGGTAAAGCATCCAGGCGTCTATGTGCTGGCAAACGATGCACGCGTCTATGACTTAGTACAGGCTGCTGGTGGAGTACAACCCGAAGCAAATCTCGTGGCGCTCAACCTTGCCGCTAAGCTTACAGACGGGCAAGAAGTGTACGTAACAATGGTTGGTGAGGCAGCCCCGACATGCATGGGAGGCGGTTCAGTATCTAGTACAAGTACGGGGAGCACTTCACAACTGGTCAATATTAACACAGCCAGTGTTGCTGAGTTGCAGCAACAGCTTCATATCAGCAACAAAGTCGCTTCAGTGATTGTCAACTACAGGGTCCAGCACGGTCCTTATTCATCTGTAGATCAGTTATCACAAGTTGTGAGTAAAGCAACTTATGACAAGATAAAAAGTTTGGTTACTGTCCAATAATGTGTCGCCCCAGGTGGCCAGGGAGGAAAACGTGGAGAGTGTCGTAAAAGAGCAACAGCGTGTACTTCATTTGTATGG
>JAFAXQ010000208.1 GCA_019240835.1 Ktedonobacteraceae bacterium
ACGTTTGGAGGATCGTGCCCATTTCGAGTTGGTTACCCCGCGCATCTATGAACTTGGGGGAACACTTCCCTATGACATCCGTACCTTCGCAGACCGTGCGGGCTGTCCCGATGCCTATCTGCCCGGAACGCAAAGTGGACGTCACCCCATGAAGGATCCATTTGATATCGCAACCAACGTGACGGCTGCACAAATCCTAGAGGTGCTCCTAGAGGCGGAACGCTGCGCCATCCGCACCTGGAGTGAGGTGTGTGACCTGACCTTCGGTAAGGATCCACGCACCTACGATATGGCTGCACGCATCTTGAACGAAGAGGTTGAGCACGAAGCTTGGTTCATTGAGTTACTCAGCAAAGAACGTGATAATGTCGTACGTCCCTCGGGGCATTTCCGGCGTGGAGCGCCTGGTGAAGGACCCTACAGCAAAAACACTTCCTTCTACAACCCCTAGGTGAGATAAGGGAGGGGAGGTGAGGATTGCAATCTACCAGTGTGGATAACGATACACTCTATCAGGTTGTCTTTGATCTTCCTGGTGGAGCTATTACTATCATGGTTAGCGCTAATGAGTTTATTTTGGATGCGGCACGCCGCGAAGGAATAGATCTACCCAGTCTATGTGAGCGAGGCTGGTGTCTCACTTGCGCAGTCAAAGTAATCAGCGGGAGCGTTGACCAAACTGCGTCATTGCGCTTCTATGAGGAAGATCGGCAGGCGGGTTTCGCGCTGATCTGTACAGGGCAGCCGCGTTCAAACCTGCATCTACGCCCTGGGGCCGTGGAGGAAATGCGTGCGCATCGCGACGCGCATCACCTCCCTGCCCCCCGTGGTACGCGCAGTCGCTCTATAAAGCCACCAAGGACATCTGCTTAGCCGTTTTGTTTCTATCGTCTTGTACTAATCTTCTGCAAGCCCATGCTAAGCGACTGGACGCCTGAAGAAGGCAATCATTTGACCCTGATAGGGCAGAACGTTGACAAGTTCCCAGCCGTGGCGGCCCCATTGCCTCAACGCGTAGTCAAGCATGCCTTCGCTTAACTGCGGACTGTTGGCGTCGAATCTGAGGTAATCAGCTAGTCCGATCTCAACGCTATATTCCCAGACTGCGTTATCTTTCGGCTCAGTGACAAAGCGTGCGCCTTGCAAGCGAGTAGAGGCATGGGAAAGCGCGTCGATAATCGCTTCGCGTTCCGTTTCCTCAAGTGTTAATATGATCGGAGCAGCGGGCAAGCGGAACGTAGTATGGTCGTGAAGGAGGCGTAGCACGAGTGTACCAAGCGTCTTGTCGCCTCGCCGTACAACGCTCCACATGCAGCGCTCGCGCTCCTCTGGCGGTCCCCAGTGTTCCATTGAGCTTGACAAGCTGCCAGGGAATTCTGGCTCTAGTGTGAAACCGGCCCGTGCGAACTGCTCCTGTAGCGGGCCAAAGAACTTGCGACCGAAAACACCATATGCGGCATCGCCTGCCTGTCGATACACGCCCAACAGTTCTTCATAATGCTCTTGCCAGAAGGGCTGAAACTGCTCCTGAATATAGAGCCGCAGATAGCTCGCGAGTGTGTGAATCGCTACTTCTCGCTTCTCGCTGAGGAAATCGCTAAATGCTTTCATTGTCTGTCCTTTCTTGTAAGCTAGTGAGATGTGTGCTGCTGTAGTGAGCTTCTTCCCTGGTTGTCGGGCTGCTGCATATGTGCCACAACACGTTCGCGTAGCCACTGTAACCAGGTCAGCTCTACTTTCCACGAGTCAGTCATGCACTGCATATAATCGAGGACGCTTTCAAAGAAGAAGTCGCCCATTGCTTCGCGCCCAGGGTACTCTGCTAGATTCTGAGACTGCGTCTTCTGGTGATGGATGGCTGTCTGACAGTAGGTCATGTAGTGATCGACCAAGTACAACTGATCTTCCGGCGACAAAAAATTCAGGTGTACTGCCTTGGTGTGAAACAAGCGGCGATAGTTATGCAAGCCATTTGTTGTATCAAGCATCAGTTCAAAGAAACGTTTATGACCTGCCTGAGTAATCTCGTATGCCTTCGATTGACGATCCGAAGTCTGGTGAGTGCTTGGTGCATCGGTCAACTTTACCAGCCCGCCTCGTTCCAGCTTGGCAAGCAGGGAGTACATCGTCCCTTTGCTGATCTTCTCCCAAGGCCCAATGATGTCGTTGCTGATTTTAGCGATAAGGTATCCATGTAAGGGCCAATGCATCAGCAGAGACAAAACGATCAATTCATACATGATATGTTACAGCTTCTCCTATGGTTTCTTTAGACAGGTTTGTTAAATCTATCTAAAAGGAGTATACAGAAGAAAAACAAGGCTGTCAAGGGAAAAAAGTGTCCTATAACGTTGATGTGGTGGTCATTGTCATATATATTCGTTTGTGCGGCAACTTTCTGCTATTTTTTATGCGAGATACATGCTTGTAATATTTTTCGTGATATATGCTAATAACTCTGATATAATATAGTAGTTCTTTTCCACGCTAAACGATGTCTTGGAGTGCAGTGCAAACTTTTGCGTCAACAAGCGTACGCAATAAGCGTTGTCTTGCTTGTAAGGAGGAGGGCACGGGATGAACGGCAAGGTCACGTATCATCAGCAGGTGAGCTACTGCGGGAAACCGCGTTGCCGTAGGTGCCGCGAGGGCATTGGACATGGGCCATATTGGTATGCCTACCAGGTAAAGGATGGGCGCACGACGCGTACCTACGTGGGTAAACAGTTACCGCCGGAGGTACAGGCTTCGATGGAAGGTGTGTGTGGGCAAACGGTCATGCAGGCATCTAACTCGACTCGACACAGCGATGGTGAGCAGGCGACGATGCGTGTCTATGCGCTGGGCCAGTTTCGCCTGGAGCGCCGTAGCGGCAGTGAGTGGCAGATTGTGACCGAGTCGGCGTGGCAGCACCAGCGCGTACGTGTGTTGTTGAGCTGTCTGATTAGCGTGCCTACACGCAAGCTAGGGCGCGAGCAGTTGATGAATGCATTGTGGCCTGATCTGGATATGGAGACGGCGGGTAATCGTCTGGACCGTGCGGTGTACAGCCTGCGTCAGGTATTCGAGCCTTCGCGCAGCAAACTTGCCTCCTCGTCATTCCTGCTGACCGAGCGCGAGATGTTGGTGCTGGCCGATGCTAAGCGCATCTGGCTCGATGCCGATGCCTTTGAGCAACTCATCACGCAAGCCCATAACAAGAGCGATCCTACAGAAACCGAGCGTCTGCTGGAAGAAGCCATGCGGCTCTACGGCGGCGAGTTCCTCCCCGAGGAGCATTCGCTGCAATGGATACACAGCCGTCGCGAGACCCTGCAGCGCAGTTGGATCAGCCTGCTGCTTGAAGTTGCCGACCTGCGCATCAAGCGTGAAGACCTGGTCGGCGCAATAGACCCGCTGGACCGCCTGCTCGCCGTCGACCCGGCCAACGAGGCGGCAGTACAGAGCCTGATGCGCTTACTAGCCCAGCTTGGACGACGTGGTGAAGCCCTACGTGCCTACCACGACCTTGCCACCGTCCTGCAAGAAGAATACCACATCCAACCCTTGCCTGAGACACGCGGTCTCTTTGAAGCCCTGCGCTCCAGCCGCGACCGCCCCACCAAACATCCCACTACTCCAACCGACTCCTC
>JAFAXQ010000085.1 GCA_019240835.1 Ktedonobacteraceae bacterium
GCTGGATAGTGACCAATGGGATGACTGCTTGTTCCGGGTGAAGTGACCACGAGGAGTACTCGCTGACCTATGACCTCAAGTCTCTCTATGATTGCACGAACTACGTTCGGAGCGAATGCGGAAAACAAGATCACGTCTAGAGAAGGAAGAAAAAGAGACGACATACAAACCTCCGTCTATCCTAGAGATGGCTGCTTATGAAATGAGGAAGATGCGGTCCCAATCTGGTTCGGTGGAGGTGGATGCAGCCAACAGGGCAAGAGCTACTCCCACAGCACCAGTTAGTAAACCAGGATCATCGACCCAATTGTGTTCGCGCTCCAGGTCACGAAAACCGAGCGGGTAATCTGGGTTGAACGTATCAAGAATTTGCTTGACGAGCAGCGGAATATGCTGACGTACAAGCGCGCTGCTCGTCTCATGAGCAAAGCGGAGGCAGATGGTGAGCAGACCAGCAACGCCATGACAGAACGTAACCGAGTCGATTCTGCGTGCAGCAATGGGACGTCGTAGCACACTCGTAATAGCCTCAACTGCGATTTGACAAAGGGTCGCATCGTTGAGCGCAGTTCCCGCCAGCCACAATGTGCGAGCAATGCCCGGTGAGCCATAGCACCAGGCAGTACGAGTGGGATATAACTTGTTCCATTCGTCAGCAGAGTAAGACGCCTGAAGTGGTACACCGCTCGGCCAGTTGATGCCCCACTCATCACACAACTGATGTTCTACCATCCAATGACTCAAGGAGTGCATAGCTTCCCGCTGCCTTGGAAGGCGGTAGCCAGCATGCCACGCCACCGCTAGCGCTGCCAACGGGCCTGGAATGCCATGAGCTAATCCGCAATTAAAGTAGCCATCAGGATAATTGTCTAGATATAACTCTGTTGGATACAACTCCGGTGGTAGGAACCAGCGCTTGCGTTCATCTTCGTGGTCACTGCCGACTAACCAGATGAGATACTCAAGGAGCGTTTGTGTTGCTGTACGTACACTGTCATCAGGTTGATCGATGGTGACGAGATAACCAAGGATACCTGCTGCACCCGAAATGACATCATAATCATATTCCGCAACTCCTTTAGTATCTTCTCGTCGCCACAAGTTTTCGAGCACCTGCGTCGCTACATGCACGTTGAACGCTTTCCACGTGTTATGGTAACGGCTGTCATCATGTCTGAATAATGACACGATAGTTGCCAGCCCACTGCTACCACCGAATATACCTGGGGAAACGAGTGGGTGCTGATGGGTACTCTCTGCAGCAAGGCGGAGATGGTGCCGTGCGACCTCTTCCCAGCCTCGGTCAGGAAAACTGCGGGCTATATAGAGGAAGAGTAAAGCAGTGCTCCCAAACCCACAGGATCTTGACGCTGGTCCCCACTCCGAGAACAGCATGGCCTGCTGTGCTGCTACCTGGGCAATAGCAATAGCGTTGCCGGGTTCGCGCAAGCGTTCAGCGACCACATAAATCGCCTCTAAAGCACGACAGCGTAAAGGCTCATCGATAGTCGATTGCCACTGATAAAAAGATTCTGCTGCGCCTGGGTGGATAAGGGCATCTCCAGATTGAGGATATTCTTGCATATGTCTGATCCTTAACTAGCCTTGACAAACTCCTAAATGACCCGAATACAATGACCCGATTACGCAGCAATCACTCCTCACTCGTTCACTGGCAGATAAGGGTGATTGCTCGCGAATATCATGGAAAGGTCTGCCTCCACGCTGAGCTTGTGTGATACACACTCAGCTCAGTTTCCGAGAGCAGGAAAGGCTATATTCTTAACTCACCAGCAAACCAGCAGCAGAGTTAGCAATTACAGGTGAAGCAACTGTCGTTGTTGCAGGTATAACAGCTACAACTGCAGCTGTTTCCACAACTGAAAAGTGTGCCAATTGCTTGAGGTTGCTTCTCCCTAGATTCGGTGGATGGCAGAGTGCTCACCCGAATATCCAAGTCAAAGTCGTTCTCCGCTACTGCTGGTGCAGGAACCTCTTTCACCAATGTACTTACCATTGTAAAATTCTCCTTTGTGATCTTTGAGGCTGGTGAAAACACCATACCCCTCTGTACAATACTCAACAGGACTCGCTTCTCTTTCCGCAGCTTGCGCATGGAAATGAACTGTACCCTTCTCTCCTGCTGCATACACAGCATAGGGCGTATGTCTTGCCACAAGTGCTCTTATGTGGGTCTCTCGTCATTTCCCTGTCAAGCTCGATAGTCACAAAGTGTGACTAGCACGGTTAGCTGAGTAGGTAGTCCCTTTCGGATTAGATTGATTAAACGCTCGTCTTTTCCGGTCGTACACATGCATGCGCTGTAGTCAAGCATACCGACATTCGGCCATCGAACCTATGGCTCTCGCATGCTTTTTGTATGCCTTTTCTATGGCTTTGACATCTCTTAGGGCGTTTTTAGGCTCCATTTCCATACTCTTCGTGTATTTACTCACGATCATCTGTTCTTGTATAATAGAGGGTGAACGCAACAAGCAGGGGAAAGGAGGCGGCCATGCCCAAAACGAAGTTTCAGCGCAAGTTGAAATATGAGCGTGAACTGAGAGGATGGTCGCAGCAAGATCTGGCCAGCCGTCTAGGAACCGATGCTGCCAGGGTCAACAAATGGGAAAATGGCATAGCATTTCCTAGAGCGTATTTCCGCCAGAAACTGATCGAACTGTTCGAAAAAGACGCTGAAGAACTGGGCTTGCTTGGTGAGCAGAGCACCACCACCGAGGAAAAGAGCGACGAGAAGAGTAAAGAAGAGCCTCTTGCTGAGCCAGAACAGGCTAGACTACTGCCCCCAACCCAGGAACAGCAGGGGCCTGCGCCACCACCTCTGCCAACAAATGGGAAGCACACGCTTTGGCAGAAACACACTCCCCTAGCTCTTCTGGCATGCCTCGTGATGATAGGAGCTATCTTTGGCTGGTTCGTGTTTCGTATCTTGCCAGAATCACTCACTCGTACACAACCTCCCACCGCCCTTACTCAGACCACCACTCCGTACCCTCCTGCTGGATGGAGGCTCGCGCTCTCCGATCCATTGGAGAAGCCATTGTACTGGCAGAATGGTTCAGATACTGCTGGCGATTCCTGCGAGTTTACTCATGGAGCCTATCATGTCATCTTGCCAAAGCCCGGAAATGGCTTTTGCGCACCACCATCTAACCTGTTCAGCAATCTCGCTATTGAAGTCACCATAACAATCATCAAGGGCGATTGTGGTGGAATATGGTTCCGTGCTAATGGACCAGCCTATCTCTTTCAACTCTGCCTGAACGGGCATTACGATCTTTTTCTCTACGGCTCGCCAACGCCTTCCAGTATACAAACCTTGTTGTCCAGCGCTTCGTCGGCCTTTTATACCGAGCTGAATCGCTCTAACCTAGTTGCTGTGGTGGCAATCGAGGATCATTTCGACCTCTATGTGAATCACCAGAAGATTGATAGCGCCAGTAATAGTATCATGAGTAGTGGTCACATTCTTTTCGGTGCTGCGGGGGCTGTCCCAACTGAGGTTGCCTATCGTAATGCAACGGTATGGACGCCGTAAGTCGATGCTTCATCTTCTGCACTTGTCACATCTCAAGTCTCGACCAAACCACGCATGGGTTGCGAGTCTTTCGAATAGTGCTGTCCTGCATTGAGCGATGTGTTATAATGAACAAGTATTAGCATGGGGCACCCATAAGGGTGCTCACTTTCTATTGAGAAAAGGGTGGAAGGGCACACAAACATGAAGCCACTTGTTGCTATCGTGGGCCGACCAAACGTCGGCAAATCCACGTTTTTTAATCGTATGATTGGCGAGCAGGTCGCCGTCGTAGAAGATCTTCCTGGGACGACCCGCGACCGCCTCTATGGCGATACCGATTGGAATGGACGCGCCTTCACGCTCATCGACACAGGTGGCCTCGAACTTGGCTCCGATATACCCGTAGGCCAGGTTGGCTTAACAGGGCAACCTGGCGATATTATGAGTCACGTGCAGGGACAGGCTGAGTTAGCTATTGAGGAAGCCGACGTAATCATCTGCATGGTCGATGCGCGTGCAGGTATCACTGCTGCCGACGAAGAGGTAGCCGACCTCTTGCGCCGCACGCACAAACCAGTTATCTTGGCCGCTAACAAAGCCGACAACGTAGTTCGCCGCATGGATGCCGTCGAGTTCTACGCCCTCGGACTAGGTGAGCCAATTGTACTCTCCTCTCTTCAAGGTATTGGCACTGGCGATCTGCTTGACCGCATTGTAGAAGAGTTGCCACCGCTAGATGAAGAGGCCGAAGAAGACGAAGAGGAGGATATCCCGCGTATTGCCATCGTTGGCCGTCCCAACGTGGGCAAATCTTCCTTGCTCAATGCCATTCTGGGGGAGGAACGCTCTATCGTGTCTGATGTGCCGGGCACAACACGTGATGCTATTGATACCGAAATTGAGTTTGCTGGCCAGAGGCTGAGACTTATCGATACTGCTGGTATTCGTCGTCGTGGGCGTATTGGGCCAGGCGTGGAGAAGTTTAGCGTCCTGCGCTCTATGCGTGCCATTGAGCGCTGTGATATTGCTCTTTTGTTGATCGATGCTAGTGAGGGCGTGACGGCGCAGGATACACATGTTGCAGGCAAAATTCACGATGAGGCCAAAGGGGCAATCATTGTTGTCAATAAATGGGACTTAGCGCAGCAGCAGCGCAAGGCGGAGCGCGAGGGCAACTATCCCCACCCCGATGATGAGATAGCAAGCGCGGAGCAGTACCGCAAAGTACTTGAAGAGGACTTCAAATTCATGCCCTACGCTCCAATCATCTTCTCCTCGGCCAAAACAGGCTACCACGTGCAACCAATTCTTGAAACAGCGCTCAAAATCGCCGAGATGCGCTACCTGCGCATTCCCACGTCCCGCCTCAACGAAATCTTGCAGGAGGCAAAGCGCCACCATACGTCAGTGATACGTAATAAACGGCTGAAAATCTACTACGCCACCCAGACACGTGTGAACCCACCGACGTTCGTCTTTTTCGTTAACGACCCACAGGCCGTACACTTTTCCAGTGAGCGCTACCTGGAGAACCGCTTGCGTGATGCCTTCAGTTTCAAGGGTACCGCTATTCGGCTCTCCTTCCGGGCGCACTCATCAAAAGAAGAAAAATAGTAACTATTTAGGGGAATCCTCGCGTGCTTCCCCTAAATAGTTGCGCAACTTCCTTTTATGCCTATCGTATATGTGGTAATACTAATATAGCTATACAATGCTTAACTTTGTAAATGTGAGCTTGGGATGAATGTGAAAAAACTCCTGCTCATGAGAGGTAATACCGATGCATATAAAACTTATCGCTGCAGATAAAACCGATGTTGGTAAGCAACGCGACCAGAATGAAGATAAGCCATATAAGCGCATTGAGTCGCTTGAGGATGGCGACCGTGGACTCTTCATCTGCGCTGACGGCATGGGTGGTTATAGAGCAGGAGAGGTTGCAAGCACTTTAGCGGTTGAGAACCTCAGTAAAGCGTTGGACAGTTTTTTCAAACCGCTACCCGAGCAGCCAACTATTAAATTAGATCAGGCAATGCAGCCTGAGAGTGAACACAAACAGCAGACACGTAAGTTGGCTGAGACACCCATTTCTCAAGAAGTGGAGGAGCGTCTTAGCGCCGCAATACAACAAGCAAATAAGGCTATTCTGCGCTATGGAGAACAGCAGAGTGCAGCACGTGGACTGGGCTGTACAGTAACAGTGGTCTTAGTACACAATGACCGCGCCTATATTGCCAATGTAGGTGATAGCCGCACCTACCTATTGCGCGGGCACGAACTTGTCCAGTTGACGAAGGACCATTCGCTAGTAGCACGCCTGGTGGAGTCGAAGCAAATTGACAAAGAAGATGTTTACACCCATCCACAGCGTAACCTCATCTACCGCTCGTTGGGAGCAGGCCACAAGAACATTGAGGTAGACATCTTTCATGAAGTGCTTTGCCCCGGCGATACACTTTTGCTCTGCTCAGATGGACTGTGGGAGATGGTGCGTGATGAAGACATTCTGAAAACCCTGAGCGAACACAGCAACCCGCAGCAGACATGCAATACATTAATTGACATGGCCAATGACAACGGGGGTGAGGATAATATTACCGCTGTCGTGGTTCATATAAATGAGCAATGAGGATGTTTGGAGATAGCTAAATTATGCCTCTGCCAATAGGTACCATGCTTGATGGCAAATTCAAAATTGTGCAGATCCTGGGCGAAGGTGGTATGGGAACTGTTTACAAAGTCGAACAGGTCGGCAATCCCCCCTATTATTACGCAGTGAAAGAGTTATCGATTAATCCTAGCATGAGCGAAGAAGATCGTAAAGCTGCGATTGATCGTTTTAACAAGGAGATTGCTCTGCTGCGTGGTCTCAAACATCCACACATCGCCTCGCTTACGCTTCCTTTCCAGGAGCGTGGAAATTCCTACTTTGTGATGGAGTTTGTTCCTGGGCGCAGTTTAGAGAAGATACTGGAAGAAAGCAATGGGCCACTGCCGGAAGACAAAGTGATTAAGTGGTCGATGCAAGTGTGCGAAGCACTCAGCTATATCCATGCGCAAAATCCGCCGATCATTTTGCGTGACTTGAAGCCCGGCAATATTATGGTAACGCCGAGTGACAATGTGCAGCTCATCGACTTTGGCATCGCACGTCGCTTTGACCCTAATAAACGCACAAATACGGAGAATTTAGGTACTATCTCATACGCCTCGCCTGAGCACCTAGGGTCAATTACTACTCCAGGGCAACAACGCACAGCCCAAAACCCCGGCAGGTTAGTACAGACCGACGCACGCTCCGACGTCTACTCGTTGGGTGCAACCATCTATCACCTGCTTACTAACTACGAACCAGATCCCATTCAGACTCCGACAACGGGCAGCATACTGGCCAAGAATCCACGCCTACGCACAATACAGGTAGGCAACCAGCGTGTCTGTCCCATAGAACGAGTTATCATTAAGGCCATGCAACAGGACCCAGGGCAGCGCTTTCAAAGTGCCGAGGCGCTTCGTGTTGCCCTGCAGCAGTGCTTGCCGAATGCAACACCTGTAGCGCAAACTGTACAAATTCCGGCCATGACACCCAATGCAACAGTGATTGTGCCACTGCCTGCAAGTAGTGGCCTAGTTTGTCCCCGCTGCGGTTTCCAGAACAGGGCTGGTGCAAAGTTTTGTAAGCGCGACGGACAACCTCTGCTGCAGGGAGCAATTGTCGCGCCACCACAAGCACGAACGCAGGTGTCGGCTGCACAATCACGCATTCAAGCTCGCCCAGTGCAGCAACCTATTCGGGCACGACCAGCCCAACCCATCAAAGCGCAGCCGATTGCCTCTAGTGCGGTGACACCTCCGACATATGATCCCGCTGCCGCTTATCGCCTAGGGTTACAATATTTGAACAACAAGAACTATACCGAAGCAGTGAAGCAATTCACATTAGCATTGCGTGCGGGTGGAGCATCTTATGACGTGCATTGCAACCTTGGCCGTACTTACCGACAATTTGCTCAGTCTGTTAGATACACTGACAAGAAGCTCTTTAGCGAGAACCTCAAACTTGCCGCAGAGCAACTGGAGCAGGCCATACGCCTGAATCCAGATGCCTTTGATGCCTACTTCCAGCTTGGTCTGTGTTATCGCGACCTCGCACTCTATCAGCAAGCGAGCGCAACGTTTAAGAAGGCGCAGGGTCTCAACCCGCAAGATACGGGTATATACTATCAACTAGGTATGCTGGCGATGGAGCAGGGATATAATCGTGACGCGGAGACCTACTTTCTAGACGGGTTAAAGATCAATCCCAATCATGCTCTCATGCTTATTGCCATTGGCCAGCTCTACATCAAAATGAACCAAGCCTCCAATGCCATCAACACATTACGTCAGGCTATGCAGCTTGATGCCGAAGGGCCCGAGGTATGGTATGAACTTGGACGTGCTCACATGCTGGCCCGCGAGTGGAAGATGGCACTGAGTGCTCTGGAAGAAGCACATAAGCGTGATCAGCAGAATGCTGCTATCTACTGCGCTATGGCTACATGTTATCTTAAGATAAACAAAAAGCGAGAGGCCCGGCAGATGGTCAAAGAGACACTGCAACGTGATCCCAACAATGCTGAAGCCATCCGTCTGCAAAAACAGCTCTGAGGAGCTTCAATAAAAGGAAGGTAGCAATGCTTTGTCCATTATGTAATACAGCAAATCGTGAGAATGCTAAATTCTGTAAGAACTGTCGTTCCCCTCTCACTGAGGGGGCATCCTTGGCAGACGCGCCGACTGCCGCAGTCGGCCACAGTACGCAACCTGGCCCCCCTACAGGGGATGCACCTACACATGCCCCATCGTCTAGTGAAAGCCAGGAGACACAGCCGATGGATATGCTGCAAACCGCAGAGC
>JAFAXQ010000152.1 GCA_019240835.1 Ktedonobacteraceae bacterium
CCAAATTGCTCACCACACCCTTGCGTACCTCGCCTGGCTTGAGTTCATCAAGCAGTTCTTCGCGGCGGCGCTGTCGCCATTCCTGCACGGCCAGGCGCTCCGAGAGGATCAGGCGATTACGGGCGCGGTTAAGCTCAATGATCTTGAGTTGCAGTTCTTTGTCTTTCATACTCTGCAACTTGGCCGCCGTCTCTTGGCTCTCGCCCCCGGAAGCGACCTCTTCGCGCTTGAGGTTGAGGATTTGGGAAATGGGCACAAAGCCGCGAATGCCGGCCACGTCGACAATCAAGCCGCCTTTGTTGTGGTCGATGACTTTGGCCTTGAGCAATTCGCCATGCTTATACTGCTCTTCGGCGATGCGCCACTGCCGTTCGGTATTGGCTCGTTTGAGAGAAAGCACAGCATGGCCGTCGGAAGATTCGGGTTGGATGACATAGACGAGCACGGTGTCATTGAGATGCAGTTCTGGGAAGGAGCCGTAGCCAGTGGTAGGCAGTTCTTTGGTGGACAGGACCCCTTCGGACTTGAGGCCAATGTCAACGAGGATCTCGTCCTGGTCAATGCGGACGATCACCCCTTCGACCACATCACCGCGTTTTATGTTAATGGGGTTGGACGCTTCATTGAGCAACGCTTCCATTTCATTGCGATTGAAGTCCTCTGCTTCTTCGTTCGTGTTGCTGTGCCTCGTTGGGTCATTTTCTTCAATCATCGTCTGTACCCGCCCACTCTTGAGATTTGCCGTCGGCATTGTCGAAAGGTCGCTGTCCTGTTTTGGTTGCATGGGTAAAAACCCCCTTCGATCCACGGTTTTTGCCTTCGCCTTGAGCGCCCAACCTTTTGTCCTGTTTAGACGGCTAGCCTCATTATGAGCAACGTTCTTGAAGATGAGAAATATCCGTAATCAGGACCTTGGGGAGCATGCCTTTGGGTTTAGGCTTATCGGGAGAGGTTGCTTAGGCGGTGATCGTTTCTGTCTCGTTCGAACTCTTGCCGCTGCTTCTCTGGAGAGTATGACCATGTATTACGCTACAGAACAATGATACGAAACAACACTCGCAAGCAGGCAAACCATAGTAAAAACACATGTGTACCTGAATGTAAGCATATCCCCCACTCGATACTTTTTATTATACCAAAAACCTTGTCTGAATGCAAGACAATACCCAGCCTTTTTCAAATCTCCGTGCAGCATTCAGAAATGCAGAAGCACCCATTAGTCATAGTTCTCTTGCGCAATCCTGTGAGATGTTTACAATTAGAAACATGGAAGAGAAATTGTAGTGCGTACGTTGTATAGTGACCCTTGATGGTGCAGTTGGTCATTGCGTGCCCTAGTGGAGAAAGGCTATGATGTTGCCAACATCTGATGCTCGGTCCCGACGACCTCTACCGCGCAGACAAATTATGCTCCCACCCACTCACTCCCACTCGGCAACTTTCCCCACCTCTTCGTGCCCATCTCTACCCGTGGCACCGTCCTCATCTGAAGCGCTACCCAGGCCACTCGACACACATGAGCATGCTCTTGATTTCGCAACGCATTCATGGGATCTCGCCATCGGTGGGTTGCAGACCTTAACTGCGAAACGTGAGTTGCCTGTACGCACTGAATGGCGCACAGTAGGAAAGCTCTCACATTCGGTCTCGTCTCTCAGTACTTACAGTTTTGCTCTTGTTGTTCTTGTATGTATTGTACTTATGTTGATTGGAGGGGGCGTGGTCTTATCCGTCATGCTGCCACCGTAACGGGGAGAGGTGATGGGGGCATGGCTGTTACCTCCTCTGAGATATCTCCCGAGTACGCGAAGAATAGGAAATAGAGCAAGAAGCAACAACAGCTATTTGTTGGCACGTCTCAGCCTATCCATCGCCTGATGAACACTCTCTTTGTCGTTGTAAATGGCTGAACCAGCGACGAGCAGGTTAGCGCCAGCTTGCACTACTAAGGGAACGGTAGCTTCATGAATACCACCATCGACCTCAATATCGCAGTGGAGGTTGCGCTCCTTTACTATGCTGTAAAGACGGGCGATTTTAGGCAAAGTTTCCACAATGAAATCTTGTCCTCCAAAGCCTGGATTGACAGTCATAATAAGCACTAGATCAAGCAGCGAAAGAATATCTTCAAGCAGAAAGATGGGAGTAGAAGGATTAAGTGCTACCGCGGCCATCTTGCCTGTGGCCTTGATTTGCTGGATCACGCGGTGCAGGTGGGGACAGACCTCCTGGTGTACGATGATCACATCGGCTCCAGCTTTGGCGAATGCTTCAATGTAGTCCTGTGGGTTTGTAATCATCAGATGCGCCTCTAGCGGCAAACCAGTACAACGGCGCACGGCTTGCACAACCAAGGGACCCATAGTGATGTTGGGCACAAAGTGCCCGTCCATAACATCAATCTGGATACGTTGGGCACCAGCGGCCTCGGCATCGCGCACCTGCTCACCCAGGCGAGTGAAGTCTGCTGATAGTATTGATGGAACAAGTCCAATCGTCATCTCTCTTATTTCCTTTCGCCTAATTTGCTTGCAGCAGCCTCATCGAGCATCCAGGTTACTTCACCGTTTGCCGATTTTAGCAACTGGGCAGGATACGTATCAGGCTGATAGCTTCCCTCAAGCACGGCTTGTAGCGCATCTGCTTTTTCTCTACCCGTCACTAAGAAGAGAACATGCCTTGCAGCGTTGAGGATGCGTGGGGTAAAAGTGAGACGTGCTGGGGGTGGTTTAGGAACGATGACGGGCATCACAAGGCGCTGTTGTTCGTGTAGCGCAGCCTGATGCGGGAAGAGCGAGGCTGTGTGCCCCTCCGGTCCCATACCGAGTTGGATCAGATCGAAACTGGGAACGTCGGTACCGAAAGCGCGCTGCATATCGAGCGTATAGGCGAGAGAGGCAGCATCACCATCGTCGTGATCTGCAGGCATGCGGTGTATTTGCTCTGATGGGATGGGTATCTTGCTAAGAAGAACCTGTTGTGCCATATGGTAGTTGCTCTCTTCGTTGTCAGCAGGAACGCAACGTTCATCCGACCAGAAGATATCGACCAGTGACCAATTAATCTGACTGCGATACGGCTCATCACCCAGCAGACTATAGAGCTTCTTGGGTGTCGAACCACCAGAGAGGGCTATCATGAAGTTTCCATGTGCGGTGATAGACTCCTGGGCGATACGTGTAATATACTGAGCCGCTTCGCAGCTCAGTATATCGGTGTCTGGGTAGACTGCAATATACATGAGTGGCTCCTAAACAAGCTGGGTTCAAAGGGCAGTTGCCCTTAGTCTAACAGGGCGAACATCTCTCGCAGAGTTTCCTCATAGAGGTAGTCGTGCCCGGTAATTTCTAGTTCATCATGCAGCAAGTCACTTTCCTTATAAATTGCTGCCATACTCACAGTACGTTGCGGTCGACTCTCTTGTGCCAATTCGACCGATGTAGAGACGTGATCGGGATCATCCTCACGGTTGATGGTGAAAGTGGCGCGCTTCCCTTCGACATGGCTGATCAGGCGTACGAGGCAGAGGGAGCCTGGCTGCATATCGGAGGAAACCTGGGGGTGAATATGAATGGTGCCTCGTCGAGTGCTGTGTACTGTCTTGTTGAGTGGCCCCGTCTGACGCGTAAGTGAATCTGTGGTGGCCCGTATCATATGCCATGTATGTGTACCTGTATGCACATCATGTTGATCTCGTGTTGTATCTGTTGCCAATTTCCAGCCCAAGCGCGTCTTCAGCCATCCAGCAAGCAGCAATGCACAGAGAGGATTAGCTAAAACGTCTCCCTGGCTGGTAGGTAGGCGTTGTGCAGAAGGCAATACTACGTGAGCAATCTCAATGGTTTCCACCCCCGCTAAGTAAGGTTTATATTCTGCGACATCGAAGAATTGTGCAATCAACGTGCGCCAGAGCGTGATGCGTCCCCAGTTAAAGTCGCTTAAAGCCCATGTAGGCGATGCCTCCAGCAGCGCAGAGAGCATATGAAGGCTTTGTTCAGGATGAACAAAGCTTGCTGAATCAATAATAACGCGGCTGCTCTGTTCCACCAGATTATGAAATAATGTCACGTCGTTTGAAGGATCGCCAAGCCACCATAGGTAGACTGGGAGATCCGGTTTAAGTAGTGGTTGCATAATAGTGGCAAGAGCAGTAGCAGAAGCAAGAACCGTGACCTGCTCAAAGTTATGGCGCATGGTATCTGAAATAATAGGGAAAGAGCGTATTGTCACCCACGTAGAGAGCGCAGAGATGGAGGTGCTCCTATCCAGGATAAGAATAATGATACGAGCGATATGTGTACTTGACAGATCGCGCATGAGCATACTAACGTGTTGTGCAGATTCGGTGTCTGGTGTGTAGATCACCAGATTGAGAACACTCGTGCGCACGTTGATATTTTGACTGGTACGCACGTTATCCGCTGCCATCTTCCATAGGAAAGAGAGTTCCTTTTCTACTTGGTTCAGGTTTACATTTTTCCCGGCCCAGGGAAGGCGCAGACTGGAGTCAGCGGAACTACTCATGTTCATCATTTTCCCTACTCTTCCTTGTTGTCAGGAACTTCGTCGTTCGCATGAATTGCTTGTACAATTTCTGCTGCGATAAGTATGCTACATACCACTATGGACGCCGCCACCGGCGGCCATCACGCCAGATGAATTCATCGGCGAACTGAGGCCCCCACGTTCCCGAATCGTAACTCAGGACTAACTCCCGTGGCTCCTCTTCCCATGCATCTAGAATGCCTTGAACGAACGTCCAGGCTGCCTCTACCTCATCACGGCGTGTGAAGAGGGTGGAGTCGCCGAGCATACAGTCAAGTAAGAGACGTTCGTAAGCCTCTGGTTGTTCGCGCACAAAGGAAGAGCCATAGAAGAAGTCCATGTTCACAGAGCGGATTTGCATGTCTGTTCCTGGTACCTTTGCACCGAACTTGAGTGAAATGCCCTCGTCAGGCTGGATGCGCAGGGTGAGGACATTCGGTTCAACCTGTCCCTGAGCGTCGCTGCGCTTGAAGAGCATAAGTGGTGCAAGTTTGAACTGAATAGCAACCTCCGTGACTCGTTTGGGTAGGTGTTTTCCTGTACGTAAGTAGAATGGTACACCAGCCCAGCGCCAGTTGTCCACATGCGTTTTCAATGCCACGTAAGTCTCGGTAACTGAATCAAGGGAGACATCATTCTCCTCTAGATAGCCAAGGACTTGACGACCGCCAACCCAACCAGGGCCATACTGGGCACGTACGGTATTGTTCATGGCATCACGGCCAACCAGTGGCTGAAGCGCGTGCAGTACCTTGACCTTCTCATCACGGACCGAATTGGCGTCAAAAGCGATCGGCGGTTCCATAGCGACAAGAGCAAGTAATTGCAGCATATGGTTTTGAACCATGTCGCGGATAGCTCCAGCTTCTTCGTAATATCCTCCACGTCCTTCAAGACCGAGGTTCTCTGCTACCGTGATCTGTACGTGGTCCACATAGCGGCGATTCCATACAGGCTCGAAAATCCCATTGGCTAGACGGAAGACGAGAATGTTCTGTACCGTCTCCTTGCCCAGGTAGTGGTCGATACGGTAGACCTGCTCCTCTTTGAACACCTTGCCCACCTGGCGGTTCAGCTCGCGTGCCGAGGCAAGGTCATGGCCAAAGGGTTTTTCGATGATGATGCGCGTCCAGCCTTTGCGGTTCTTATTCAAGCCAGACACGCCCAGGTTTTGAATAATTTCGGGATACTGGCTGGGCGATGTTGACAGGTAGAAGATGCGATTGCCGCCTGTGCCGCGCTCATGATCAAGCCTGTTGAGCAGAGTAGCGAGCTTTTCATATCCTGTGGAATCGTGAAAGTTTGATTGCAGGTAATAGATACCCGAGGCGAAGCTCTCCCACACCTGTGGGTTCACAGGCTTCTGCCGCGAGAATGCGTTGATCGACTCTAGTGCCTGCTGGCGGAATTGCTCGTCACTATAAGGGCGACGTGCAAAACCAACGACTGAGAAACCGGCTGGTAAGGGATGTTCCAGTGCTAAGTTATAGAGCGCAGGCAATAGCTTCCTATGTGTTAAGTCTCCGGTTGCCCCAAAGATGATCATGACACAGGGTTCTGGGCTTTGTTTAATGCGTAGTCCCTCGCGTAAGGGGTTAGGTGCCTCGGCTATGCTGCGATGAGGCATGAAAAAGTCTCCTGATCTTTGTTTTACTAGTTTAGTACTTTGTTGTATTGTATACTCATCTGTCAATACAAAGTTCTGGCGCGATAAGCACACAACGAGAAGGACGCACTGTAGTTTTCTCTCTGTGCGCCCGTCGGTTACGTAAAGTCCTCTTCTGCTCTTAGCGTACTACTTGATCCTTTTTAATAGCTTGCTGTTTGCTGTGAATGCCTGCAAACAACTGGTGGAAAGAATCGGCGAACTTGTGTACGCCCTCATCTTGTAACTGTTGTGTAACCTGATCGTAGTGAATACCTACCTCTTCCAGCGCTGCTAGTGCGGCTCTTGCGCCATCGAGGTTATCCTCTATGCTGTAGCGCACTTTGCCATGATCGCGGAACTTCTCGACAGTCTCCAATGGCATCGTGTCAACCGTGTTGGGTCCAATCAGTTCCTCCGCATAGAGCACGTCGCGGTACGCAGGGTTCTTTGTGCTAGTGCTGGCCCAGAGTGGTCGTTGCACATGCGCACCTACGTGCTTGAGTGACTCAAAGCGCGGTGTATTAAAGATACGCTTGAACTCTTGGTAGACCAGACGTGCATTAGCGATAGCTGCCTGGCCTGCGAGCGCTTGCAATTTCTGCTGTTCAGCAGGATCAGTGCTCGCCTTGATCATATCTTCTAGTCGCTTGTCGACCAACGTATCCACACGGCTCACGAAAAAGCTAGCAACCGAGGCGATAGTACTAATGTCCTTGCCCTCACCATTGCGCACCTCCAGGCCTGTCAAGTAAGCATCGGTAACGGCGCGATAGGTGTCGAGGGAGAAGATCAACGTGATATTGACGTTAACGCCTTCACGTATAGCCTGCTCAATAGCGGGAATGCCTTCGGGCGTGGCCGGAATTTTAATCATTAGGTTTGGTCGATTAACCATGCCCCAGAAGCGCTGTACTTCCGCAATAGTCCCATCTGTGTCATGTGCCAGATCTGGAGAAACTTCTAGGCTCACGTAGCCATCTAAGCCCTCGCTGCGCTCATAGATTGGCCGCAGTAGATCGGCCACGCTACGGATATCTTGAATGACCAGGTTTTCGTAGATTTCGTTGGTATCTTTGCCTGCAGCAATAAGCTGTGACATCTGCTCGTCATACGCATGACCAGCGCTGATTGACTTTTCAAAGATGGTAGGGTTGGCGGTTACACCTACGACACCTTCTTCGTCGAGCATGCGTTTGAACTGGCCGGAGACCAACTGTGCGCGATCAATGTTGTCATACCAGACGCTTTGTCCGTAATTCTTAAGTTCCAACAGTGGATTGGTCATGAGTTATTCTCCTTTATAGATACTAGGAGCAGTGGCTCCCCTATGATATCGCCTACTAAGGAATGTAAATTGGTCGACCACATAGAAGGCGAGACTAGAAAGCTCTCGCCTTCTATGCCAGAATTGAGTCTCTTCTCAGGCCTCTGCCTGTGATCTCAGTTCCCTAACCTTATTGTACCTTTTTTTGAGCACCTACCGCTATAGCAGTGGGGGGTGAGTTAACGTTATCTACACTTTCTATGTTCAGGATAGTGCTCCTGAGGGGGATTTCTTTCCTAGTCCGTGTTTTTCTTAGCCTTCTGCTGTAACTCATATAGCTTGCTGATAGCCTCAATCGGCGTCAGTTCGTCGATGGCTAGCGTCTTGATCTCCTCAAGTAAGGGATGCGCTTCAGAGGCAAAAAGGGTCATCTGCCAAGCCGCAGGCATGGTCATATCGCGCATGGCTCGGCGGCGCAGCCTGGCATCGCCTTTGCGCTCCAACTCCTGCAGAATTTCCTGGGCGCGATGAATGACAGGGCGTGGAATACCTGCTAGTTGTGCTACATGGACGCCATAGCTGCGGTCGGCTCCTCCCGGCACAATCTTGCGTAGGAAGACAACGTTTCCTGCCTCCTCCGTCACAGCGACATTCATGCAGCGAATGCGTGGTAGCAGTTGTGCTACCTCGACCAGTTCGTGATAATGGGTGGCGAAGAGCGTACGTGCGCCACAGCGCTTATTGTTGTGTAGATACTCGACAACAGCACGGGCGATGGCCAGTCCATCGTAGGTGCTAGTCCCGCGGCCAATCTCGTCCAGGATAATCAGGCTACAAGGTGTCGCGTGGTGCAGGATATTGGCGGTCTCAACCATCTCAATCATAAAGGTGCTCTGTCCGGTCGCTAGGTCATCCTGGGCACCGATACGGGTAAAGATACGATCTACCAAGCCAATCGTCGCTGCCTCAGCGGGTACATAGCTACCAATCTGTGCCATAAGCACGATTAAGGCAACTTGGCGTAGGTATGTCGATTTGCCTGCCATATTGGGGCCGGTGATAATACAGATCTGCGCATCATGGATGGAGAGATCGCTATCGTTAGCGATGAAAGGTGTATCCGACTGTGCTTGCTCGACAACAGGGTGGCGACCTGCGACGATATGAATCCTGTCTCCATCATTCAGTTGAGGGCGGCAGTAGTTGTACTTCCCCGCTACTTCAGCAAGGCTCAGATAGACATCGAGTTCGGCAAGCGCATGTGCTGTGGCTAGTATCTGCTCAGATGCATGAACAGCAATATCTGCTCGCAATTGCACGAACAGTTCGTTTTCCATCTTATTGATATGTTCCTGAGCATTAAGAATAAGGGTTTCTTGCTCTTTCAGTGCTGTGGTGATGTAACGTTCACCATTTGTGAGCGTTTGACGGCGGGTGTAGTCCTGTGGCACGCGCTTGAGGTGTGCATTCGCTACCTCGATATAATAGCCTGCCGTCTTACTGTAGCCAACTTTCAGATTGCTAATACCCGTGCGCTTGCGTTCGCGCTGTTCCATCTCTGCAAGCCATTGCCGCCCATTATGTGAGGCGTGCTGCAACTGATCTAGTTCCGAGCTAAAAGCGGGTCGAATAATCCCTCCTTCAGAGACGCTCACAGGTGGATCATCGACGATAGCTCGCTCAATTAATGTGATACTATCATCGTTATCAGCGAGCCGTTGCAAAACGTGCATAAGCGAGGAGATGGTCGTTTCTGAAGTTTCAGGGTTGTCCTGCAACCGTGAGCGAATACTGGCGGTGGCACGTAGCCCCACGGCTAGGGCAAGCAGATCACGGGGTGTGGCGATGCGCTGACGCACACGATTAACAAGACGCTCGATATCACCAACCTGCTTGAGGGCTGCTGCCAACTGGGCCTGCAACAGTGGATTATTCAGTAATTCACTGATAACCTCTTGGCGCTGTTGCAGCAGTGCAAGGTCAAGCAAGGGTTGACCGAGCCAGCGGCGCAGTAGCCGCCCACCCATCGGACTGCGTGTCTGGTCGAGCACCCACAGTAGCGATCCCTTCACAGAACCGCTGCGCCCCGTCTCGAACAGTTCAAGGTTGCGGCGCGTATGTGCATCAAGCGTCATGAAGCCGCTTGTCGAGTATGTCTCAAGGGCCGTAAGCTGACAGAGCAGTTCCTTTTGTGTCTCCTGCACATAGGCCAGCACAGCTCCAGCAGCACGGATAGCCAGGGGAAGGTGAGCACAACCAAAACTCTCTAGAGAAGCCACATTGAATTGTGTAAGCAGGCGGTGGCGTGCATCATCCTCTGAAAAATATCGAGCATCATAGGGGGTCACGTGTCCCCCTACACCCTGCAGCAGCTTAGTCAGCGGAGCACGATCGTCCTCATCGTCTTCTTCAAGTTCAGGAATCTCAGCGTTGGCATTGCCATTAGCTCCCAACTTTGTGACCTGCTTCTCACTCATCGCTGTAGCCAGCCAGCGTCTCTTGCGACTGCCCAGGCGGCTATAGTGTGCCTCGACAATCACCTCAGCCGGACTGACGCGTGCAATCTCCTGTTGCAGAGCCAGCCCCGGTTCAGGTGTGCTAAACTGCGTCACAGCAAATTCGCCCGTCGTAATATCAACGTAGGCCACCCCGACGGCAGCGCGCCCGACTACCACTGCTGCAAGGAAGTTATTGCGCTTGGCGGTGAGCATGGCTGGATCGATGACGGTGCCCGGTGTGACCACACGCAGCACTTGGCGCTCAACCAGTCCTTTTGAGAGGGCAGGGTCACTTATCTGTTCACAAACTGCCACTCTATAGCCCTTGCTCACTAAGCGTGCAATATAGCCATCGACGGCATGATGAGGAATGCCTGCCATCGGCGCTTTCTCGCCGCGCCCAAAGTCACGACGCGTGAGTGCAATCTCCAATTCGCGGGCAACGATCTCTGCATCATCATCGAACATCTCGTAGAAGTCGCCCATGCGAAAAAAAAGAATGGCGTCGGGATGCTGCTGCTTGATCTGTAAGTATTGATTGCGCACCGGACTGTGGACAAGCTCTTCTTGGCTGTAGTCTTCAAATAACACGTGCTACCTCATTACAATGGAGCGCATGGCTGTGTTTGATAGGCTCTGCTCGCTTGTGTATGTTTCTTAATAGTCTTTTCCAGATTGTCGTTTAGCTTATATACAGTATATCATATGGTCTAAAAAACGCGTCTCAACTTCCTCTGCCAGTGAGCAGTCCATAGAGCAAGAGCAGCGCTGCACCTGTCATTACTAGCACGATGATAGCTAGCCCGACATTCGTTACCCAGCTTAGTCTTTGTCCGCGCATCACTTTGCGGGAGTTGCCCACCAGGAGGAGGAAGATGACCAGAATGGGAGCGAGCAGTCCATTGAGCACATTGGCCCAGAACAGCAGTTGGGTGGGGTCGATGCGTAGCAGTGTCAGGGCTAGGCTCGCCACTAAGGCTGTACTGAGAATCAAGTAGAAGCCTTCATTCTGCCACGGTTTCTTGGAGAGTGCCCCTGGCCAGCCGAAAGTGCCCGCTACGGCGTAAGAGGTACTAGCCAGCAGCACAGGAATAGCGACCAGCCCTGCTCCAATAAAGCCTATAGCGAAGAGATACTTGGCAAAGGGACCCAACAGGGGAGCGAGCGCTGAGGCAGCATCGACGACCGTCTTCACGCTTTTATGATGTGTAAAGAGGGTTGTTGCCGTTGTGAGCATAATACAGTAGGCGATGAGATTGCCACCGAGCGCACCTAGTGCAACATCCAGAGCTGCGAAGCGAATCTGTTTTCGTTTGGTCTTGCCTGGCCGTTGTTGCTCTTTTTCTCCTTGCACCTGCCAATAGATGGTATAGGGCGAAATGGTGGCTCCCAGCAGGGCAACGGCGCTACTGATATTGTTAAAGGAGAAATCCACATGCGGGATGAACGTGTTCCAGAGGACCGCGCCGCCATCGGGGTGCGAGAGCACTGTCGTGGCCAGATAGACAAGAAAGACCGCGCTCATGCCAATGAAGATTTTTTTGATTGCCTTGAAGCTCTCGTAGACGGTCAGATACCATAAGAGCAGAGCCACTGGCACGACAAACCAGACCCAAGTAAGTCCAGTGAGCAGTTCTAGACCAGTACTTATAGCTACCAGATCTGCAGCCATCAGTGCGATATTGGCTATTACCAGCACGAGCGAAGCTGCTACCGACACTGGACAATTGTAATGCGTCCGTAATACGTCGGCAAGCCCTTGCCCAGTGAGCCGACCAATTTTCGCGCAACTATATTGTACGGCCTGATAGAGAGGTGTGGAGAGCAGCATGAGCCAGAGATGGGCGTAGCCCACCTGCGCTCCGTCAATAGCGTAGGCCCCGACCGCCGAAGCATCGTTGCCTGCCATACCACTCAAGAATCCTGGCCCTAGTATATGCCACCAGGAGAGCAGTCGCTGTTGCCCAGCTTCTGCTGCGCCCTTGGGAGCGCTTCTTTGGCGTTCGTGTGCCCGCAGTCCTTCTGCAGTAGGTAATTGCTCTTCCACCTGTCCCAGCACATCGCTGTCCGGTGTCAATGCTTCTCGTCCTTGTGAGGTCAAGTTCTCCACTTCTTCTTGACTGGTCTGTATTAAAACTGTTCCATTCTCTGTTGCAGTCTGCGGCACTTTGACCTGCTGGATGCGATCCGCTGGGATCTCCACTTCTTTGTGGAAGAGCACTCCTTTTTGGACCACTAGGTGGTCCACCTGTCCCTGCTGGTCTCGAATGACCTCCTTGACCGTGGGCTTGCTTACATCAGCTTGCCCTAGATCACCATGGGTCACCTCAACGTCCATGCCAACATGCACCTCCTGCGCGTTGGAAGGTTGGTGCTGCTCTGTCATGTACTCTTTCTCCTTCTGGATGGCTGGGGATAGTGAGAGGCTTTCCTCCCGCCAGCTTGGCTGGTCTCTCTCTCTGCCAGTCTCCCTTTTTCACTTCTGCTTTGTATACGGTTCAACAGAGGAAAGTAGCTCGTAGCGGGTGTGCGTCTATCGAGAGTGACTACCGAAAAGTGTTCGCGGCCTAAAAAACCCTGTTCAAAAGGACAGGACGTTTCTGGCAGGAGGGACAGCCTGTTTCCGATAGAAGGGTGCTATCCTTCAGTAGGAAGGAATAGATAAGAGGTATGGCATGGAAAAATTATATATTGCAACGGACAAAGCCCTAGCCATCGCACGTCAGCACGGTGGGGAATGGGTTGTTGATCCGCAACTAACTGGCCGGGCTACACAATGTCTGGCTATTGATCCTCAACAGCCAGCAGAGGTATATTGTGGCACCTTTGATCAGGGGCTGTGGCGCAGTAACGATGCTGGAAAGACGTGGGAGAACGTAGGAACAAACATCATTTATGAGCAGGTCATGTCGGTTGCCATCGGTCCATCAGAGCATGCCAATGGACACAGCGTCATCTATGCAGGAACAGAACCTAGCGCCATTTTCCGTTCGGCGGATGGTGGAGCAACATGGCGTGATCTGGCAACACTGCGTCAGTTACCCTCTGCTCCAACCTGGAGCTTTCCACCGCGTCCATATACTCATCACGTTCGCTGGATAACGTCTGATCCAATCCAACCCGGCCGTATCTACGCAGCCATTGAAGCAGGCGCACTTATTCGCAGTTTCGACGGCGGTGAAACCTGGGAAGATCGAAAACCCGATGGACCCTTTGATACGCATACCTTAGTAATGCATAAACTCGCGCCCAATCGCCTCTATTCTGCCGCTGGGGATGGCTTTATGCAGGCAGGAATTGGCTTCGTCGAGAGCGATAATGGTGGAGATACATGGTATCGGCCCGATGAAGGTCTCAACCACCACTACCTCTGGAGTGTAGCGGTTGATCCTGCTGATCCGGACACGATTGTCATATCTGCGGCACATGGTCCACAGCAAGCACATGATCCAATGAGCGCGGAGTCAGCAGTCTACCGCCGCAGCCATAACAGTTCATGGCAACAAGTGCGAGCTGGTTTGCCTGGGGAAAAGGGATTACTGACCTGTGTATTGGCTGCTAATCCAGCCGAAGCGGGAGTCTTTTATATGGGCAGCAACAAAGGCATTTTCCGCTCCGCCGATGCAGGCGTTAGTTGGGAAGAGTTACCTATGCACTGGCCAGACAATTTCCAAATGGGACGTGTCCATGCGCTTGTGGTAGTAGCAGAATAGCTTCACTGCTTTACTTCCTTTTCCCTTGTCAGACCTCTAGCGTCGTGATATCCTCGTACATATGCTCTATTATTTTGTAGAGAACGTATAAAGAGGATTTTTTTCCCTATGCGACAGGAGCGTGACCAGAGGACTACGCAACCACAGCGCGCAACATTGCTCAGGCGCGCCCACGAGTTGCTAGAAAGCATCGGACAACCCACGTCAGAGGAACTGCTTATCAAGCATCTGTTTGGGGCAGAGGCGCAAGCAGGCACACATGCCTTCTGGACGACGCTGCTGCGCCAAACGCTACGAAGCTCTACGCTTTTTGCGGAGGTAGGAGCAGCAGAGGGTGGGCTTCGTTGGTCGCTTGCGGCGTGGCGTACAACCCATCAGCAGCTCGATGAGATTGAGTTCGTAGTGCTGGATACTGAAACAACGGGATTGCGTCCTGGCTCTGACCGTGTGATCGAGATTGCTGGGGTGCGATTACGGGGCGGCGAGGCGATTGGCTCTTTTCAAAGCCTAGTCAATCCTTGCCGCCGCATTCCACCCTTCATCACACAGTTTACAGGAATCACCCAGGATCTGGTCAATATGGCACCTACCGCGCAGGAGGTTATGCCCGAGTTCCTGCGCTTCATTGACGGCGCGATTATTGTTGGGCACAATCTGGGCTTCGATATTGGTTTTCTCACCTATGAGGCACAATTGCAGGGACAAGCGTTCCCCCTTGACGGCCTTGATACCCTTCCCCTAGCGCGGCGTTTTCTGCCAGACTTGAAACGCTTCAAGTTGGAGTTGGTAGCAAGGCATATAAATATTTCTACCTCAAATTTCCATCGTGCCCTTAATGATGCACGGGTGACAGCCGCCATCTTCTTACACTTTCTCGCTTTGGCCAAGCAACAGGGCATCTGCACACTCGCACACCTGCGCCGCCGTTTGCAATTGCCCGTCGCGTGGAGTGGAGATATCACGCACATCACCTCGGCTGAACAAAGCGATAACTGGCGTGCCGATGGAAAACTCTCCGCAACGGCTGCGGCCTCCGCTCGTCCAACTGGCAGCCTTTTTCTCAATGCTGCCTGGCGACACGATTTTCCAGATCACCCTGGTGTCTATTTGATGAAAGATGCTAGTGGACAGGTTATCTATGTTGGCAAGGCGAAATGTCTGAAAGAGCGTTTGGCCTCATACTACAATCATCCCCTGGGCTACACGCGCAAGATGGATGGGCTACTACAAAGCGTCAAAGAGATTGAGACGCGTGTGCTAGGGTCCGAGTTAGAGGCATTGCTAGTCGAGTCACAATTGATCAAAGCGCTGCAACCAATGTACAACGTACAACTGCGCAACTACGACCTGTATCCCTTCATCAAAATCGATACGCAGCATGCCTTTCCACGGGTCTACGCCACAAAAGAAGTAGCCGCCGACGGGGCACGTTATTTCGGTCCCTTTCGCAGTCGACGCGTTGTCGATCTGACGATAGAGCTGGTGCAGAAGCTTTTTCCCTTGCGTACTTGCACGCGTGGACTACCACCACAGGCTAAGCCGTCTGAGCCTTGCTTGCGCTTGCACTTGGACCGTTGTCCTGGTCCCTGTCGTGGTGGGATTGATCCGGCAGAGTATCGTAGGAGTATCGATCAGGTCTGCGCCTTTCTAGGTGGTGAGCGTGAAGATCTGCTTGAGCGTCTCAGACGTCAGATGTTCGAGGCAGCGCAGAACCTGAACTTTGAACGTGCTGCTTGGCTACGCGACGCTATCCGCTGTGCCGACGAGGTGTTGATAGGGCAACGGCTCATTACTGGCGCAGTTGAGGCCAACAACCTGTTCATTGTCTATCCCTCAGCACAGCAGGGCTGTGATGAACTATTTCTGATTCGTCATGGTCGCCTCGTCCAGCAGCAGTGTGTTGCGCACGAGCCTACTGCTCTCTGCGATGGCGTACGTGAAATGCTCGCCTTGGCACGCACATCGGCAGACGCACCCAGTATCGTAGGTCAGGCCGAGGTAGATCAGATCAATATTATTAGCCGTTGGATACACCGCCATAGTGATGATCGCGCTTTCTTTCCCTTCCAAGCTGCTCTTGCCGACGAAGCAGAGGAACGCAAGTTGATTGAGCGTATATGGGTAGAGATAGACGCCGTACGTACATTGCCGACGGCGATGGAGGACACTGAAAAGGCAGAAGGTGTTGTGTAACCACCACATAGCACCATCTAGCATGCATGAGTACGAACGTAGTCATTTCCACAATTGTACTTGGCAAAGTAGCAAAACCCCTTGAGCCGCCACCCGTTGGTAGTGCGTTGAAAGGGCAAACGATAGTTTCCCCAGGTTTCCCACAGATCTGACTCTGCTTGATAATGCAGTAAACGATTCCAGGCATATCCATGTGCCCACACCTCTGCTTGATCTCCAGTGACGGTGATGCGGTAGTTCGTGGTCATATGATGGCTGGGCTTGTCCTCGTGTAATCCTGCCCGAAAGCCAGCTAGTAGCTCATCTGCTGTCATCTGTATCGGTCCCCCACCCGCCAGAGAACTCATGTCAACTTCGATAGGTCCATCAACAAAAAGTTGGCGAGCAGCAGACCACTCTTTTTGGTCAGTGTAGATGAACAATAAATCCGTAATATGCCGAATGGCCCGTTCGTCTTCGAGAGGAGCTAGCGTGAGATTGTCAGCCATTTCCATATCTTTCTTGCATAATAGATGCCTAGGCTTGGCAGTAGCGTAACAGGATGTTACTATATTATACACTTCTCTCAGTGTCACTCTGCTGACACTTTTTTATTATTGAAATGCTACCGGAGAAATTCTGCTATGCTATTATCAGACAAACGTATTGTAGAAGAAATGCAGCACGGCAATATCGTCATTGAGCCGTTTGACCAGCGCCACTTGGGCACGAACTCCTATGATTGCCGCTTGGGCGAGTGGTACTTTCAGGGTGATGCTAACATGGAAGTCATGCATCTGGATGATCCTGAAGAGATTCGGCAGTATTGGGGACAGCCGCGCAAGGCGAAGGACGGCAAAATCGCTATTCGTCCTGGGACAACTATCCTAGCACATACTGAGGAAATTGTTGGCGGCCATAACGGCTATCTTGCCAAGATGCACTCACGCAGCACGGTGGCACGCTCCGGTTTGTCCGTGTGTCGCTGTGCAGGAGTCGGCGATGTCGGCTACATCAGTCGCTGGACGATGGAGATATCCAACCACACGCAGACGACGCTTGTTATTCCAGTCGGGTTTCGCATCTCGCAAATGGTGTTTTTCTTTGTTGGGGAGACGCTAAAAAAGTATACTGGCAAGTATGGACAGGACGCACAGTGGACGCCGGAGGATATGTTGCCTAAGCCTTCGAGAGATTGGGACTATGAGGTGTATCGAACTGATAGAGAGAGATAGCTTGTAGGCATACGAACAAGAGTAGACCAAGGGGCCCATGGACATTAGTAGGGCAATTGTGGCTTTAGGACATTTCATCTGTTTCTTGTTCTTGCCTGCGTTGCCACTCAGCGAGAACCTGTTGATAGATCTCCCATGTATCAACGTCATAGCTTGCCATAGCGTCGCCCAATTCAACTGTCGCGATGTCAGCACGGTAGCGCTCCAGCAGACGGCGACCACCCTCGTCACCTGTCAGCTTCATAAGTTCAGGAAACAGGCTTGCATCGAAGAGCGTGGGACTGCTACGCTTGCCTTGGTACAGCGGAGTAACAATCCGTTTGCCTGTGTCCCGTCGCGTTGCTATGAGTGTATCAATAATCTGCTGCGTTATCAGTGGTTGATCGCCAAGCAGAATGAGCGCGCTATCGGTAGGAGCAAGCGCCATAGCAGCGTTACTGCTGATGAGGGCCTGTATGCCTACGTGTATTGAAGTGCTCATGCCCTGCATGTAGTTGGGATTCTCAGCGATAGTGATAGTGTGTATACTATAATTAGCAAGTAGGATGCG
>JAFAXQ010000168.1 GCA_019240835.1 Ktedonobacteraceae bacterium
TGCTCACCTCCTGTAAGCATGGTGCTCACCTCTACTGGACGGAATGCGAGTTCCCCACCACCAACAGCACGGCCTGTGAGCAGCTGCTGTCCTCCCTGCTGCAAGGACTCAAGGCGCAAGGGCGCGGCTATGCACTTGGTGGCACTACGCTAGGCATCACCGCCTGCATGGGTCCCCTGCTGCGTGAGGCCAGATGCAAGCTGACACAGGACCGGGCACATGTACTCGACATTTCGGCGGGTATGCCGGCCCATCACGCCTTTGTGCAGCAGGCCCGCGTGCTCATCGAGCAGCTCAGGCCGTTGGTGGTCGAGGCTGGGGTGCTGGGTGGCCAGGTCTACGATGCGCTAGCGATGCAAGCTCTTGAGCAGATGCGCCAAGCGCATTTTTGTGGGGCGCTGTTTCTACGGAGTGTCGTAGCCGTTGTGCCGTAGAGCACACCAGAAGTTTTTTTTGCCATTCCTCTTAAAGGGTATCCGTCCTATTTTTGCGGCGAGCATGGCGGGCGTAAGGCCCGCCACTATTATACAACCATGAACATATAGTAGTGACAATCCCTTGCGGTCGCCATGCTGCTCCATCAGCCTGTTTGCAAACAGGTGAGGTCCACCCCTCCTTCACCTATTATCGACTGCCTCCCCAGTTCTTTCGCTGCTTGCAGGCCACCGAAGCCTACGCCAACAATGACAACATGCTGCACTCTCGTGAGCGTGTTTTGTGTGTCCTCGGTCGTTTGCACGACACTACCCTGTGTTGTCTCCACATCCATTATCCTTCTACCACCCTTTGACGTGTATCGAGCGCATGGTTGAGGTGGGTGCAAGCGGTGATGAGCGCAAGATGGGTAAAAGCCTGGGGGAAATTGCCGAGCGCCTCACCCGTTGGGCTGATCTCCTCAGCATAGAGACCGACATGGTTGCAGTACGACAGCAGCTTCTCTAGCATGAGGCGTGCCTCATCCAGACGACCCGCACGGGCCAGGTTCTCCACCAGCCAGAAGCTACAGGCCCCAAAGGTTCCTTCCTGACTTCCCATTCCATCATCGGCAGCCAGCTTGGGATTATAGCGCAGCACAAGCGCGCCGCTCGTCAGCTCTCTTTGAATACGGTCAATCGTCTCAAGCATGCGTGGTTCCTTGGAACCGACGAAGTTAGTAATCGTGAGGAGTAAAGAACTGGCATCAACCGCATCGCTACCGTAATACTGTACAAAGCTGTGAACCTTCTCGTTCCAACCTTGCTGCATGATCTGCTCATAAATCTGCGTGCGTAATTTGCTCCATTTCTCTTCCGGCGCGGGCCATCCTCTATGCCGTGCCATGCGCAGAGCGCGATCAAAGGCCACCCAGCTCATCATGCGTGAATGCAAGAAGCGCTGCGGTCCCCCACGTACCTCCCAGATGCCTTCATCCGGCTCCTGCCAATGCTGCTCCAGCCAGCCGAGCAGACGGCGCAGGTTCTGCCACAGGTCGTAGGAGATGGCATCATAGCGATTATAGATGTAGATCGCGTCTAGCATCTCCCCATAGATGTCTAGTTGCTTCTGACTATACGCTCCATTGCCGATGCGCACTGGTCGGCTCTTGCGATAGCCCTCTAAGTGGTCGAGGTACGCCTCGGTCAGATCATGCTCGCCCTCAATACCATACATCGGTTGGAGGGTGCTATTGCCCTCAAGTTCGTGACAGCGAGCATCGAGCCACCGCATGAACGCCTCCACTTCCTGCGTAAAGCCAAGCGTGAGGAGACTATAAAGTGAGAAGGAGGAGTCACGAATCCAGGTATAGCGGTAATCCCAGTTACGCACACCACCTACCGACTCGGGCAAACTCGTCGTAGCGGCAGCTACCACTGCTCCTGTCGGCGCATAGGTCAGCAGCTTCAAGACCAAGGCCGAACGTTGCACCATTTCCCGCCAACGTCCTTGATATGTGCATTGCGAGAGCCAGCCCCGCCAGCAATGCACCGTGTCCTGAAACACTTGCTGGTACTGCCCATCAGAGAGAGGATGCGGAGCACGCTCGTTTTTCCTTGTGCTCTCTAGCACAAAGTGCAAAGACTCACCGGCCTGCAAGGAAAATTTTGCCTGCACACCGCCATGCTCATCAGGCTCCAACTGCACGTGTGACGCCAGACCCAGACTCAGGCTCTGGCTGCGAAAGAGCGCGCCCTTTTCGGATATCGAAACGTCATGCTCGTCGCGTGCATAATTGAAGGCGGGACGGCAAGTCAGCATGAAGGTCAATGATCCATGCACGACCTCGACCGACCTCACGAGGTGATGCTCGTGAGGTGCAGAACCAATCGACTTGATGGGCATGAAGTCTGTAAGCTCAGCAACACCACCCATACTCAGAAAGCGCGTAAGCAGAATGTTGGTCTCCGGCAGATAGAGCTGTTGACATTTCATCTGCGACACGTCGGAGGGTGCTATACGGAAGAAGCCACCTTTGTGTGCGTCAAGCAATGCACCAAAGACACTGGGTGCATCAAAGCGCGGAATGCAGCACCAGTCAATAGAGCCATTCTTGCCCACCAGCGCAACGGTATGCAGGTCACCGATGCAGGCATAGTCCTCAATTGGTAGGTAGCTCGCCGAGGGATGGAAAGATGGGTGCGTGTGTACGTCTGCCATGCGTCTTACTCCCTACAGTCCGGCTGTATTGCGCATCAGCCCGCCGTCAATAAAGAATGTCGCGCCAGTGACGTAAGCAGCGGCATCTGAAGCCAGATAGAGCGCAAGCGCGGCCACCTCTTCCGGCTGAGCCATACGACCCAGCGGGATCTCTTTGAGCAGTGCGCCCATCTTCTCTGGATCCGCCTCGACATCAGCATCAATAGGTGTACGCACAGCACCGGGACCGATGTTATTCACGGTGATATTGTAAGGAGCTAACTCCAGGCAAATCGTGCGTGTGAGCATGCGCAAGCCCCCTTTAGCGCAGCAATAGGGGACATTGCCCGGCATGGGCAAATCTTCATGCACCGAAGAGATGTTGATGATGCGCCCAGTTGTCTTGCGTTTGACCATTTCACGTGCCGCTGCCTGCGCTCCAAAGAAGGCCCCTTTGAGATCAACGCCCATGACGCGATCAAAGTGCTCCTCGGTCTCATCCAGAAAGGGGCTGTGAATCTCCATGCCAGCATTGTTCACCATAATATCCACACGCTGGTACCGATCAACGGCCTGCTGGACAAGACCTGTCACTTGTTGATACTGTGAAACGTCCGCTTGGATGACAAGAACCTTGCCATGCTTCTGTTCGATGATCTGACGCACCTGCTCCGCTTTGTCGTGCGCATGAGCGTAGTTCACAACTACAGTCGCACCTTCCTGCGCAAAGCGCAACGCTATAGCGCGACCAATACCGCTATCGGCTCCGGTTACAATGGCTACTTTCTGCTCTAACTGTCCCATATTAGCTATCCTCTCTTACTAAAAAGGCATAATGCTCTTCTACTCTACGTCTTCTTGGAGAGATGAAAGAGATGTCAGGTGACCGAGCAAGCAAAACGGAGAAGCTTTGTTTTACATAGTCATCATTTTTGCTTGTGGTACAGGTGTATCGTGTTACGATGTTATACTGTAATCACGTTTGCAGAGAGAAAACGGTGACCTTTACACAGGCTCCGTTCCCCACACCAATGTTCCTTTATAGTAAACCGTGATGTGCTGTGACAACGTATACTGTGTGGCTGAGGCAAGGTAGGAATAGTCCTTGCTCTGGTCATAGTTCGAGTAATCCGACTTATTAAAGCGACTCTTGATTTCACCCGTGTCCTTGCCAGGAGCAAGATTGCCAGCGTCGCCGGTGAAGCCGATCTCCAGGTAGCTGTCGGCTTTTGAGCGCGGCGTAGCTAAAGAGACAAACTTGCCGATAATGTGCTCGCGGCCCAGCGCTGCGTAATCGCACGCGTAAGCTTGTGTTTGCTTGTTGCCACTTGTATACCAGTAGCGTATGGTGATATCGCTCAAGCGAACGGGGCTGCTGCCCATGTTAGAGATTTTCAGGTCCGGCATGATCTGATTGACGACTAATGCCCCTGGATTATCACTTTTGTAATACGCCTGTAGCGTCCCAACATTGGGAGGCTGTGTAGGCGGAACAGCTTTGTTGCTCACACTTGTGGTTGCTGATGCAGTGCTAGCTAGAGGAAACAGAACGGGGTTCAGGTAGTGCTGCTTGTTCTGGTTGACTGTTTTCCAGTCGTCCTTCAAAATGCCTCCCGTATCTCCAGAATTGGGATTCCAGCTCCAGTAGGTCCAATTGAAGCCACTGGCACCTGTGCCCAGATAGCTAACTAGACTAGAGAGCCACTGCTGGTCTGCTGCAGTCTGCAATTTTGTGCCGAACTCGCCGACCCAAACCGGAGCAATACCTTGCTTTTGAATATAACCCCAGCAGGTATCCCATATTCCAGGCAAATTCTGCGGATAGCTAGGTGCCTTAAACCAGGCGTGATAGGCAACGCTTTGTGGATAGTCATGTACAGAGTAGACCAGACGATTGGGCACTTTTAGTTGCACAGGCGCGGAACTGACCCCTTTTAGATTACCGCCCCACCAGTAGCAATCGGATGTTTGTGTTGACCCACCAGGGCCGTAGCACTCAACCCCTTCGACAAAGATGAGCCAATTGGGATTGATATCTAAAATGGCATTGCCTGCTTGTTCAGCAGCCAAGCGCCAGTCAAGCGCTGGATCACCACAGCCCCAACAAGCTGGGTTATGTGGCTCATTATGGAGATCTGCGCCGATCACCATAGGATTACCTTTATAATGGGTAGCAAGCATCTGCCAGTCCGCAATCCAGCGCGATGCTGGATAGGCCGCCGTGTACCAGAGGGCTGACTGTGCATTCGCATCGGGACGGTGCTGATCCAGGATGATATGCAGTCCAATCTGGCTCGCATAGCCAATAACCTTATCCATGACCTGCAAGCCATTTAACCCAACGAGATCGGGATTGAGCGCAGGATCTATACCATTTGGTATACTTTCTTGATCGAAGAGCTGATTCGAGTAGGGCAGGCGGATGGTGTTGTAACCCAGACCCTTGATCTGATCGAGCATATCTTTGTAATTACGAACCTGCAGTCCACCAACGACATAGTTTGGAGTCTCAAAGCCAAACCAGTTCACGCCAGCAATACGCACTGGTTGGTTGTTGGCATCCACAATCTGTGAACCACTCGTGTGCCAGTAGCCCTGTCCAAGTTTATTTGGCCTGGATGAGAGGAACTGTATGAGTAGCACTGCTAGTATAACCACTATGATAAGTAAGGATACCCCCAGTAAAATGAAACGAGGTTTTTTCCATACAGGTTTTGT
This sequence comes from Ktedonobacteraceae bacterium, assembly GCA_019240835.1. GTDB lineage: Bacteria > Chloroflexota > Ktedonobacteria > Ktedonobacterales > Ktedonobacteraceae > JAFATZ01. The sequence goes on from JAFAXQ010000168.1 coordinate 5,332, forward strand.
TTGTTGGCCAAGGTATAACACTGCTCTGTTTCTTTCTTGAATACGCTTATGGCGACGGTACATGTACAACTTGATAAATTTGTACTACGGTTTGTTGCTCTCCGTTAGTAGTTGAAAACTCTTGGCGTAACACAGCATGATGCAGAGCCTGATCGAGTACCACCATCGGCGCGCCCAGCGTCCTGATGTCATGCAAGAGATGTTGATCAACCACGATATAGTCGATCTTGTTCCAATCATCGTGCAGCAGCACATCGTGTATCTCTGGATCGAAAGCAGCATTCCAGTACAGATGCGCCTGGGGATATACCTTCTTGCCGTCATGCAGATCGGCGTAGAGGTAGCTATTGACGATCACCACTGCACGCTGTGGTACATTGCCTCGTACCCAAGCCAGCGCCTCAGTCTGTGCCCGTGTCGCGTTTTGGGTGGTCAGAACAGGCAGAGCAGCTTGTATACTCGCGGGAATGAGTGCCCCGATCATGCTAAAAAGCAACAGCGTACGGAACAGGTCAAAGCCCACACGACTGCTGAGTCGCCTCAAAGGAACAGAGATTGCTACCACCACATTAAGCGCCAGAAACGGCAGCAACGCAACGACATAGTACTGGAACACCGTATTCATCAGCAGCAAGAAGAGCCAGTAGCTTATCAGAAAGCATGCTACCAGCCACTGCATACGGCTCTGCCAACCCCCAATGAGATTCATCACAACAGCCACTGCACTGGCCATCATCAATGGGAGCATGCTTCGACTCCACACAGCCCAACTGCTCGCAAAGGTCCCCTGCTCCGACGACTGCTGCACAGGGTTGACAAGTTCGCCAATCAAGCTCGGATGTGGGCTGTGATCCCAAGGGAGCACACCAGTGGGAAGCAGCTCCCCCTTCAGAATCGCATACAGCACAAAAGTCGAACTCAAAGCAATCGCCATATAGCAGAAGGTTAACACAGCGAACTTGCGCTGGAACGTTGTCGCATGTAACCATACAGCATACAGCATAGCTGGGAAGAAGACCACAAAACTTCCTCTGGAGAGCACAGCGACGGCAAAGGCAACAGCGGCAAAAATGAGAAAGCGCATACGGCTGTCGGCTACCACCACAAAGTACAGCGCAAGTAGCAGCCAGAAAGTGGCGATATTATCCAGCACCACCTCACGCTGGTAGGTGATCCCAAGGGTCGTCAGTGAGAAAATTACCAGTGCTAGCAGCGCAGCGCTTCGGCTGCCGCTCAGCCGATTGGCAACCAAGTAGATGAGTACTGAGCTACCCAATGAAAAGAGCAGCATCAGCACACGCCCACTATTGAGAGCATTGCCAAACGTGGAGAAGCCGCCGGTCGCCGCGCTCCAGAGCGCAATCTGTATCCATCCTAGTGGTGGGTGATCATAGGTATATGGATATGGCTCCAATTGTCCATGCAGGATGGCCCAGGCATTAGCCATAAACGTGCCCTCATGCACCTCATACACAGGGAAGTTGAACATATTGTAGCCGTGTACCACCAGCGACATGAGCAGGATGATGCCAACGATGATACCTTCCAGCAAGAAAGGAATGGCAATCTCCTTCTTTTGCACCGGGTTGATCAGCTCTACTTGGGGCAGCAGGCGCGTCTGGGCCTCCACGACACGTTTCTGTTCGACCGAAAACCAGCGTATTCGTTCGAGGAAGGTCGTATTTCCATCCCCTTGAGAGAGGATACCATCAGTAGGGGCCCGATTGATCGTGGCCAGCTGATCAATCGGCTGGGCACGATCAATCGGGCCCCTACCGAATGCATGCACAAAAAACTGTCCTGTGCGAAAGATGGTGACATTGCCGACCTCCTCAGGTGTACGGTTCAGCGGGGCACGATCAATCGGGCCCCTACCAACTGGGGGAGTGGCCGACGCCGCAACCGGGGGCGTTTCTTGTTTGTTTGGCTTGCCAGACGTTTTCATAACACACAACCTTCCTCGGGCATCATCAATCGGGCCGGGGGCACGATCAATCGGGCCCCTACTTTGCTACTGCTCCACGGTGTTGTCCAATGTGGGCCGTTTTCTCCCAGTTTGACGCACCTTTGAGGTAACGGTACACAGCGCGCAGGGCACCGATGCCCAGCAGCATTTGATAGGGAAAGAAGGCCACAATCATGGTGACCGCTTCACGCAAACGCCACGGACGCTTGTGAGCCTTCAAAAATTCGTGCAATCCCGCCAGATCAATGAACATAGCCATGAGAAAACAGTAGAGCGGCAGAAAGGTCAGCATTGCCATCCACACGGGCAACTTCACCAAGAAAAACATCAGCAGTGAGACCGGGACCATCAGCGTGAAAAGGGCCTGCACTTCTGGCAGAATGAGCACATAGAAAGCCAGCAAACGCTGCGAAAGCTTCTCTAGTTTGAGCCACCTGCCTTTGAAAAGGATTTGGATAAAGCCCTGGTTCCAGCGCGTCCGCTGTTTAATAAATTGCTCAATGCTATGTGGGGTCTCCTCACGTGTGACGAACTCGTCATCGTAGATGATGCGTACGCGAGCATGCTCGAGGCACAAGCGGATTCCCAGGTCAGCATCCTCAGTGAGGCAGGTCTCATCCCAACCGCCAAGCCGAGTCATCAGTTCACGGCGCACAAACACCGTATTGCCACCCAGAGGAGTCATACCGGCTCGTGCAAAGAAGTGCAACGACGACTTGAACCAGAAGAAGTATTCCAGCACATTGAGAAAGCAAAACCACTTCGTATTGTGATTCATCAACTGCACCCCGCTCTGTACCACATCCACCTGTTCATTCAGGAAAGTCGTGTTCATAACATTGAGAATATCAGGGTGCGGTTCATCCTCCGCATCGAAAATGGTCACAATATCACCCTTGGCCACCCGCAGCGCCAGATTCAGTCCATGTGGTTTATTGATTGGCTTATCATTGAAAATGACCAGTTGGATAGTAGGAACACGCAATTCATTCATCTTGGCCCGTGCTTCCGCGATAGTGCCCGGGTCGTCTTCGCGGCAAATGGCCATAATCTGTATCAACGACTTCGGATAATTGAGATCATAGACCTTCTGGATGGTCTCGCGATACACGTCCTCTTCATGACGAGCAGGGAGCAGGATCGTAAAGGAGAGCCGTGGCTCGCGATAGATGGTTGGTGCGCTATTCAGCCAAGCTTTTTCTGGCTCTTCCCACACAAAGAGGCGCAGACGGATAGCGAAAATGGCCTGCACCGTCATCAGCAGGATGATGCATACATAAAGCCATTCAAGAATGGTTAGCACTGCATGCCAGCTCATTTTATTTGTCTCCTTACACTATTTGCCACACCTGTACACTAGCATCAGCGCTTGCCGAAGTGAGGCGCTTACCATCGGGCGACCACGCTACCGCAAACACCGTTTTGTTATGACCATGATAAGTGAATAGAGTCTTCCGACTAGTAGCATCCCATACGACGACAAGGCCATCATCGCCAGCCGAGGCAACACGGCTGCCATCTGGCGACCATACAACGGTCCGCACCGCCTCGGTGTGCCTCTTGAGTGGTGGTCTTGTCACACCAGCTAGGCCAGTACACATCTGCACTGTTCTATCGCCACTGGCCGAAGCAACCAGGGTACCATCTGGCGACCAAGCTATGCCATAGACCTCTGCACTATGACCGCCATAGGAAAAAATGCGCTCGCCGACTGCGAAGCTTTGCGTGTCTATAGTGGACCATGAATGTACCGTTTTATCCCAGGAACCAGAGACAACACTGGTGGTATCGGGTGACCAGGCAACGCAAGTCACCTGCGCCGTATGCCCTTTGTAAAACAAGAATACACTTCCATTCATG